>CAYMDG010000007.1:0-36073 GCA_964388905.1 uncultured Bacteriovoracaceae bacterium
AAGCAAGGGAGGCCCTTATGATCCTTTGCTGCTTCCATACCGGGATCCACTCGAGGGGATCTCCGAACATCGTGTCTTTTGTTGTTGACTTCACTTCAATAAAGACAATCATTTCGTTATCTTTTGCAATGATGTCGATCTCACCGGAACATGCATGAAAGTTGGCAGTAGCAATTTTTATGTAATCAAGCATCTTTTTCTCGCCAATAACCTGGCAAAACAAGTACCACAGACTGATTTTCATATCAAGGTGCACAACCATAGACTATCTCAAGAATCAAATAGACAGGGTTCTTGCAACTTCATAGCTAATATCCTTACCGTTGAAGAGAACGAATGGTCCCACGGATCTGGTAAAATCAAGATGGGAAAATGATGAACCAGATTATAAGCATTGGCGGGATAGGTCCTGCAGGCCGACAAGGGGGATTCCTGACATCTCCCTTCTCGTCTCTTACCTTCGTCAGGAAATTACCCAGTCGGGGGGGATGGCAATGGATAACGATAAGCCAATAGATGACATTGCACGTTTGGAGAACATTTTTGAGTGGCAGGATCGAGCATGGTACAAGCCGGAGATCTTGGAAAAAAGACGGAAAACCCTGTTTCGAATTTTCAATGGCACAGCCTCACTCCGCAAACTCTACAAGCACAGGTATGATACAAAGAACAAGTTTTACAACAACCTGTATTTCCTCATCGTATGGCTTCATGACCCCGATCATCGGTATAACCAACGCGAGGCAGGATCTATCATGAGCGAGCTAAATATAGCTGAGCATACGCACACCACCAAGAAAGGCACTGTCATGCATAGTAATTGGGTCATTTGCAAGCCTATCAACTATGAGAAGCTTGGTGGAATCATCGATCTGAGCACACGATCACTGAAGTCCTACCTGCGGGAGATGGAGCGCGTGGGGTTCATTAAAAGAGTCGGGGGCGGCACAGGACAGCATCCAGCACTGTATGCAATCGGTTACATTAATCATACAATTTATTGGGCCGATGGTGGTCCCAAAAATAATCACTCCATACATTGGTTCATGGGGAAAAATCACGTGTGCATGGAGGCAATAGAGAATTTCAACCCATACCGAGAGCTGAAAAAACATGGAAAATAACAAGCGAAAAATTGCTGAAAAAGACAGCTTCATTGTAACCTACTTGCTGTGTTCTATTGTAAGCTACTTTGAACTTGATTGTAAGCTACCAGTGGTAGCTTACAATAGAGCTTTCTTTAATGATCTGTATTCACTTATTATTTTAATTAAATCGATTCCTCTATATAAGCCGAAAATTGAAACACACATATATAAAGGAATCAGTATGAGTATGAGTATCAGTTGTCTTTTCCTACGGAAAAGTGAAGCCGAAAAAAAATCCTGGCTCCGATTTGCTGTGAAAAATTTCTTTTATGAGAAGATTTCAAATCCAGAAGGAAAAGGAAAATCCTTCATGAAGGTGAGTAGGACTCCCAAAAGAAAAGAAGAAACTCTTCACACAACACAGGAGGACACGATGGACGAAGGAAGTCTGCTGAAAAGGATAAGCACACAAGGTTTCTTCATCAGCCTCACTCGCAGAATGGCAACCTGCTCAAGTGTGAGGTTAAAGCCTTCAATGTGTAGGTGCACTGGGAAACCTTACCCATTTGAGTTGTACCAGTAGGTAAAGAAGGAGATGATGCACCGATGAGTATTTTTAAGACTGAGAGAATGGTGAAGATATTTTATATGGTCCATTTATTGACGATATATGACCAATAAATTTATGCTGAGCTAGCTCCAAAATGGGATTCCAGCAGTCTTTCAAATTGTATTGGCACTAAAGTATTTCTTTTCCATCCACCTGTTCACTGGCCTGGCCTAGGTGTTCAAGGATTTCCAGTTAAAATAAAAAATGAAACTTTTTGATTTAATTTAGCAGGAATTTGCATATTGGCGACCGAAACCAATACGGAATATAGATATTATTCATCACGGTAATTGAATTTCCTATTCATGCCAATGTCAGCTAACTATTTGATAACAAATATTATAATACGATATCTGTGGGAGGTTGCGTTGGTATTTGTAGTAAAAAAGACAAACGCTTCATATTCTGCAATCTTAGAGATTAACGGTTTTGTGCCTTAAAGTATGCATCTATTGCAGAGATCTATCCTCTTGAGTTTACTTAAGATGAAAGTCAAAGCAGGGCCATAGATCGACCCTGATTTGACTTTCTTATAAACTATAACGTTATTTCTTTAGCTTCTTCTTGAACCCAGCAAGTCCAAGCAGACCGGAGCCGAGGAGCCACACTGCAGAGGGAACAGGAACTGGGGCGGGAGTCAGAAGGAATGCATGAGATTGCCCGTTTATACTGCCAACGCCAACGATCTGCCCGACATCGTTGATCGCCGTGGCCTTTTCCAACGTCCAGCCTGTCGTTGCATTGACGAGGCTGTTGAGGTCGGTCACAGTGCCCGGATGGTTAATATCGAAAAGGGCGGCGTGGGAACCAGAAAACCCCACCGCCTGGCCGGAGTTGTTGATGCAGTTGGCCCAACTACTCGTGGCCCCTGGCAGGTCACCGAGGTCGGTCACAGTGCCATTACTGAAGAGGACTGCATGACTAACGTCGGGGTAGGGAATACTGGAATTCCCCACCGCTTGACCGGAGTCGTTGATGCTTAAGGCATAGGAATAAGTGGTTCCACTCATGGTTCCAAGGTCGGTCATGACTCCATTTTCGTACAGAAAAGCATTTAAAAATTAATAACCTACTACCTGACCGCTTCCGTTGATACTCATAGCATGGGACTCGCCTTGGCCGAGAGTTCCAAGGTCGGTCATGACCCCATTTTCGTAGAGGATAGCATGCATATCCCCACTCATTGCGCGGGAGGAACCCACAACTTGACCGCTGTTGTTGATTCCACATGCAATGGAGGCAGGGCCGGTATCAAATGCGGTCTCGCCGAGATTTCCAATGTTGGTCAAGACCCCATCACTATAGAGGAAAGCCCAGGAACGTTCACTCGGTCCTCTTGCAGTACCCACAACCTGTCCGTTCTCGTTAATGCCACTTGGCTGGAAAGCTCCAATTTCGGTTATTGCTCCATTGCTATAGAGATAACCATTCTGATCGCCCTCTCCATTTGCTGTAAAACCCACAACTTGACCGCTGTTGTTGATGTCTGTTGGCTCAAATAATATAACGGGAGATAGATCTATGATATTGTATTGTGGCATTGAATAGACAGGACTTGCACATACAACTGCGCACAGAATGGCAACATATAGAATAATTCGTTTACCCATAGTGAACCCTCCTCAATTAGATTACTCGTGGATGCAAAATAAAATTGGATAAGAGTATTTGTTTACTATAATTTTTAGTTTTGAAATATCAAGGGTCTAGATGGGACACCTAAGCAGAAATTTTATCAAGATTTTTTAAAATGTCCCCTTAAGAGTAATATTGATAAATCGTTGTATTGAAGCTCTCGTTATAGGGCACGCTCTGGCAGGTAGGGTTAGTCTTCGTATGTTTCAGCCCTAGATCATCGCTTTTAGTGTCTTTTGAAAGCGCCAATATATTGCATAAATCATCACTCTGGAGTTTGCTTAGCATGAAATAAAAAAGAGCAGAGCCTGATAGTGACCCTGCTCTTAGCATCTAATAAAAATGTAAAGTTATCTCTTTAGCTTCTTCCTGAATCCCACAAGACCAAGAAGACCTGATCCTAACAGAAGCAAGGTTGCGGGTTCGGGGACTGGTGCTAATGGGGTTCGTGTCCAAGTGCCTACCCCGGAGTAATCAAACGGTTGAGTTATTAGCCCTTGTCTTCCGTCTTTATCGATGTAGCTAACTATATTTTCGTGACCATACCGGCTATAATCGCTGCTGATATCCCACCGACCTTGCGGCGTGTTCATAGAAATGTATGCGCCCCACGCATCAGGAAGACCGTCTCCACCAATATCGCTAGCGAATAATCTTGCTTCAGACGTTCTTGGGTCAAAAGAGGCAAAGACGAGACTGCCCACGGTCATAATAAATGGGACCTCTCTAAAGATTACATAATCCCCGTCCACCCATGATATATCTCCATCATAGATGAATGAAAGCGTTAGATGGTCTCCGGCAGCTGGGGATGTTGTTGGAAAGTAACTTTCGATAGGATTGCCATTCTCATCATACCAAGGCAGTATTGGATTACTTTCTCCTCTTATAATGGGACTGATGTAATTGTAAAGATACGGTATGGCTTGGGCGGACAAAGGAATGGTCAATATAAGCAAGAGTAGCATAGAAATAGTTTTGAATGAGTTGATGCGTTGGGTTAACTGTAGTTTCATAAATACCTCCTCAATGTCATTTTTCGTGGATGCAAAATACAACTGAAAAGAATAATAAATGCAATAAATATGCCGCGTTGTGACTCACAATATATCAATAGGTTAGATACACAGAGTAGTATAACTAATAGAGAATATGGGTAATTAATTTCCTTAATAATAGAAGAATATTGCTGTGTTCGGTGGGAAGAGATGTATAATGTGATAGAAGTTGTTAGTGAAGTCGATGCTGAATATGCTGTAGATGCTGATGACAATGACCTTGATGAGCAAACAGATACAGATGATGAATAGTGATTAAGTAGTATAGTATAATAATGAGTTAAATTTTTTTTGGGGGTAGGCTGTTGAGAATTGACGATAAAGAAACAAAGAAAATGTACCTCACGATGGCTGATTTAAGCACCATGGGAATCTCTGTGATTCTGTCCCTTGTCGTGTGTCTGGGTTTTGGCATCTATCTGGACAGTCACTTTGGTACCTACCCTATCTTCACCGTTATTCTCATGTTGCTGGGTTTCCTATCAGGATTCTGGATCATATACAAGAATTACATAAAATTCTTCGACAAGAGTAAATCCTACGGTTCCAAGAAATGAAGTAATGAACTGAGTTGGGATTTTCAAAACCATAGATAAGATTCCATTCTCAAAAGTTTCTGATTACTGATGATGACATTGTCCTTGATGAACTTACAGATACAAAGGATGAATAGTGATTGATATTGATCCTGAGATGATCGGTACCCATGCAGATTTACCGACCATCCAGGGTTGAGTAGTGTTGATGAAGGAATTATAACTGTAGCTCAGAGATATGTAAGGGCAGGTTTATTTTTAAATCAGAGGTCTTAAATGAGAGAGATCGTATCTGTGACTGGCTCTGATATGATGTGTTGATAATCGTAGGTATGATAAGGAGATCAACTGTTTTTGGGTATCTGAAAACCAGAAAGTTATCGCAGAAACCTACAATTAAGACCTTCCATGATTAATAGATTTTAGATTGACGAACAGTTCTTTAATTGCTATATCTATATATTCATCCCTGCTATTCCCATCAAGATTATTTATTCGAGTATGCTAACAGAGGAGTGCCTCTATGAATACCAAGTTAATGTACTTCATAGTAATCCTTCTTATTGCTGTAATCTATGGTTGTGGAGGAGGAGGAGGGAAAGCTACGCCAGAAGGCAAAATGGTAGAAACTTGTCGTCTATATCAAATTCAGCAGCAATATTGAAACATACTTCTAAATAGTGCTCCTTCCATGCACGATACCATAATTGCAAAACCAGGACACACGTTCCCAATAGCCAAACGAAGCTACATAAAAAAAAATTATCCCATTCTATTTTTGTGAGTCGGTCCATTGAAAGGGAAAAAACGACTGTAAGCATGGCTATATAAAAAGATACAATTAATACATGTTTCTCATCTGTTGCCCTAATATGATCATTCATCTCCGAGAATACTGTGAAGACAAATTCCTGCTTCTTGTCAACGAACTCGCCCATACAACCTCCTTCTTATATCAATGGCCGAACAATGAGTATATTACACTTTTGAAGTATATCAAAATTATTAACTAAAGCACAATTGCAGTATATCCAGGTATATGCAAGGCAATAAACTATGAAAATTGTGAAACTGTAGATTGCGTGCCACAATACATGGTCTGATATAGAGAGGCTTGCTGCGTATGTTTTAAAACAAGATCATCAATTTTAGAGTCTTTCGAAAGCGCCAATTTATCGCAGAAAGCAACAGTTCAGGCAAAGTGGCGAGTACGAGTTATAATCTATTGTGGGCATTATTTAAAGTTAGTTTTGGTGAAAGAAGAAACAATTTTTATTCTTAATTAATATCAATACTATTGACTTATAATTATGATTCAATTATATATTAAGTTTAATATATGTAATTTAATGTAACCAAGCATCCTATGAAGGATCTTCAATGGGCATAACAATAACCTTATTTTCATTAATCTTATTAAATTATGGATAGAAAATATTATAATGTTATTTCTATAATTATTGTTTTTATAATAACATTATTCACTTTTGTGTATGTAACCTTTAATACTGATAGTATATCTGTTAAATCAAAATACCTAAATAAGATAGTTAGTTCTTTAATCTCCACAAAAGATCAATCTTCATCAGCAAGCAATGGGGCATCCATATTAGCAACTCTTTTTAGTAATTCACAAAATAGATTTGATGAAGATGATATAAGAAAACTGATTAATACTCCTGATAAATTTCAATCATATTTGCACACATTAACTATCCAACAACTTTTGGACCTTGCACATATCTTCCAAGGTAAGAATGATTTAAATGTTCTCAGATATGGGATTGGCATAGAGATAATCAGTCGTTGCAGAGGGGGAGAGAGTGTCAAACCAATAATAATGCTAGCCCAGGATATTAATGAAACTGTTATACTCCGACAGTTTGCTTTTGAATTACTTGATGCAACTATAAGGAAAGTTGAACACGGAACACAAGATATCATATTGTATCTATGTAAGACTACGACATTTAAAGAGAACAATGTACCATTCGAGGTCAGAAGATCTTGCCTAATCTGTTATAATACTACTCTATTAACTATTCAAAGCGAAGGAGGCCTTGATACACAAAAACTAAATGAACATTGCGAATTATTCAATACCCTATATATAAACGAAACAGAACCCGATGAAATAAGAGCATTAGCCATTGATGGGGTTGGAAGGCTTCATTACACAGATGCAAAAAGAAGTCTAACAGAATTACTTACTAGCAATGACGATCATGTAAATCCACAAGTCTCCCGTGCAGCAAGTTTGGCGCTGGCCAGATTAGGAGCTTTGGATACTGTTCCCATTATTGGGAAAGTATTGGGGAAGACTGAAGATTCAAGAGTTTATGACAGTGCTGTAATCTCACTTGGTAGATTGGGCGGTGAAAAAGCTTTACATATACTCGTTGACAAGGCTGATAGATTTGATACTGGCTCAAGCGGAGTAGCAATCAGATACCAGAAAAAAATAATTTTTGAAATATTATCAGACAAGGAATCAACTAATTTAAATGATGCCATAAAAGCGACGCAATATTTTTATAGTCCAGAAGATGTTCAGATGTCCAGAGATATGCTGATGGATCTTCTTCCTGAAGTAGATTCAGCAAAACAAAAAGATCTTATTTTAGCATCAATATATACTATTGGTACTAAGAAAGATTGTCATAAAGCTATTAAATTAGTTCCAAGGAAAGATGAATATAGCAAGACTTGGGACATGTTATATAGAAAAGCAACTGGAATAGTGATTCAGGGCCATATAATTGATTCACCATTAAATTAATTAATGGGAGGATTTATGTTTACTACTAAACTACGAAGATTATTAGTTATTTTTTCTATAATAATACCCTTTCTATGTGGATTTATCCTTCTGAATATTTGTTTTGCAGGGAACACTGAAAGACAAGAGTATGGAGATGCTGTTTATAGGGAAAATGATATTAACCTTTGGGGTATTCCGTTAGCTTCGTGGCTTGGCCATGCTGCAATATATATTGGTGTTAGCGATCTTGATGAAACAAGAATTATTGAAATAGGCCCTCATAATGGTGTTACAAATATACGTTCAAATAGTCTTTCATCCATGAGCAATAATGGGAGTTTGGCATATTGGGGTGCTTATACAAATAGCTATCATAGTATTGATTTCACTGCTAGAAGGAAAATAGTTGATACAGCACTTGAACTTGTAAGTGATACTATCACTTATACATGGTATGATTGTTTGGAATACACTCCTGGGACATCAGGAACTATAACACCGGATAGAATATCAAAAACAAGATGTGATGGGGTAGTTGAATATTGCTATGAATATCCTGGTTGGGGAGATTCTAGTTATAGTGTATGGGGTCTGAATGGTGCACACCATGATATTAGTCACAGCTCAGAATGGTGTGATGAGCATAACAATTATCACTTATATGGTGCATTAGTCACTGATCCTAATCTTGCTACTGCTCCAATAGTACAATGTGGCCGTGTTGGTGGAACCAGCACAAATTTAACAAGTGATTCTGTTATAGATTATCCAACATGCACAGTTACGGCCTCAAGATCAGGTAATACATTGTATGTAACTATTACCGCAATAGATATAACTTCCGGGATTCACTATATAAAGTATCATTTTGAATCAGAGAACGATATAATAACGAGATTCACAATGCATCCAACATCGAATAGTTCGAGTATTGAGATCACTCGAACAATAGACACCTCGACGACTTCTGTTTATTTGACATGTCAGGCAATGGACAATGGTTCGAATTTAGGAGCAACGTACACTATAAATATACCTGTATTAGGGGTGGCAACGAACCCTACCCCTTCCAATGGTGCAACAGATGTTGCCCCTGACATTCACCATCTTACCTGGGATCCAGTTCCTAATGCGACAAGATATGATTTTTATTTTGGCACTTCAACAGACCCAGCATACAGACATTCGACCACGTATACTTATGAAAATCCCAGTAGCACCTACGGTCCTCTCAGTAGTGATACAACTTATTTTTGGCGTATTGATTCAAGAAATTCTTCTGGAACTGTTACGGGGAACTTATGGAGTTTTACTACAGCTTCTCCAATATCACGAATAATAGAGTTAAGGGGCGATTTAACATTTAGAAATGTAACCGTAGGTCAAACAGCTTTAAGAATATTAAGAATATACAATGGTGGTAATAGTGCATTAACAATCGATAACCTATCATATCCTTCAGGCTTTAATGGATCATGGAATGGTGGCACAATAGCATCTAGCGGATATCAATCGATAACAGTTACATTTGCACCAACTGCTGCACAGAGTTATGGTGGAACAATAACAGTCATTTCGAATGCTACGAGTGGAACAAATACTATAGCATGCTCAGGCACAGGTGTCCCAGCACCTAATCCGATCATTAGGTTAGAAGGGGATCTGTCATTCGGTAATATAACCGTAGGACAGACAGGAACGAAGACATTGACTATTTATAATGATGGCAGTAGTGATTTGACTGTTTCAGGTATCACGTATCCTTCAGTCTTTAGCGGGCTATGGAACGGAGCGATTTCAGCCGGTGGCTCACATCCTGTGGCAATTACATTTGCACCGACTGCTGCACAGAGTTATGGTGGAACAATAACAGTCATTTCGAATGCTACGAGTGGAACAAATACTATAGCATGCTCAGGCACAGGTGCTACTCAACCATCCCCTAATCCAAATCCGAATCCTACTCCAACTCCTTCACCTACGCCTACTCCAACACCTACTCCCAATCCCACCCCCACTCCTGAAACAGCAACTTATGCCCTTAATCTTTCTGTTATCAATGGCCATGGAACAGTTGCAGCCTCTCCATCCTCTGGTCCATATGCACAAGGCACGGCAGTCAGCCTTACTGCAACACCAGATTCAGGTTACCAGGTGAAAGCATGGACAGGTACGAACAATGATGCATCCAAAGAAAATACAAATATGGTGACTATGAATGAATATCATACTGTTACCGTGGAGTTTGAGCTTGTCTCAAATGCTGAAGAAAATAAGAGTGATGGCGGTGGTGGTGGGTGTTTCATAACGACCATAGCATCAAATGGTACTGTTAATCAGTTACCATTCCTCGCTCTCTTTGGCATTGGGTTCATATGCATTATAAGGTTCAGTAGGTTTTTTCTAGTTTATAAATGAATACATACTATTGATGATCATAGGCAGAGTCAATCATGGCTCTGCCTTTTCATTTGTTGAACTGCAGATCTCTTATAAATGAATAGCTCTTATTTCATATGAGCACCCATTGATTACGCAAAAGAAGCATTGGTTTTACAAGCATGAAAATATTATAAAGTTCGTGCCATAATGCGTGGTCAGTAATGAAGCGGATCTTGGCATAGATAACATCAGCAGGTCATCAGCTTTACGGCATTTGGAAAGCGCCAAGTTATCGCAGAAATCTATGGTTCTATATTTATGATTCTGGACAGAAATATATCGAAGTTATCTCTGGTCCTGAAAGTAGGCAGAGTTAAGAGTGACTCTGCCTCATACCTCTTCATTATATTAAATATTAATGTTGTTTAGTCACATTTAGATCAATTGACCGGGCTCATGAGGAAGGCCCTCTGCACGCCATTATGTGAACCGATACCCACGATCTGCCCACTGTCGTTTATTGCTTTAGCAGAATAAAGAGTCCAACCCAAGCTCGGGTCAATCAGAGTATTCATGTCGATCATTCCACCGTTCATATACATGATGGCAATATCATTGTCTGTTCCTGATATTCCCCCACAACCTACCACCTGACCCATATTGTTTATGTCATTGGCAAGACTAAAGTTCCCACCTGGTAGAGTACCCAAGTCAAGCATTGTACCATTACTATATAGGAATGCGTGGTTGTTCGAATCGCCTGCAATCTGCCCCAGATCGTTTATAGCATAGGCATTGCTATAGGAACTGACAGATAATGAACCAAGATCTGTCATGATCCCAGTGTAATACAGGAAAGCATGCTCATATGTGCTGGTGCTTGAGTAACCTACAACCTGACCGTTGTCATTGATGCCATAAGCTATGCTGAAACCATTTGCTGACTGGAGAGTTCCAAGATCATTCATCGATCCATTACTGTAAAGGAAGGCATGAGTCTGATTTGCTGTGGTGTGTGCATAACCAACCACCTGACCGCTATCATTGATACCATTCGCCCTGCTATTGTAGGTTCCTCCTAATGTGCCGAGATCCATCATTGAGCCATTGCTGTAAAGAAATACCCTGCTGTCTGTTCCTGCACCATTTACATGGTATGAACAGCCTACCACTTGTCCGAGATTGTTTATACCTCTGGCATCACTGGAGAACCCTCCAGGGAGTGTCCCGAGATCTGTCATTGTACCATTGATGTATATAAAGGCACGTGTCTGGCCATTTGCTATGCTTGAACGACCCACAATCTGTCCGGCATTGTTTATATCCGATGCCTCACTCCAAGTTCCACCGGAGAGACATCCAAGATCTATGATTGTGTAATGTCTTTGAGAGGAAGTAGTTGTTGTTATCACCGGAACCGTTACATTCCCATTGCTAACTTTTGCTGATACACTGTCAGGAGTAAATGTATACCCTGTTTTAGAGAATGTTAGCGTATAGGTCCCATTCCCTGCATTATAGAAAGAATAGTAACCGTTCGGATCAGTAGCGATTGATTTAGAGCCCGACCCAGTGCATGTAACCGTTACTCCAGCCAATCCTGTCCCGTTAAGGGTTACTCGGCCGGAAATGGTGTACGAGCCAATAGGTGTTGTCAGTGGATTTACTTTAATTATTACGGAATCACTTGAGGAGTAAACATTATCTGCCACCTTAAAAGTTACTGTGTAAGTCCCTGATTTGCTGAACTTAATTAATCCAGGGTGCTGTGCAGAACTATTTGGTGCAGCACTTCCAAAATTCCATTCATATATCAAATTGCTCGCACATCCGCTCTCACCCTGGAAATTAACCGATTTCCCTTCAGTTATAGTAGTAGATGAAGGAGTTGGTGAAGTGATCTTTGCAGAGATATGAGGGAATCCATTATTATATGCAGTTAACAATTTGTTGAAATCATTATTAAAGGCATTCCCCCTATAATCAGGTATAATATTAGTGTATTGCACAGTACCTGGATCAGTTCCATGTTTAATAGTTGAATTGTATGTCATGGACCATATATATGGTACATCTTGTTTGGCATCTACAGTAGTTGGTGTGGCTACATTCGGATCATAGCATTCGAATTTTATCCAGGTATCTGATTGCTTAGTATAACCATAAACTACTATATCATGAACTGATGATGCATTTGGGTAATAACTTTTCGACATTCTCAAGACTTCTGGTTTTCCTGTGGCAATACTATTCATGAGATAGCTTATATTGGTTAGATTCAAGTTCATCCCTGATGAAATATCATCTATTGTTGTTTTATTTACTAGAGGGTGAACATCAAAAGCAAGCCATGCTGCTTTGCAAGGTTCCCATTTAGTGCTGAGTCCAGATTGTTGATTAACCTTGTCTGTTACTTGAGTTAGATAATACCAGACTGAAAACTGAGACATACCTGCACATAACCCATCTGTTGCGTCATCTGGTAAGCCCTGGTTTTGCAGCCAGGATTTAGAATTTATGAAATTAAATTTATCTCTATTGAACTGAAAATTGGTTGTTCTGCTATTGGGGTAAGAGGAAATTGGATTCATGACTCTTTTGACCCAGTTCAAAGAGCTATATTTTGATGAATTACTAGATAGCGCTGATAAGGATAATATAGAAGAACTAGTGTTTGTATCTGAACCAGTGGATGAAGAAAATGTAATAACATATTTCAACTGGTGCTGATTGAGATCCAGGTCTAATATCGGCAGTGTTTTCCACGCCCCTTCCACTTTATCATATGTATATATCTTCAGGATTTCATCTTGAGTAATTGTGTTATCGATGGGGCATGTTATGATAACATAATTCTTAAGAGGTTTATCAATAGTTACCTGAAACGGTTCGCATGCTTCTTTATTGTTGTCGGCGGGCTTGTTTGCTGTATCTGCTCGTGATATTTCAAAAGTAGTACCCTCTTCTGCTGAATCAGCAGGGACTTCAATCTGAAGACCTGATAAAGGACTTCCTGAGTTACTAACCTTTATAATACCGCCGGTGGAACCAATCACTTGTGATGCTAAAATTGTATTATCATTTCCCTCGCTGGAAGGTGTATTACCGCCTCCACCACCGCCACCGCAGCTTGTAAGCACAAGTATAAATAAAAGGACAAACATTGAACGGATAATAAACACACTCTTCGATGTGCCCATAGATGATCCTCCAACTTAATAATAGTTTAGATTCATACATCTCAGATGCATTGAATCATGGGTGCTTAGGTTTTCCCATCAGTTAAGGTGAATGTTGCGATAGCCTAACCTATTGATTTGTTATGCAATGTCAATACCATTTGATAATTTATAATAAATCAAATAGTTAGGCGTCTAGAAGATAATAATCTACTAATACTTGGTCAATTTATTTCATCTAATACGGAAATAGATTGCTCTTATTAATAACAGTATAATAATTGTAGATTTCGTGCCAGGTGCAACGCTTTTTGATTATTGAATATTTGTAACCATAATCTTCTTCTTTTCATTAGTCATAGCAAGAAACCCCCAACTCATAAATAATTGATCATTCTGGATCATCACATAGGTCATGAAAGGCCAATTTTCTTGTAATATTTCATTGTTAATATTTTCAAAATAGTTACGCTTTTCACTTTACAAGCTCATGGGTATGTTATATAGCTACGCTAATAGTTAATACCGTAACTATAACGTGTTTTGGAGGTGCTTTTTGGCTGCAAATAAATCACCAGCAAATAAGGGTAAAAAATATCCTCCAGAGGTACTCACTCCTGAGGAGATCACTGTGTTATTAAAGACCCCATCCAATAGGGCACCAACAGGAATCCGCAACCGAGCATTGCTTTATCTAGGCTACAGGGCCGGACTCAGACTCTCGGAAGCCCTAGCTCTGTGCCCAAAAGATGTGGAGACAGACAAAGGTATTCTCCGTGTATTGCATGGAAAGGGAGACAAGGCACGTACAGTTGGTCTTCCTCCAGATGCCTGCATGGCTCTTGATCGATGGCTTGATAAGAGAACAAAGCTGAAGCTCAGCAATAAGGTACCTATCTTCTGTACACTGGATGGCAAGCCTATGTGTGATGCTTATGTGAGGGCTTTGATGAAAAGACTGCAGGAACGTGGAGGAATAGACAAAAGGGTTCACTTCCATGGCCTACGGCATACGTGTGCATGGGAACTTGCCAAACAGGGTGTACCCATGCCTATAATCCAGAAAGCCCTTGGGCATACATCCTTGCAGACTACAGACAGATACCTCAGTCATGTAGCACCCCATGATGTGATAGATGTAATGAGGAACAGATAGCTATTCTGATGAGAGGATAAGAATGATTGCATTAAAGGCTTCAAACAGTGATGGGTCTTCATTCGGAGTCTATGGTGATGATAAACTCATTGCTCATATCCACAAGCAGAAAGGTCTGACAGGTGATAGATATCTGGCTTCAATACACAACAGTGGGCATGAAGAGAGCAACAGAAAGGAATTCGATAGTCCTGATGATGCTCTCAGGTGGATTGAGAATCAAATAACAGGTTGAAGGGCTGTTCCTTCTCCTGTGAGAGTGATAGTTGAATTTGGTAGGAATGGATATGATATGAGCTTAACGGGGAACCAAACAGCCATGATTATGGTTAGGGACATACAATAAGAGCAAAGAGTTGTGTGTGGCATCAGTTTTTCAGGACTTGTTGAACCGATCATCATTGCAGTTATCTTCACTTTGGGTAAAGTGATGCTAACGAGTTATAATCTATTGTGGATATTATTCAAACTGTGTTTTGAATATGCATGGGGTGACATAGGCATATCCTTTCCGTTGAGATAAAACTATTCTGTAATAAGAGTGGGAATATTTGAAAAAGGATATGATTGGACTTCACCATTGCCTAAGTCTGCTGTGATAATATCGGGAAAATTAGCTTTATTTGATTCGAATATATATCTGACTGTCAAAATAGCAGCAGTAATTTCTTTTGGTTTACAATTATAAGGAAAAAAGTAGATTTTGAAACCTTTTCTACTATATTCCCATGACCTTATACAGGCTGTATGACCGAGTTGTTTAGTAAGCTCTTCATCTACAGCCTTTCGACCTTCAGCTTCCCCTGAAATTATTGTATCATTAAACTCTTTAGCCTTTTTTAGTAGATTCGTTGCTTCTGCATATCCTTTATCCTCTTTCTTAATAGCATCAACATGCCTTTTTCCTTCATCAAAATACCGAGGTTGTTTAGTATCAACTTCATATGAAAATGCTTTCTGGGCTTCTGTTAAATGTTCTGCCGGTGTCATCTTATCGAAATCTGTCTCAACAGCACCAGTGGAAGATACAACTTTTTCATATGTCTGATTGGGTTTATTGCTAGAATTATCATCGTCCGTTGTTGACGGGATGGCTGTTTCTTTTTGATTAGCTGATTCTTGCTGTGGTGATTTATGATTACTAAAAATAAAAGTAATGATTAATACCCCTATAAATACCCCTATAAATTTTAAAATAAAGGGTATTAATTTGATGGGAGGTTCAGTTAGTGTCTTCTGGAAGATTGAATGTGTACCATTCACAGATGATGAAAGGTTAGTTTCCAAAATATTTTCATTTTTCTTTACAACATCTTGATGATCATCAGCTTTGGCAACTGGGGCACCACAATTCGGGCAACTTGTTGCTAATGTTGACACCTGATGGTTACACTCTGGGCAATTTATAAGAGACATCTATAATCCCCTTTATTGCACATTTCATTTCAACTGTAAGTTTATTATATAATATTAATAAGAATTAAATGAAACTATTGATTTCTTCGTCCCATATCCAGACACTCAACCAGAGATCTTGAACCTAATACTATGATATTAACAGTCTTCAGTGTACTTCAAACTGGGTTGATAATCTCTTGAGTATCATTCCGTGGGGAATTCACAAGTTTTGTGATCTCATATGCTTCCATCTTCTCATGTGGATACGGATGGAGACATTCCAACAGTATTTGTTGTGGCACAGGGTCAGAAGATAGCCATACCTTAAAGGCATCAGGCTCAAGTATGACAGGCATCCTGTTATGGATCTCTCCTATAAGAGGATTGGCATCGGTAGTGATGATGGTGCTTGAGTTGATGGTCTCCCCAGTCTCCTTATCTGTCCGATGATCCCATAGACAGGCAAATGCAAAAGGCTCGTTGTCTTTCATGTGAATAAAATATGGTGTCTTCGTCATTTTATTCTCACTCTTCCACTCATAAAATCCATCAGCAAAGACAATGCATCTACGTTTTTTGAGGGGTTCTCTAAAGGATGACTTTGTTGCAAGGGTTTCAGCTCTGGCATTGATCATCTTGTACCCGATCTTCTTATCCTTTGCCCAAAAAGGTATCAGTCCCCAGTGAGTAAATGTGAGTTTAGGAGGAGCTGTGTTCAACACTGTGAGTATGTCCTGTGTAGGAGCAATGTTGTAGTGTGGCTTTGACTTTTCCAGGACAGTATCATCTATCTCCAGGTCAGGTAGACTGATCTTTATCTTCTCAGGATCAGATATCTGGATGAACCTGCCACACATGATATTACTTTACCTCCTGTTACTGTGCATGTATTAACCGTTACGAATGGCACAATAGCTTGTTAAGGCTTGATCTTAAGTTTATCTCTTATTTTACATTTCCTGAAATTAATTCTTCAACAAAATCCATTGGAACAACCACCGAATATCCAGAATTCTGTTTCCAGTCTATTAAATAGGGCACATAGTTTGTCACTAAACCTATTGCCATAAATCTAATATCGGTAAGTGACGTCCTTTCAACTTCAATCACTAGTCCTCCACTGTTACCAAAGAAAATGGGACAATCTAATATGATAACATTAAGATCCTCATTCTTCCCAGCTATAATACCCCCTCGGAGTAGGGGCAATTTAATATCCATCCATGGATCTATTGCAGTGATTGACGATGGATATCCAAAAACATACACATGATTACCTACTATGACATCTTTTAACAATTTAACACTGTCAAAGCCTACTCCAATAGAACCAGTACCACGTTTTTTTACTACACCTTCTTGTAACTTTATCTTCCTTTGACCTTCGATTGTTTGGGGAATACCAATTTTAATGAATGCAACATCTTTTGATGGGTGGTATTTAACAAGTCCCTTTATAAAAAGATCTGATAGTTGAATTTCGTATTCATTTACTCCTTCACCAAATTTTTTAGGTACATATGAAATAGTAGATATTCTTTCGTTTTTAAGTATAAGGTGCTGAGACTGTTTGTAAAGTTGTTCTATAGCTGCCTTAGTTTTATTGAAACTATCTGATATTTTATCTCTTTCAGTTTCCTTGTAGTTGTCAGGATTCAGAGCACTCTTTATAAGTTCATCTCTTTCGTTCTCCGACATAACACCTAAAAAATTAAGGTTGAATTCCTTTGTATTTTTGTCTTCTTGCACTTCTTTCCAATAAATATTTCGTATTAATGGTTTTGGTATCAGAAATTTATTTCCAACTTGTACAGAGGTTTCTTTGAATAGAACATGTCTTGCTGTAACTAAATATGAGGCATCAGACTTATTATAAAGAAATCCACTTCCTGTATTATCTTTAGATATTAAGAGTACTGGATATGAAAGATTATCATCAGGAAGATCTGGGGCTGCTAGTAATTTTCCAGACTGAATAACACATAAAACTATGAATATAATTAAATTGCACAATCTACTAAATATAAGATTAATTTTCATTTCCACTCCTTCAACTATAAAGCAGTTTGAATAATGAAGTTTTGGGTAATAAAGGCATTACCACTATGAGCATCACGAGAAGGCTTAACGACCTTTCTATCCATTACTTCTCCTCCTCATCATATAGTTTAAAACAGGCATCACTAACAGTCTGGTAAAGGCTACTGTTGTGCCTTCAGCCTTTCCCAAACACTCCGTAAGGTTCTCCAATCTTCCCGTTGCCTGTCTTCAGTCCTTCCGTATCGTGGGTTTCTAGCCAGCCAGCTCGTGTGATATAGTGGGAATAAGGTACGTCCATACCACAAAGTCGGCTTACCCACCGAAGTAGCCATTTTTCTGTACCCATGGTTACTCATATGGTTCGTGGCTATGAGGGCTTTGCCTCCCACAGGGCACACTACAAGGGGATTGAAAACATCAATCATGTGACTAAGGATAGCTTTGCAATTTGACTGTTGGAGGGAGGTCACTGGGTATTTGCCTTTTTTAAATGCAGGAAGGCACAACACAGAATTTGTCACAAAAAGGTCTTCGATGGGGAACTGCAGCTCCTTAACAAACAGGTCATGGAAGAGCCGACCAGAAGGATCTGTATCTGGTTCTACGGTTAGATATCCCTTCTTTGGGTTGTATGTATCATCATTATTAGGAGCCTCTAGGATGAAGAGGATATCTGTAGACCGTGGAGGATTCTTCATCAGGATTGGAAATGCATTTGGATCTAAAAGCCCATCACTCTTGCATCGAGTGCATTGTCTACACTCATCTACAAATATTTGCCACATGGTCAGACGTCCTTCAAAATAGTGACCACCTATCTGATCAGATCGTAGATACTACACATTAATATCTTAATATCATAATGATTCATTTATGTATCTGCAGAGAGAATCTCATCAATCCGTTTTTCACCAAGTTGATAACTGAAATATGATAGAAGCCTCCCATATCTACTTGCTAGTTTTCTGTTATCAAGACTCATGTACTTATCATATTCTTTAAAGGCAAAGTTGTAAGCACGAGGAATAATCTCTTCTTCGTATTTATCAATCTTTCTGACTTCTTCACAAAGGAAGTTGAGGATTATTTGCCCATCTATATCAGGGGCTAAAAGGCTCAGGCATCTATCGGCTGTGCTTTTTGCCATTTTTCCGAATGGAGTTTCGGATACCTGATCACTTATTGCATGAAGATATGAGAGTAATGTGCTTCCAATCAAGATACGAGGATACTCAGCAAAATTACTTTCAAGAGAATATGCACGTTCAATAGCTGCACCATAAATCTCATTTGGTTCTATATCCATGCAGAGACCAACATCGACACCCCCACGGATCGGGTGACCCATTGCAAGAGATACTAGAACCATACTACATGCCCCAAGCAGGGCAGTGTAAGTGTCGTTCATAGGAGTGCAATATTCGTTATCATTTTTCATCGGAACACTGATAATTAATGAGTCTGAAAATCCACGGAATTTTAACTCTGATTTTCTCATTTTAAGGTAATCGTTTCTATGTTCTTTAGGAATTTTCAGGATATGACTTTGTGTATTCAAAGATGCATTATAGAACGTTTTAAATAATTCTCGTGTTTTTCTTACAACTGTTACTGTTTGTTTTAGGATTTCAATGACATCTTCTTCTTTTTCATTAGTTGGAAGGGATCTTAAGTTTCGTATTTTATCTTTTTGCCCTAGAATATCCATGAAAAATACAACATGATAAGACAGATATTGTTCATCTGGCTCTTTTTTCTTTTTATTTTTATTCTTCTTGTTCCTGACAACCATTCTGTACAAGTTCTCCTTCGTATTCACTCAATCAAGCACATCTGCATTACTAAACCCAAATGCTGTGAGCATTCATCATCTCCTTTAACTGTATCACTGATAATGGTGGAGTCTTCATATGTAGCATAGCATGGCAGTTAGGGCAGACAGGTAATAGGTCTTTGGTAGGGTCTACTTTATACTCTTTTCCACGTTTCGATATTTCAATTAAGTGATGTACATGTATGAATTGCTTTCCAATCTCACCATATATTTTTTCAAAATCAAAACCACATACAGTGCAACAATAACCGTGGTTTTCTATACATATTTTTCGGGCAATAGGATTTCTTTCATAAGAATTTATGAAAATCTGTTTTACAGCACCCTCTTTTAAATCATATTCAGTGGTTTCTGTTTCTTCTTCTGCTATTTTATCATAATAAATCCAATCCATTTTATCTAATACAGATATTATTTCATCTTTCAATGTCCATTGAAATCCATTAGTTAAGTATTCTCCTTTGAATATAACATCCCATCCAGCAAAACTTCCGTCATCTCTTTGTCTTAACGGTATATTGAGTGCATTGGCAATTTTCTTTCCTAATTTGCCAACAATTCCGTTAATTGGCATGAAATGACTAT
Source organism: uncultured Bacteriovoracaceae bacterium (assembly GCA_964388905.1). GTDB lineage: Bacteria > Desulfobacterota > Desulfomonilia > UBA1062 > UBA1062 > MWEI01. Next base: position 20,263 of record CAYMDG010000007.1, read on the forward strand.
ATCCCATCATTTTTGCCAATTGAGGAGCAGTTGCTTTACAGTTATGGGTGAAATAAATGCAGTTCAAGAGCTTCTTTTCTACCTCTGATAAGAAGTCGTTTGTTGAGAACAATTTCAATAATTCAGTTGTGTTCATATATTCTCTTTGAGCCTGTATTGTAGGACAGACAGGTAATACCTATTGTTAGTCAATTTCTCTTTCTGCCTCTTTGAATAGCTTCTTTTTATCTGTATCTTCATCAAGTACATGCATCCTACTATGGCAATTAGGGCATAAGGCTACGGTATTCTTGATTGTATCTTCACCTCCTCTGGATAACCAAATGATATGATGCTCTACAAGAAATGGATCACCATTTTTATCTTCAAAAGGTGCCTTTTCATTGCAAAGCTGACATATCCCATTGGCTCTTCTTTTTGCATATTCATTGATCCAAGCATTACGATCATACTGGTATGATGTAACAGTCCTGTTCCCTGCTTGGGATGAGGAAGAGCTTACACGGAGCTTAAGCTCAGCAATGGATAACTTTCTTGCCTTTTTAGCTTTCTGTTCAAAATTATTTTGGATTGTTTCTTCTGGTACTATCAATGTGGCCTTGTCAGCTAATTTTAATGGAAACATCCAAACCCTTCGTAACTTGCCTTTTTGGTCAGGTTGTTGCTCTTCGTATGGCTTTCCTGCTAATAAAACTTCACCAATGTAAGTATATTCCCTATCTTTAAAAACCTCAAAAAGGTGTACATCAACCTGGTTTTTTTCTGATTCTGCTAGTGTTTTATTTTGAGATGACTCAAGATCTTGATCACCTTCCAAACCCATTCCTGTGTAATGGAATTCATCCCCTATCCAACGGTCGTCATAAACAGAATTGACATGGTTTGATATTATCACCAAGGTATTCGTTTTTATTGAACGTCTCATTCCCCCTTGTGTGCTGCACTTAAATAATTCACAAAGCTCCTGATTATTGATTACGACACCTTGTGTGAGAGAGGCTCCTTCTCTTTCTAAACTATTCATTTCCCTCTTTGGGCTATGGCTTATTGGCTGAAGGTTAACTTCATGATCCATCAATCCCAGTTCCTGTAAATAGTCCAAACCGAACTTGGTGAATCCCTCATAGGTGACATCCGACTTCCATGCTTCTTCTTTACCTATTGCCTTTGCATATTGATGGGATAACTCCTCCCTTGAGTAACCCTGCTTAACAAGCATCAGGAGGGAGATTATCGAATGGATTGTAGGAGTCTTGGAAGGATTTGAAAGGATATACTCCCTGAGCAATACCTTCTGAGGCTCAGAGAGGCTCCACTTGTCCTCCGAACGTGCTTCGTAATACTTTCTGCCAAGGTCTGTTATTGTAAATTGTGTTTTCCCAACTCGATCAAGGAGGCCGACTCCCTCAGCAAGACGTGCTAGAGTTCGTACACGTTCTACAGGATGCATAACATCCCCACTCTTTGTAGTCTCAGCAGAATTGTCTGCCAGGGTTTTTACGTCTGAGCTATTGTTATGAGCAATGAAGTATACGACACCATTGATGTAGTGAAGTTTTGCTACTGTGAACACCTGACCGTTCTTGACTTTTGCCACGATTAACTCCTCTAACAACAGACAGGGGGATCTATTTCAAAACAATATGCTGGTATAAATACTCCATATTTCAAATAGATAACAGCACTTTATCAAACATTGATTATGAAATTCATTAAGAACTACTAGCATGATTGGGTTTTTATTGAGGATTGAAACACAGTGCCTACTCTGGGAGTGTCTACATCAAGAGAGCTTTCCCTTCCACATACAAGACAACACATCTTATCTTCCCACATACCTCTCAGAATGCCCCTTATGTTCATTGAAGTTCCCTATGTATCTGTCCACCAATCCCTTATTACCCTTCAGGATCAGCAGATTCTCAGCATTCTTCTCTTCAGCAGCTTTTGTGAAGTTGAATGACCCAGTGATCAAGGTACTCTTGTCAATGATCATAATCTTGTTATGAGCTATGGCATGGACTGAATCTAAATATGTTGGTATTCCAGCATGTGCTACAAAATCAGCTGAGGAATACTTTTGGGACTTCTGGCTCTTGTCCAGGACTACCTCTATCTTGATACCTCTCTTCTTGGCATCCACAAGGGCTTTGGCTATGGGGCTACTGGTAAATGAGTATGCCTGTACAAGGATCTCAGACTTGGCATAGCTGAGTTCTTTCACTGTGGCTTCTGTGCAGCCACCTTGAGGAGAGAAGTAAGTATCAATGGTGCCTGTGGATTTGAACTGATCTGCTTTGGCAGAGGATAGAGTCATGACAAATATAAGCAATAGTACAGCTTGAGGAACTCTTAAGGTCCTCATATGAATACCTCCACATTTCATTCAATTAATCTGGTTTCAAATACCAATTATGGACTTAAGGTCTCTGCCAATCTGTTTCCAATCTTGATTCAGATTGATAGTCTTTATCCGAAGGACATGACCAGGCAACCAAAATGCATGATCAGCTTCATCTTCAACAGCAGCATAAAGAAGAATACCTTCACACTTACCATTGCATCCACCACAATTCTCAAGATTTTTCATATAGGCATAGATCTGATAGAGGTTTGAGGAGAGTAGCTTCTCTTGATCTCCATACTGGGCTATCGTTTTATAGCCCTTTGAATAATACTTGGTATCTATAACAATTTTCCGATCTCCTTTTTTTGATTCAAGAGATATATCAGTCTTCATGTTGGGAAGATAATTATCTGATGGACCAGGTAAAGTATCCCAAGGGATTATCTCGGATTTGACTTTATATTCAGCTTGTTCTCTTATGTAGAAATTCCTTACGAAATCTTCAAAGAGACGATTCATCTGCTTTTCATCCCTTAAAAAATCAAGGAATTTATAGTCACCTGTCTTTTCATCAATGAGGAGATTGTGATGTATAATCTCACATATCTTTAAAAGGAAATCATAAAAGAAATTGTTACGATTGAGTCTAACTAATCGAAATAGCTGTGATTTAATCTCAATGTCGTTAATTGGAGGAAAACGTCTGTAGAGAAGGGTTAACTCATCTTTTAAGGAATTATCAAGATCTCTCAATGAGATCAGCTTTCGTATGGTAGTTTTAAGTATCTTGTTATGCAGGACATTGTAATCAAGCTCATCAAATTGGCACCATACAAAAGACTTATTACAAAGGTTGTGTTTAATTGTGGGTTCAAACAGAATCTTACCTTTTATACGTTGTGAATTTTCTTCAGTTGTTTGGTACCCCCTATCAAGACCTCTCTTGAACAGATAAGTCACTCCACTGATAAGTACCCTTGCAAACAAATCTTGAATATCTAGAGCATCCTTAGCTTCAACATTAACGACATCTCTTTCCTCTAGCTTATTCCAGGCATAACAAAGCAGATAATAGATATTTAGGATTGGTATCTGCATGATCAGAACAACAAGGATTTTACTTGTCCATCTGCCTTTTCAATATTATCGAACCAATATTCATGCAGAAGAGGTTTTATCTCCATATTTATGACTCTGTTATACCATTCCTCTGAACTTTTAAAATCCTCTGTGGGACAGAAGTAACTATGGCCTATTTCAAATCCTTCTCCTAAGTTCTTGCCATCACTGCATATGTTCTTGTTAAGCTCATCCATTTTGTTAATGATGTGCTTAATAACCTTACCATCCACTCCTTGAGAAATAAGATGATTCCTAAACTTATCTCCAAATTCAGGTCTTAAATTTATAAACAAAAACCGTCTTCTTAAGGCATAGTCTACTATGACTATTGATCTATCAGCTGTGTTCATCGTACCAATCAAATATAGATTTTCAGGAATATAAAAGGAGTCTTCTCCATTTCCTGAATATATGAGAGGAATGGCATAGTCTTTCCCACGTTTGTCGTACTCTATCAACATCATGAGTTCACCGAAAACCTTGCTTAGGTTGGCTCTATTGATCTCATCTATGATAAAGAAGTACCTGTTATCAGGGTCTGACTGAGCTTTTTTAACGAAATTATAAAAGACTCCGTTTTTAAGCTCAAAAGTACCTTTCTCTGTTGGACGGTAGCCTTGGATGAAGTCTTCATAAGCATATGATTGATGGAACTGTATTACACAGGTTCGATCATTATCTTTCCTTCCGAGTATTGCATATGCAAGTTTTCTTGCTATGTACGTTTTGCCTGTTCCTGGAGGTCCCTGAAGGATAATATTTTTCTTATATAAAAGTGCTTCCTCTATTTCTCTGAACTTGGTTTCATCAATGAACAAATCCTTTAAGGCCATTTCTCTTGTATAGATTTCGGTGATATGAGGTGGATTATTGACTAATGCAATACGATACAACTCATCAAATTCCTTTTTCGTAGCACTGAATATAGAGCCTTCATGACCGATATTTAAGTCTTTTAGAATTGGATTATTCAATATATTTTCTTTTTTAATCGGATTCTTGGTTAGGGGAATATCAATGGAAACATCACATCTTGACTGGTTATCATTTTCTTTCTTAATTAAATAGTATTTAAGCTCTATTTCATCGTCAGTTCCATCGTAAACATCAGATGCAACTGTTCCAAGAGCATAACAACCAGCATTCTTGCCTGATAAACATATTATAATTTTATCACCTTTTTTAATATCCTTCTTGTGAGTTTTAACTGTCCAAGATTTCAATGCATTATTATCCAATGCAGCTACCACATCAAATTTTTTGGGATTCCCTTGAAATATCCAATAATCAAGTTCATTAGGAGGCAGAAGAGATTCTAGTTCTTCAAATTCACTTTTTGATAGTGGTATTATTGTTTTACCAAACTTTCCTTTTAGGTCATCTGGAATTGGAATTCCTTCATCTGAGACATTATAGTAGTCAACATCTATAGTATGATTGTATTCCTCTCGTTCTGGTCTATATTTATAAGTTCCCTTTATTATGCCACAACCTAAAATAAATCTTCTTCCTTTATTCGATACAAACTTATCACCTGGCTTGAGATTTATAAATTTCCACAACATGCCAGCTTGGATTTTTACCTGCCTGTCTGTTTCATCTGGGTAAGCTTTTTTATATATGGCTATTACTTGTTCTTGGGTCTTACCTGAGATATCAGTTTTTATTTTGGAGTAACCAACAGCAGCAATAGACTGTTTATATAATTCATCCCACAATCTTGCTTTATCTCCTGGAGCTATTTGCCAATATTCGACTGTATCTTTTTCTTCATGCTGTGAGCCCCAAGCCTCATACGATAATTGATAAAATGGGATGTGAAACTTATCTCCTACTTGTTCAAGAATATTAGAATAGGTCTTGTAGTCTTTTAAAGCATTAACAGTTATACCATATTTTTTTAAATACTCTCTATTTACTGCATCTAAATTTAAATATTTCTCAGGACTTATCCAGAACAATCCCATTGTTATGTTATAGTTTACTTGTTTAACCTGTAATGCTTTGTTGAAACTATTTGATAAATCTTTATCTTCCAATGCATCCTTGAATAATTCCCAAAGGGTTGGAATGTCTTCTAATTTTCTGTCTCTCTTCCATCCAAAAAACCATGTTGATTGATTGTTTACAAGTGGTATCCCTGAAAAATCTTCTGGCACTGGTGATGTTAGATCAAAGATGACCTTCAATTCCTTTAAAATATCTTTTCTGTTTCCATCTGTTATTCCTCGATTCCAAATTGCAAAGAAGGTAAATGGATCAACCTCAGTCAGAGGGATAGCTTCCCCTTTATCATTCTTATCCGTGAGAGAAATGACTGGCAGGTTCCTTTTGCTAAGAGATTGTATTACATTAATTAACTCACCTTGCGTGTCTTTATATTCAAGCAGCTTTGATGCTATTTCTTTATAGATTGGAATCCATGAAAATTGGTTCATGCTACCCTCCAAGCTCATAAGAATGTTGTGAACATCATTGAAATTTCATTTAAAATATAGACTAACGAAAATATATCACAAAGTATTCAATAGTTAAATGCCAAGACTGTCCTTTATATTCAATACATTGACTGTTATCTTCCAGAAAGTATGATATCATTAGACCCACGTATCACTCCTTTTGATTGCATACCCTCTTAATTACTTTAGCCCTGAATCCTATCTCCTGATGAAGACTTACTGTCTCTCTTGAAGCCTGAGCAGAGCTGCCCAGCAATCCATATAGGCTTTGTGCCTGTAGTGATCTCCTTTGCATGAAGCATCTTTGAAGTTTGAATAGTCTATGTCCATGGCAGAGTCGTAAAGATACTTTGCCCATGCCTCAACGGGAATGATTACCCTGAAAGCATAATCAGCCTTCGGTGTGCTGATAATATCTGTATCATTCCCAATAGCCTTAAGAAGCCGTTTAAGATCATCTACCCTACGTGCCCTTACCATAATCTGATCCTTGTGCATTTCAGGCTTCCTGATTGCAGAATAAAACCCTCCCGTTGAAGTCATCACCCACATAAAAACCTCCTTATGGTAATGGTATCCGATCCTTATCCATCACTCACCTCCTGTGTCTTCTCCGACTAGCATCTCTTCTACAACCACACCGTCAGGGTCTCCATTCACATCATCAGCATATATGGCTGCATACTCACCTGTTCCTGTACATTTAACATCAGTCTTGGTGTGGTCATAATTGTCGTATGACTTTCAGGTGACACAGCCATGCTCGTCACAGACCTTGCTTGTATGGTCAGGCTCTTCCTTACATCCCACTAATAGAACCAGCAGAATGATGCCCAATATCTTTTTCATGGCTTCTCCTTTTCAAGAGCCCTTACTGAGAGTTTCTTCTATACGATGCCCTCCTGTTGACCCCAGCCAAGTTCCCATCTACATCTTTCTTGCCTGAGCCATTAGCAGAGAAGAATGCCATGTGAACCATGCCGTTACGGTATTCCAATGCTGATCCGAATACCTTACTGCTTTCGTACCTTAGATCCCAGCCATGACCCACGGACTTGTATCGACTCACCCCACACTCCGTGATATCATCAATGAACTGCTGAGCCTTTGCCTGATCCATTGTCTTAGATACTTCTGTTTCAAGGAGGATAGCATCCATCAGATAGCTCTTCACCAGCTTGGAATGCAGGAGTGCATAGGATGATACATGAGAGATCATATCCATCCCCACGATATAGTCTCCTATGGCTACCAGGACACCCCTCTGTCCGTCCAGGCAAGGGAAGTGTTGTTCATAGTTACCTAAGTCAGCTTTCCTGGCCTCATGGATGTCACGCATGGCACCTGTAGGTGAAGCAACCGATGCATGGACAGCCTGGTCATGAATACCATCCCATACTGCTCCCTGGTCAGATCTGTAATCACCAGACGTACGTAGAGACACCTGCACAGATCTATTTTTCACTCCCCTGATCCTTGGAGACATGATGAAACCCGAATCTTTGAAGGTCTTGGATTCATAGTGCCATCGACCATGTTCTGTACAGCTCACTGGGATGATGGTTGACGATTTCTTCCTGAGAAGAACCGTAGTATTCAATACTCGGTTCTGTTTAGCACCAAAGAGTTCTTCACCATCGAGGATAAGTAAGGTTTTGTCTGCATTATTCACCACGACAAGTTCAGGCACATGACCACCTTCATCCACTTCACGTATGACCACCAGATTGTTCTCAAGAGCTTCCTTAAGAACCAGGTGTGCTACAACAACCTTAATGTCCATAAAGAGAGGGTAGATCGATACATTCCTGAACTGTTGAACCTCTCCCAGTCTTATATGTTGAAGCTTTTCCCTTATGACGTTCTCCATGAAAACCTCCTTCCCGATTCATTTTGGAGTCTCAATGATCGAGTGAAAAATGATCTTAACCCACATCTGCAGAAGACAGAAGAGCACCACGACAGGGGTGTGTCGTATATAATTCAAATATTTAAAGACAATCTTTACCTGGTTATCTCAATAGCTTATGATAAGAATGGTTCATGAAATCATATTGAGGTGATCTGTGAAGGAAGAATCCCGTAAAGCTCAGAAGCAACGTATCATTAGAGTTGGCAAAATCCTCAAGGCATTTCTTGAAAGAGAGACAGTTGGCACAACCCTGCTCTCAAAACTTCTCGGTGTGGATGTACGTACCATTCAGAGGGATCTGAAGGCACTCAAGGATGCAGGGTTGCCGATCCATGAAGAGAAAAAAGGCACCTACTGTCTCAGGAAAGACCTGATCAAGTATGGTGACATGAGCCTGTTTGATGAATCTGAGCTTGCCCTTATCGTTGCCCTGAAAGACCTTGTATCACAGCTTGGAGCACCCTTTGAGAAAGCAGCAGAGGATATCCTCAGCAGGTTGTGTGATTACTCTGCTTGTAGACCTATATTTGTAAAGATCGAGGGAGGAATCAATCTCAACACCAAAACAATGAATAAGCTTATAGAGACCATCCAGATGGGGAGACAGGTGTTCTTCTCATATAAAACAGATAAACCCCACGATGTGATAGCACATCCTTATCGAGTAGCCTACTTTGATGGTGTCTGGTACCTCGTTGCCAAAGATACCAAGGACAATACCATCAAGAAATATGCCTTGGACAAGATAAGTGATGTGAAAAAGCTCAAAGAAGCCGTGAAGGATATGCCCAAGGATCTTGATGATGTCCTGTCAAAGAGTGTCAATATATGGTTCTCCAGGGACAGAACAAAGGAAGTAGTTATCGAAGTAGACCCAAAATGGTCTCATTATTTCCAACGGAGATGGATCTTACCACTCCAGAAGATAGTGGAAGAGAGAGAAGATGGTTCTCTCATAGTACGGTTCATTGCCTGTTCGGATGAAGAGATCTCTATGTGTCTAAAACCTTGGTTGCCTCATGTGAGGGTTCTGAAACCAAAGGACGTACAGAATAGGCTTGTGAAGGAATATAAGCAGTGGATGCAGTGGCAGGAAATGAGTAAAACCTGAATCTCGGTTTAAAGTGATTATATAGTGAGGTAGTGTAATGCTCAATAAAGCTATCAAGTTAGCTGTTGATGCTCATGCTGGATGCAAAGATAAAGCTGATGCTCCATATATCCTTCACCCTCTTCGGGTAATGATGAAAATGACCACCGAAGAAGAGATGATAACAGCTGTTCTCCATGATGTTGTGGAAGATAATAAAGATTGGTCAATTGACAAGCTGAGGTCTGAGGGTTTCTCCGAAAACATCCTTGATGCCTTAGATAATCTTACCAAAAGAGATAATGAACCATATGAGGATTTCATTCAAAGGACTAAGAAAAGCCTACTATCCAGGATGGTAAAGATGGCTGATCTTGAGGACAATATGGATGAGAAAAGAATAGCACATCCAACTGAAAAAGATATTAAGAGACTTGAAAAGTATCAGAGAGCCTTGTTGGAACTGAAAGGATAAGGTTACTTCTCATAAACTGCATAGTTGAAATTCTTGAAATCCATTCAAGCATAATATGTATACTTTGTAGGTATGTTCTTACTCTCAATCCATGATTTCATTTCATCAAAATGTGAGAAGTGCTCCTTAAGGAGATAGAGCAACATTGTGTCTTTATACTCTTTCGGAACTGTCATCCAGTATTCGTAATCCCAATCCCCATACCTTGCCTTTATATCTTGACCTGCATCAACACCTACGAAATATACATCACCACCTTGAGCTGTAACTGAAAGAGTATTATACCCATCCTCTGTTTGTATGTCGTACATAAGGAGTTTACCAATAAGCCCTTTTCCATGAATATAATCTGATATAAAACTTAGTTCTTGTTGGGTAGCTGCTCGTGCTGCAAGAATGTCTGCTCCGAGACAAGTTAAGAGGGAGCTGATACTGCCATATTTATCATTGTCCTGATCAGACAAGGATCGATATTTCATCACCAGCTGGTTCATTACTTCTATCTCTTCGTTAATCAAGCTACCAAGTGATTCTATCAAAGCAGGGATTTCTGGATTAACCCTATTGGGGTCAAAGGATGATTCTGCTGATTGTATTGCCAGTTTATTTTCAAGGACTTTGATTTTATCGTGCACTTCTATAAGTGTCTGTTGAAAATCCTGGCAAATTGAGATGATCTCATTACGAAGGTTATCTGATAATGACTTTGTCTGGAGTTCTTCCAAGATGAAAGCTAAGCTTTTTGTCATTAAAGCATTCAACCGTAACAAGTGGAAGATCTGATTACTGTATGTAGTGTCATATTTCACTAAGTTCTTCTCCTTTCTTATTTATTTCCAACTGATTGTCTAAAGTATAGCTGAACTCATAGGCAGCACAACAGATATACGACACCAGTATGTCGTATTATATTTAGAATCGGTTAGCCCCTTTTCACTGTGAACTGCACCTGTAATAAGCTATATCTTTAAAGCATGAGTTCAATTTCCGGAGCTGATGCATGCAAAGGTGGATGGGTGGTAATCACCAAGGATCTTGCCTCTGGTGACATTTCTTGGCATTTGGCAAAGGATGCACAAGATCTCATTCATGCTAAGCCAACACCGGCAATACTCACCATAGACATACCTATTGGCCTGATGGATCGTGGTTCACGAGAGTGTGATCTCATGGCTAGACAGATCCTTAAACCTCATAGAGCAAGCAGTGTGTTCCCAGCACCTATACGACCAGTACTCTGTGCTAAAAGCTATCATGAAGCATGTCAGATACGTTTCAACACAGAAGGAAAGAGAATGTCACGGCAATCATATGAGATCATCAACAAGATCTCTGATGTTGATACTGTATTGAGTAAAGATCCTCAACTTCAGTCAAGGGTCCGTGAAGTACATCCTGAGGTGTGCTTTTATCATCTTGCTGGTAATCACCCTCTCAAATACAACAAGAAGAAGCATGAAGGACATCAAGAACGAATGGAATTACTCCAGCCCTTCTTTGGTAAATGGCTGCAGGAAGCTCTGAATGATAGACGTAAGCTGTCTAGTCAAAAAGATGATGTCCTCGATGCCTTTGCTGTTCTATGGACTGCCGAAAGGATCTATGCAGGTACAGCTGTTACAATCCCTACTATACCTCCAAAGGATTCACATGATTTGGCTATGGAGATTGTTGCATAACAAGAATATAACATGCTTAGCAGTTAGTAGATCCTATATTCTCAGGCAACACCTCTTGCAGAAGGTTCACATGGATAAGAGAAAACTTGTAGATCATATTGCTGAGATTGAAAACCTTAGAGACATGATCAACCATTACCTCGGTGGTATACAACTCCACCTGGATAAAATGAAAAAGATCCTTGATGATCTTGTCATTACGCCAGAACCGAAACTTCAACCTCTGCCATCTCCAATTCCTCTTGAAAAACAGCAGGATCGTTACCTCTCCGATAAAGAGGTATCAAAAATTACTGGAATTGGGGTTGGAACATTGAGGAATGATAGGTCCCAACGTAAAGGGATCCCATATGTCAAACCGACCCCAAGGATGTTTCGGTATAAGCTATCCGATGTCCTCGCTTACATGGAACAAACCAGGATAGATATAGAAAAACCAGGTAGAAGAAAATGATTTGGCTAGAGATTTCATTTAATTTCATTAATGACCCATTCATTGCTCTTATATGAGTTATAAAACATCAATAAAAGGATCATTATTTGATTTTTAAATCTTTGATGACCTTGCCCTGCTTCTTGGTGCCGTCCCGTGAAGAAAATGTTCTATGCTTCTCTGATTTGTACCCGTGGCTCTCAATCGATTTCGAAAAAGCTATCTTTGATTCTGTGGGGTGATCGTTCTTCTTGCTCCATTCCACATGAGCATCGTATAAATCTGAAAAGCTTATCTTGGCACCTTTCAATTTCGTACATGTTAATAAGATGAAGTCTCCAAGTGTGTCAGTGTTTGGCTTCTCAGCATCGACAAGAGCACGCAGAGCGTCCGAATCTTTGTTGATGATTATATCAAGCTCTTTAAGTGCATCCCGTGAACTTCCGTTGACCTTCTTGGCGATGATTTTGAGGTTCTCCATTGGGATCTTTTTCCCCTCTTTTCCGCAGACATCATGCAGCAGTCCTACTATCTTGCGCCATGATAGTGGTTGAACCTTAAATTCAACACACCTGTTCCTGATCGTGGGGATGATCTTGTCCGGATCAGTTGTACAAAAAATAAGGTATGCCCATTCCGGCGGTTCCTCCAATGGCTTGAGGAGAGCCTCCTGTTCCGCGCGTTTGAGCGTGTGGGCCTCCTCGAATCTGTAAACCCTGCGTTCACCTCCGAATCCTCTAAAGAAAAACAACTCATATCTTAGTTTTCTGATTCTTTCCACGCCCACAGAATCGGAAGCGTCTATTTCTTCGAGGTCGAATGGATCTATATTTCCGTTTTTATCACCTACCAATTCACTCGTTATTATTCTCGCAAGGGTCGTCTTTCCACATCCTGTGGGTCCGTGTATCAGTATCGAGTGAGGCATACCATTAATGAGCATTAAACGTATGGACGATACTGTTTCTTCGTTTCCTAAAACTTCATCGAGAGTCTTTGGACGATGTTTATTATAGAGCATTTCCATGGTTCACCTCACAGTAAAGATGCCCTTCTGAACCCCATACTGCTGCAATGTCTTCTCTTTTAATCTGACTCATTTGAAACTCCCTTTAAGTATTTTATTTGATGAAATCACACTCTCATCATGTACTAACATTATAACACGCATTCTCTTTTCATCGATTTTTGGACAATTTTTATTCTTCCCGACATTTTTTTTCCGCAGAAAGTCATGAAGAAAGAGATGTGTGGTATAATGTTAGACCGTATTCTTCACTATTCAATCTAGTCTGATTTAATGTCCTATACCCTTGTTCTTTATTAGCCATTATAATGGCTTATTATGTTGATTTTATGATATCACTTTGATATAATTCGAGAAAGGAGAGATGACATGGCAAATAACGACTCGAAAAGTCTTCACCATTTGAGCGTGGCACCTGTCAAAAAGAGAGATGACTCAATGACACTATGGGTATGTAAGGATTGTGGCCATGAAGTCCTGGCTACTGAAAGGCCACAGTCTATTCATTGGTCTGACTATCATATCTGTCATTTTATTGAATCAGGTGAAAAGCTGTGAAATGCCTCATTCCACAAGTTCATTTCGGTCGGGTGTGCAGCACCATCGATTGGAGGAAATTTCCAGATCTTGAACCAGATGACGACCAGGGTCCAGCCGAGTGTCCCGCAGAGGTGCTCGAAATCTTAGGATTCGACCCGTTACAAGAGGTGTGGTCATGAAGTTGGTTGCGACTCGGGGAGACGGTATTTTTCTCATTGCAGAAAATGGTGCCACTACCGGCAAGGCAAAGGGCTTCATATATAATGTCTTTGGTGATGCCAGCAGTCCCGTACAATACTTACTCGCCTTCGTCAAGTTCGGCTATTGGGATGAGGTCAAGCTCGATGATCTTCCCGGTGATGTACGGAAAAGGCTGAAAAACAGATTTCCAGGCATTGGGTAAAAAGGAGAACGGTCATGATTGGAATAGCTCCAGATTGTCTACAGTGCAAACATTTCAGAATAGAGCTTTCTGGTATGATTTGTGAGGCATACCCCGAGGGTATCCCGATGGATATTGTGATGGGCGAGAAGCATCTCACACTTCGGGATGATCAGGTTGGAGATTTCATTTTCGAGAAGAAAAAGCGGGTTAGGAAAAGCAAATGAAAGTGCCATTGCACACTATACTCGAATCAGTTTTGGGAACCAAGGATCTTATCCTCGATACTGAAGAGGATCGAGAGCGAGTCAAGAAACTGCTCATGGACATGATCCTTGAGCTTGAGGCGAGGCAGCGTGAACGAGACAAGAAAGACGTGGTATAATGAGAAAGGAGACAATATGGGAAAAGCATTTTTGTTCAAAAGGACATCGACTAATCACCAAGACCTGTCAATCGAGGCACAGAATGCAGCGTTGCGGACGTGTAGCGAAGTCCACGGGCGTACCGGGATAATGTGGCAGCAAGGCCAGATGTGGCAGGTTTTGCGAAGGAATGAGGCATGAAAAGAGCGGTCGGATACGTCCGAGTTTCAACAGATGACCAGATCGGCAACGAAAGTCCTGACATTCAGCGGGACGCTATAGCTGAATGCATCACACAAAATGGATGGGTTCTCATAAAGAATTATGAAGACCTGGGACTTTCGGGATATGATGATGAGTCCAGACCAGGATTCATGGCAATGATTCAGGGAGCAAAGAACAAAGAATTTGATTTCGTTGTAATCAAGGACATTTCCCGTTTTGGTAGAAACCTATTACAGATACTCGGAAACTCAAAATTATTAGAAGATCTCGGAGTTGGGGTTGTGTCAATCTCTCAGCCTGTACAGAAAGGCGTGTATGGTACTTTTATGTCCCAGCTTTTTGGAGGTCTGGCTGAATTAGAGCGCAAAGTAATTATGGACCGTACTCAAAGTGGCAAGATGAAAAAATGGAAACGGGGCGAGATATTCCCCGGCAGACAGTCTTTCGGCTACCGTTTTGACAAAGAGTTGAAGGCTCTTGTTCCCAAAGAGGTTGAGGCTGAGCTTTACAAGCGTATCGTTTCTATGTTCTTGGACCAGGGCATGTCTCAACAGAGAATCGCCATCAAGCTCAATGAAGAGGGACTCAAGTGCAAAAGTGCGGGATGGTGTGCTCAGGTAATAGGGCACATATTCAGGAACCCGGTGTATTACGGAGAATGTGTGATGAACAAGACATCACTGTTCAAAGATAGAAAACGAAGACGCGATACAGAAGGAAAAACTATAACTCATGAAAACCCACAGTCGGATTGGATTAACATAAAAGTTCAGAATCCTCTCATAACGAAGACCCGTTGGGATGCTATACAAGAAAAAACTGTTTTCAATACTCATAAATCCAAACGCACAACTTGGTCGCATGACAGGTGGCTGCGTGACCTTCTCATCTGTGGTCGCTGTGGCAGCAAAGTTTCACCTATTCTGAATGGTAAGCTTCAGTATTACGTTTGCTATTGTAAGAAGGCTGGTGCCAACGCGCTGAAAACTCTGTCAAAGCATAAACCAAACCGAAAACGCACCGGGGGAACCTTTGAAAAATGCGACCTACCCTCCGCACGGGACAGCTTGATAGAACACCATGTCTGGAATGAATTGATGATGGTGCTCACAATCGGTAACTTCAAAGAGGTCATGGCACTTTTCAATATTGATAAGATTGAGAATCAAGTTGAAGCCGCTGAGATGATAATCAAGGGCTTCGAGCGTGAACTGAAGAGGAAGGAAACCGCCAAAAGCAATCTTGATGAAATGTTGGAGGATGAAAACTTCGATAAGAATGAATATCTGACCAAGACCAGAAAGAACAAGGAAGAGATACTCACATTGAAAGCGAAACTGACAGATGCCTTGGCTGAGAAACAAACCATTCTTGAAACCAAGAGTCAGTATAAAGCCATCGAGTCTTTTTCCAAGAATGTGAAGCTGAGGAGATCACTGCATGAGCAATTTCAGGCTTTTGATGCGGATGATCGGAAACGTCTTTTCGAGGGCTTGATTGATGGTAAGATTACAGTTGATTGGATGGACATCACCAAGGAAGATCACTTGGGAGATTATGATGACTGGAAATCGACACCTGAGCATGGAGAAGTAGTCGGTAAAAGTCTGAAGCTGGATTTTCAGATCAGATGGAACCCAATGATATTTCAATACTTTGCAGACAATGGAAAGTTAAAAGTATTTGCTAATAATGCTTGTGAGGATTGTGAAACCCTCATCCCTTAAATATTTTCTGGCAATCTCTTCGCCGAGC
>CAYMDG010000008.1:0-30454 GCA_964388905.1 uncultured Bacteriovoracaceae bacterium
GTGCGAGCAACATGCGCATCATCTTCGGCCACATCCTGCCCAATGCCATGGCCCCGGTGCTCGTGTCCGCCACGCTCGGCGTCGCTGCAGCAGTGCTCACCGAATCCGCATTGTCCTTCCTGGGAATCGGCGTGCAGCCGCCCACCCCGAGCTGGGGCAACATGCTCACCCAGGGCCAGAATGTGCTGGGCATCGCTTGGTGGCTATCATTCTACCCCGGCATGGCCATCCTGATAACGGTACTAGGATACAACCTGTTGGGTGAAGGCATCAGGGATGCCATCGACCCGAGGTTGAGGCAATAAGCCTGATTCCTGAGAATACTTCTCTAAAAACAATTAAAAACAATACTTGACTATATGAAAGATGAGATTATATTGTGATAAATAGTCTATTTTCATTTAGTATATTTTATTTAGTATATATTATTAAGACAGGGCTTATTGGGAAACTCCCCTGAATTTAACATCACGATTAGAATGTTATGGCTTAGTATTTGCTCCTCCTCATCAAGATCACCAAGAACATCCTGAATAACCCAACCATTATCACCCTCTTTACACGGAGTGCACCTTTTAAGGAAGAGCATAGTATCAATAATATCATGCCGCTGAAAGAGAACCTTCACTTTCAAGAAAAAGTAATTGATTGCAATGCTATATCCGGAGATGTGTACCTTAACCTTGAACTGAGAAGGCTCGATCTTCTGATCTACAAGCAGACCCTCAGATCTCAAGAAAAAGGAATATCCAACCCCCTGTGGCAAAGAGGACTGGCCGTTACGGACGATGAGATTCAAGAATTATTAAATGAGTCCGGAAGTCAGCCATGGAGTGATCTCCCAAACGGGAATCCTGGAGAACCTTATTCTTCTTTAATCCGATCGATAAATGATATCGAATCTGAGATCAATTACGTTCGAGAATCAGCATGCAAAGAGGGTATCCACATACCCCTCCTGTATCTCTCTGAAGTATTCGGGCTCGATCGCATCGAGGAGCAGTGTCTGGTCATCTGTCTTGCTGTAGAGATTGACAGGAAATATGAGAAACTCTATGCATACCTGCATGACGATATTACCCGCAGACAGCCGAGCGTAGGCCTCGTCGCCGACTTGCTCTGCGAAGAATCGAAAACGGGGACTCTGGCACGCAAACTGTTCAATCCGCGTAACACACTCTTAAAATATCATTTTATCCATCTTTCTGATGGAGAAGAGCTGAATTCAGGACTTCTCCTTTCCCGCTCGATAAATATAGATCCCAGGATCGCGGATTACCTCCTGGGGATAGGCCGTATGGATTCCCGGATTGAACCGGGTGCAAGGATTTCAGATCAGAGGATGGACCCTGATCTTGTCACACTGCCGGAGGTTATGCAGACACGCCTCATAGATTTTGTGAGGACACATGTTCGGGGCAACCTGCATGATGACAGGAATATCATATTGCATTTTCATGGTCAGCAGGGGACTGGAAAGCATGCCATGGCATCTGCTATCTGCCTCGACCTGAGGATTCCCCTACTTGTAGTGGACATGTTGAAGCTGACCGATGGAAAGCTGCCGTTTGAAGAAGCCGTGATGATCATTGGCAGGGAACTGGTGCTGCTTCCTGCTGCCCTCTGCCTGGAAAAGGCAGATCTTTTTTTTGATAACCCCGGCAGTGGATCACAACAAGATCTCTTGAAGGAACTCCTTCGGACCTTCTCTCCCCTTACCTTTGTCCTCGGCAGCAGCCCTTGGCAGCAGCAGGGTTTCTGGAAAGATGACCTTTTCTTAACGATCGAATTCCCACTGCCCAGTGATATGGCCAGGAAAACCTTGTGGGAGAGGGAATGCGCGAACGGCATCAGGTACAGCAAGTATATCGAATTCGGAATGTTGGCAAGCACGTTCCGATTCACCCCAGGCCAGATCAGGGAGGCATGCAAAGCAGCCGGGAATCTTGCCTGCTGGCGTATGCCCGAACATACCATGATCACCCAAGATGACCTCATGACTGCATGTCGTGCCCAATCCAATTCGAATTTAAGCATGCTGGCACAGAAGATCAATCCCATGTTTTGCTGGGATGATATTGTCCTGACAGGTGATCAGATGGAGCAGATGCGCCAGGTCTGTAACCAGGCCAGGTACAGACACATCGTCTATGGTGACTGGGGCTTTGATAGGAAACTCTCATACGGGAAGGGATTGAATGTATTGTTCTCTGGCCCATCTGGTACGGGGAAAACCATGGCTGCGGAGATCGTTGCAAAAGAGCTGGGCCTGGATCTCTACAAGATAGACCTTTCACTGGTGGTGAACAAGTATATCGGCGAAACGGAGAAAAACCTCGGCAGGATATTCGCAGAGGCACGCACCAGCAATGCGATCCTGTTCTTCGATGAGGCCGACGCCATCTTCGGAAAACGCTCTGAGGTAAAAGATGCCCACGACCGGTATGCAAACATCGAGATAGGCTACCTGCTCCAAAAGCTTGAATGCCATGAAGGTATGGTCATCCTGGCCTCCAACCTAAGCAAAAACATAGATGAGGCATTCCAGAGGAGGATGCAATTCATCATAGAATTCCAGTTCCCGGATGAAGAGATGAGGGAGGTCGTTTGGCGCAAGATATTCCCTGCAGGCACGCCGCTGCATCATATAGATTTCAAGTATGTGTCCAGGAAGTTCAAACTTTCAGGAGGAAACATAAAGAATATTGCCCTCCATGCAGCATTTCTTGCAGCGGCAGATCAGAATAAGATCGGCATGAGGCACATACTGCAGGCTACACGCTGGGAATACCAGAAGATGGGATGTTTAATTCCTCCGGATTCCGCAGCCTACGGGTGGGAGGAGGGTAGCCCGTGATCGCAGGCAAATCATCTGAACTGTCAGGGAAAAAACCCGATACAATTCCCTCCAGGAAGGAGCGGAACCATCGTAGGAAAAGATACTGCAGCGATTGCCATGCCTGCAGATTATTGAAATCAGGTATATTATCTTCTCCTGAAACCGTTTCCGAAACCTTAAAAAGACAGGGACCCTCTGCCACCTCACGCAGGGAATGCATCGCGGGAGTCCTCCAGGAGCGCATGGGAAATTCGTTTACCCTTGCCGTGCTTAACTCGCTGGACATGCCTGCAGGAGCCGTGACGAAGCCGATAGAACCCGGCGGAAGGGTATCGAGGCTGCATTCCGGCAGTGCACCGGGGGATAAAAGGGCCCATGAAGGGGCAAGCAGGCAGGGGCAGGGAAAACCGCTTGATCATCCTATCCGCTCTTTTATGGAATCAAGGATGGGCCATTTCTTTGGCCATGTGAGGGTCCATACCGGCAGCCATGCGGCAGAGAGTGCCCGCAACCTGAGTGCACATGCCTATACCATCGGTCACGACATCTATTTTGCACCGGGTAAGTACCGGCCTGACACCACGGATGGGAAAAGGCTGCTCGCCCATGAGCTTGCACATGTCATACAGAACAAAGATCTGTCGGCAAGGGATGACCGTCAGAGTCCGGGGTGCTACTCTGTTTCCTCACCTTATGATGCACAAGAGCACCATGCCGACTCGGCCGCCTCTGCCGTAATGAGAGGCGACAACGCCCCTGTCAATCCGATGCCGTCAGCCATAAGGCAGGGCATCATCTTCAGGAAGGCAGAAGGGGAAAGAGAGGAAAAGGGCTGGCTGGCTGGGATGCTTAGCGAGAAGATGTCAGAGTATGCATCCGAAGTGCCCGGGTTCACCCTAGTCACCTACATCCTGGGCAAAAATCCCATTACAGGTTCACCGGTCGACAGGAATGCAAGGATCTTCCTCAAGGCGCTCTTCGAACTGGTGCCTGGAGGGGAGGCCCATTATAAGAACCTCAATGAGGCTGGAACCATCGATCAGGCCTTCGACTGGATAAATCAGCAGATCTCGATGCTCGACATTACCTGGGACGGGATCAAATCGCTGATAAGCCAGGCATGGGTGATCGTCAAAGAGCCAAGCATGCCCGGGACCAAGATCAAAAAAATTACCGAATTGTTCTCACCCGTGTATCTGCGTATCAAGAACTTCTGCGTAGAACTCGGCAAAAAAGTGATGAGCTTCGTCTTTGAGGCCGTCCTCAAAGGCCTGGGCATCGATGTGGAAAAGATAATGGGCGTGTTGAAAAAGGCAGGTGATGTCGCGAATCTCATCGCTGCCGACCCGGTCAGGTTCCTGAAGAATCTCCTGGCCGCCCTGGGCAAGGGCTTCAATCAGTTTTCAGACAATATATGGCAGCACCTGAAGGAGGGCTTGCTGGGCTGGCTCTTCGGAACCCTGGCGAAAGCCGGCATCGAGATGCCCAAGAGCTTTGATGCCAAGTCGATGTTCGGGCTGGTGATGCAGGTTCTGGGGATCACCAGGGAGTTCATCCACAAAAAGATCGCCAAGGTCATCGGCGAGAAAAATGTTGAGCTCATCGAGAAGGCCTGGACCTTCATATACACCCTCATAAACTCAGGTATCAGCGGCCTTTGGGATATGATCAAAGATTATATTGGGAACCTGAAATACATGGTCGTGGAGGCAGTTCAGGGTTGGGTGGTCACCAAGATCGTCAAGGCCGCCATCACGAAGCTGGTCTCCCTGTTCAACCCCGTGGGGGCGATCATCGTTGCGGTCCAGACCATTTACAACACGGTCATGTTCTTCGTTGAACGAATGAACCAGATCCTAGCCCTTGTAGACGCCATTGTATCTTCCATCGCCTCCATTGCTGCGGGGGCCATAGAGAAGGCGGCAAACTGGATCGAGACCACCATGGCACGGACCCTGCCGGTGATCATCAGTTTTCTCGCCCGTCTCATTGGCCTAGGCGGGATCAGCGACGAAATCAGGAAAATCATCCAGAAGCTCCAGGGCAGGGTGGATAAGGCCGTAGACAAGGTGATTAATAAAGTTATTACAAAGGCAAAAGAGTTGTTAGCTAAGGCCAAGAATATAGTCGGCCAGTTCGTTTCCGGCAAAGAAGAAGACCCGAAGAAGGCTGAGGAGAACAAACAGATAGTAATCAAATTGCTTCGAGAGGATTTGCGCAAGGGCATCAAGGGCTTCAAGCTCTGGGCTTTAATGAAGTATCTGAAATTAAAATACAGGATAAAATCACTCAGAATCGATAAGAGCAATCCTGGCAAATACTACATGGAGATAGAAAATTCGAGTGTAGTTCGTACTCCGCTGGAATCAGAGAGAAAGAAGGAGGCAAAAAAAAGTCACATCGAGGAACCAGGAAATGCTACTGGCGAGGGAGGAAAAAGTTCGGACTTCCGCTGTGTCGGCAAGATGATGTTAACCCCCTATGGTGCTATCTTAAAAGCTTTCAAAGGTTCCCCTGTTATCATTTTGTCTAAGAGGTTCAGGATATCTGATGAGAACTGGGTGAGACCTGAATTATCACAAGCAAAGATCCGGGGAGGAACAGGCTCAGAAAGAGGTTCTTCAACCGAGGCAGAGGTACAGTCCAGTGGGCATGTAGGTATCGATGAAGCAACGGCCAAAGGGAAATCCTTCGAGTTCGATGGAGGTCATCTCATAGGATACAGATTCCTTGGCCCCCCTTCCAATATTGCAGCCAATGTAGCCCCGCAAAACCCCTCTCTCAATCGAGGGGCCTTCAGCAGGATAGAAAAACTTCTCGCCCAGTCACCTGTCACCCGTGATGGTATTAAGGATGTAAGCAAGGGTGTGGCTCTTTCGGTAGGCGTGGAGTATGCCCCTCCTGCGAAACTGAAGACCGGGGTACTCAAGGAACAGAAGATTATCATGTATCCAGAGGGCCATAAAGAACTGCCTACCGAGGTCGAGATACCTGCTCGAGTCCCGAAAAAATGGACCGTCCAAGCTGAGGTGATAAAGAAGAATGACAAGGGGAAAGAATATGTTTTGTCCACCATTGAAATGGAAGGGATGAAGGGGAAATTCAGGGCATTGCTGGGAAAGGACATGGGCGATGACGACAATTACACCTGGTACGAAGAGGGTTATGAGGGGAAGAGGAGCGCTGAAGATGTGAAGGATCAGAAAAAAGGAAAGATAGGAGGGGAACCAAAAAATACCTGGGTGTTTGAATCGAAGACCCCATGAAATCAGAAGGAATGAGCGAAAAGACAGTATGTCAGCATATGCCAATGCCATAGCCGATATCGGTGAAACACTGATATCCCTTCTGCAGGAAGGGCTCAGTGAGGAGGTCCAGGATAAGAATTCGATAATCCTCTATTCGCCAGGGGAAATACTCGTCGGCAATGCCCCTTCTATACGGTTATGCCTCTTCCTGTATCAGGTATTTGAAAACAGCCTCATGAAAAACCGTGAGATGGAGCGGATCAATGAAGAAAAACTGAGATATCCGGGTTTGATACTGGATCTCCACTATATGATGATACCTTACGAATCAACACAGGAACCTAACCTAACGGACCGGACCGTGTCGGACCACAGGGTTCTTGGAAGGGCCATGCAGATTTTTCATGACAATGCTGTACTGAGAGACCCTGTACTCAAGGGAGGCCTTGCAGGCTCCGGCCAGGAGTTCCGGCTGGTTCTCAACCCTGTACCCATCGATGAGATGACCAAGATCTGGCAGGCATTCCAGACCAAGCCTTTCAGGCCTGCAGTCTGCTACACCGTAACGCCGGTGGTCATTGAATCGGCGAGAGAACAGTATTCAAAGAGGGTTACGCAGTCGGAGGCACACTATTATGATAAAAGGCAGTGACCGCACCTTTGCAGAAAAAAGGACTACGAATCCATCCCTGGTCTTTTGTATCATTGACCATTTTACTAACGAGATGGTGTCGGGTGCTGTACATATTTCCCTCCGCCCCGCTTCCCATACCGCTGTTGAGGTTGAAGACCAGAAGGTTCCGGTGAGGAACAGAAGCGGGTACTACGCATTCATAAACCTCAGTCCTGGTTACTATGTGTATACCATTGAATGCGACCATTATGGGACAGTGGAAAAAACCATTAAGCTAGAGGAGAATGTAATACCCGAGTACCCTGAATATGTTTACCTGATGCCCCTTCCCTCCTATCCGTTCCCGAAGGGGACCACACTGTTGAGGGGCACTGTCTATGAAAGCGGAACAGGGTATCCTTTATCAAACGTCAAGGTGAACCTCAGGACAAAGGGTATGGACAGGAGCGTTGAGACCTCATCTGACGGGCAGTTCGCGCTTTATTTCCCGAGATTGAAAGACAAACAAGACAATCCGGGAATGAATGAGGTTGAGAAGGTAAATGGGAAGACCCTCGTCCTGGGTGATGGGAACATACTGTACTTGAATCCCGAATTTTCTAAAACGGGGTATGACGACGATGAAATGTTCCTCCTTCAGGAAGGCAATGGGTTGAAGATAGAAACGTTCAACTTGGAGGTAGGTAAGGAGCTGATTATCAGAAAATTCTTGAAAAAGGGGGTACCTTAATATGCCGGACAGCATAGAGATAAAACTTGAATCACAGAGAGAAGCCTTGAAGGTCACTGAAGCCGACATAGAGAAGAAGAATAAAGATAAAATCATTCTCAAGAACGACATTGCAACCCTAGAAAAAATATCAAAAGAAATCAACCATATAACTGATGCTTACGCCCAGGCACATCAAACCATTCAACGGGACACAACGGATCTCGACAACTATCTTGCCAACAAGAAGGCGATGATCGAAGCGCCGGTCAAGGATAAGAAAGATGCCATCATATCCAAGATCGTAGAAGTTGATAAAGGGATAAACGATATAAACAAAGAAATTGAAAATCTCCAGAAAGTACTCGACAAAGTACAAGCCGGATACAACAAGGCTGAAGCGACTCGCAATATAAGTCAAAGCGACTACGATTCCTACAAGACCCGGCAGAAGGAGATAGACAATGCCCTCAAAGAACTCAAGGACCTGAAGGCCCAGATTGGAAAAGAGGAAGACAAGAACAATGTGGAAAACATGTATTTCTATATTCAGGAACTAGATGATCTTCTTAATGCCCTGAAACCCCGCATCCTAGACAAAGAAGGTTTCAAGTCAGCCGTGATCTCAGCATGGGGGAAGATCAATGAAAATGAGGAGGATCTAAGAACGAAGGCAACGGAGCTAGAGACTGCGAAAAATAACCTCTCTGGAAAACTTACGGAATTGGAGAAAGCAAAAGCTAGTCGCCGTAAAAACATCCTAGACAAACTAGCTGCCATATAAGAAAGGGGGTTCAAGATGCCTGAATACTTATCTCCAGGGGTATATGTAGAGGAGTTTGAGATAGGCGCAAAGCCCATTGAAGGGGTTGGCACAAGCACGGCTGGATTTGTGGGCATGACCGAGAGGGGGGCATTAAAACCCAAGCTTGTCGACAGCTTCACCAAGTTTTCGAGGGAGTTCGGCGGTTACGCCACCGATTCATTCACCGCATATGCTGTGGAGGGCTTCTTCAAAAACGGCGGCCAGAAGTGTTACATTGCACGGGTTGTCAAGGAAGGAAGCTTACCGGCGTCCCTGACAGTGGGCGATCTGACCTTGAAGGCTGTCGGCCCGGGTAATTGGGGTAACCGTGTAGCAGTGAGGATCGATAAGGCATCTTCAGGCGATGACAAGCTGTTCAAACTGGTGGTCGTGTACTGGAGCGAGGCCCTACCCACCGATAATCTTACTGATCCAGGAGATGAGCAGCGCACAAAGAAACTGAGGGATCTCTTCGAAAAGGCTTCGGTAATCGAGGTCTTTGACAACCTCTCCACGAAGAGTACCTCTGATGATCATTTCCTGAAGAGGATCAATAAGATATCAACCCTGATCGCCATCGACGAAACGGACAGCGCGGCCCGTCCTGAGAATACCGCAGGCGGAGTCCTCATGATCCCTTTGGCCGGCGGTTACGATGCAGTAGGAGACCTCTCCAGGGCAGATATGCGGGGTAAACCTGAAGCCCTGCCCGGACAGAGGACCGGCCTGACCGCATTATCAGAGGTCGACGAGGTAGCGATCCTCTATGCGCCTGATGTTTACAAGATCCCGAATGACGCCGAAAAAAGTGCATTCATCGATGATATGCTGAACCAGTGCGAACTGCTGAAGGACCGCTTTGCCATCTTTGATGCCCCCAACACGCCTAACTCATCGGATCTTCTCATATCAAACCCTCCCTTCAGACCATCAAAATATGGGGCGATCTACTACCCCTGGATAAAGGTCCTGGATCCGCTTACCAAACGGGAAAAAGCCGTACCGCCAGGGGGTCATATTTCGGGCATTTATGCACGGACAGATACCGAAAGGGGTGTACATAAGGCCCCGGCCAACGAGGTGGTAAAGGGTGCGAGCGATGTGGAATTCCAGCTGACAAAGGGCGAGCAGGATGTACTGAATCCGAGACACATCAACTGCATACGGGTTTTCCCGGGCCGCGGCATCCTTGTCTGGGGTTCACGCACCATGATACTCGATTCCCTCTGGAAATACATAAATGTCCGCCGACTCTTTATCTACCTGGAAGAGTCCATCGACAAGGGGACCCAGTGGGTGGTCTTCGAACCCAACGACATCCCCCTGTGGGCCAGGGTCAAGCAGTCCATTACCCAATTCCTCACAACGGTCTGGCGTTCAGGGGCACTGGCCGGTGCCACGCCAGAGGAGGCGTTCTTCGTAAAATGCGACAGGACGACCATGAGCCAGGATGACATCGACAACGGGAGGCTTATCTGTGTGATAGGAGTCGCGCCGATGAAACCGGCGGAGTTCGTCATATTTCGTATTGCCCAGTGGACAGCCGGGGCAAAGGGCTGATGCTGCGAAAGGAGGATATAAGCCATGGCTGACAGAAAAGACCCCTACCGGAATTTCAGGTTTCTTCTTGAAATTGATAACATCATTCAAGCCGGCTTCAGCGAGGTCACTGTGCCGGACACAACGAGTGACGTCATCGAGTACCGCGAAGGTAATGAGGGACCTCAGCTGAAGAAGGCACCCGGCCTCACCAAGTTTGCAAACATCACCCTCAAGTACGGGACTACGGATTCATCCATAGAGCTCTTCAACTGGAGAAAACAGGTAATGCAGGGGAAAATGAAGGATGCACGGCGCAATATTGCAGTGATAGTCCTCAATGAGGAAGGGGCACCGGCAGCACGGTGGGAGTTTGAGAATGCCTGGCCCAGCAAGTATGACCCTGCGGACCTCAATGCCAAGGGCAATGACATCGCCATCGAGGTCCTCGAGATCGTCCACGAGGGCATGGCTCGCGTACTTTAACCGGCCAGCAATACATCCCGGCACATACTTCCCAAAAGGAGGCACAGGCAATGGCATTCCAGACCGAATTCGATTTCACCCTGCCCAAAGGCTATGTCGATGAAGCCGGAACCCTCCACCGGCAGGGGATCATGCGACTCGCAACAGCAGCGGACGAGATACTTCCTCTGAAAGATCCGCGGGTGCAGCAGAACCCGGCATATCTCACCGTCATCCTCCTCTCACGGGTGATCACCAGGCTGGGAGCCCTCAACGACGTGAACCCGAGAATCGTTGAAGGTCTCTTTGCTTCAGATCTCTCCTATCTCCAGGGGCTCTACGGTCAGATCAACGGGAACGGATCCATCAAGGTTGATGCCCGCTGCCCCAAGTGCGAGCACAGCTTCACCGTGGAGGTCGCGAGCCCGGGGGAATGACAGGCTATCCCCTCGAGAAGCTCTACGAGGAGATGGCCTTTATCGCATACTATTGTCACTGGTCACATGCAGAGCTCATGGACATGGAGCACCGGGAGCGGCGCAGATGGTGCGAGGAGATATCTAAGATAAACAGGAAGGTGACGAGTGAGGCAAAGACCTGACCTGTTCATCATAACCCGCACTACGGTCCTCAGCGACAAGAAATTTGCAGGAAGGGTCATGCGTAGTCATGTGATGGCCACCAGCAGTCTCATCAAAAGCCCCTGCTCACGCACCGTTCGTCCCTACCCCTTCGGGTCTGTTCCACTCCATTTCTTGCCCTTATTCACATTTTTCCATCACGATGGCGCCGAATTGCATCTAGATCTCTCCATGGCGTTTTATTATGCATTAAACAAAAAAAATGAACAGCTCACCAAGACGGCCGCTGGCACATCGACAAAGACTGCAAAAGATCGGGCCAGATCCTTTGGAAAAGAAGTCCTCCGGGAGAGCGACATACAGGGTCTGCAAGTCAACCTTCAACCGCAGCGGCAAAGCTTTCCATGCCAAATCATTGAAAGGTTCGTAACCCACCCGCTGAACTTACGTCATTACAGACAGGTATCATCAGAAGGTCCGCCTATCCCTGGCAAGGGCAAGCTTCATCTCGGCTCAACAAAAGATCACCTTGCCGAACGTCCCTACATAAAAGGGAAAAAAGATCCCCTTCCACCCTCAAACACCGTCACTCATACCAGGACAACAGGTATGGAAGGTCTGCCTTGGTACCGGCAGTCTTTCCGCAAGGGAAGGCCGACATGGTACAATACACTCGACAGAGCACCCTCAGAACGAAATACTCTTCATCATGGCAGATCTTCAGCCCCCATCCGCCGGACTGATCAGCCCGAACTCGATTACCTATCCACCCCGCAGGGCTTGTCCTTTTCGCAGCAATCAGCACGAGGCGCCAGGGGGATCACGGCCGATGTCCATACAGCAATGCCGGAAACCATGGGTGCCCCCTCTAACCATCCCAAGGGAATCGAGGTGCCGGTGAAGGATCTGGCAGATCAGGTTTACCGGCTTATTGAGACACGGCTGCGCATCGAGAAGGAGCGCCGCGGTATCCACTGATGAACAGTTCGCCAGGACAAGGAGGACACCATGGCCGTAGAACGGAAAGACCCCTATCACGGTTTTCTCTTCCGTGTGGAGATCGAGGGCATCATTGTCGGAGGCTTCTCGGAGGTCAGCGGTATCCAGGCTGAGACACAACTGGAAGAGTATAAGGAGGGCGGTGTGAACGACTATATCCACCGCATCCCAAAGGAAACGAAATTTTCCAACCTGGTCCTCAAGAGGGGCATGACCGACTCCGAGGCTCTCTGGAAATGGCATGAAGGGGTAGTGGCGGGACGGTTCAAGCGAAATACGGTCCATGTCATACTCCTCGACAGGGAGGGAAGGGATGCGTGGAGGTGGAGCTTTGAAAATGCCTATCCGGTGAAGTGGTCAGGGGGGGAGTTCAAAGCTGATAGCGGGGCCATGGCTTTTGAGACCATCGAGTTCGCTCATAATGGGTTCAAAAAGTTTTAGTACAGAGGTAAGATAATGGAACTCAAGAAGGCCTATATCCAGCCCCTGGACGAGAAGGACGCAGACAGCGGCCCCCCCATACAAGTGCTGTTCAACCCGACAGAGTACACCCTGGACAAGTCGAATCAGTACCAGAGCATAGCTATCCCCGGCCTTTCCACGCCCCTCACCCAGTACACAAGCGGGAATTCACAGTCACTCTCCATGGACCTCTTCTTCGATACCTACGAGGCGAGAAAGGACGTGAGGCTGTATACGGACAAGGTATACGGCCTTCTCGAGATAAACTCGGAAATTCATGCGCCACAGCGGTGCAAGTTCATTTGGGGCAGATTCCAGTTCAAGGCCATCGTGGAAAAGGTAACAAGAAAATTCACCATGTTCCTTGAAGACGGGACCCCGGTACGGGCCACCCTCAACGTCACGTTCAAGGAGTACAAAACCCTTGCCGAGCAGCTTGGGAATCCCCCCAGATCGTCATCGGACAGGACAAAAATCCGGACAATAACAAAGGGCGACAGCCTGTGGCTCTTGGCCTCCCGGGAATACGGGGATCCCGGCCAATGGCGTCGGATAGCAGCGGCGAACGGTATCGACAACCCGATTGATCTGGAACCGGGCATGGATCTCAAAATTCCTCCTATTGAATAGCGTGAAGATTGAGAACTTAGAAGAAGAATATCAAAACTTCTATGCCCCTGCATTTGTCATTGAGATAGAGAATACCGATCTCCTAAAACTCGGTGCAGAGATACCAGGGGTGAGCGTCGACAATGTCATCGATGGTGCCGACCAGTTCAGCTTCAGTGTCAACAACCCCTTCAATCCGGCCAAAGGTGAGTTTGAATGGATCGACAAGACCCCCTTGGAGCTTGGAAAAGAGGTGTCCATAAGGATGGGTTATGGGAGCAGACTCGAGGAGCTGGTTCTTGGAATCATCACCTCCCTGAGGTTCTCTTTCCCAGCAGGCGGCTCATCACAGCTTGATGTAAGCGGATATGCCCTTTCCCACCTGATGATGAAGGGGAAAAAATCCCCCCCTTCATGGAATGACAGCAAGGACAGCGATATCGTTGCCCGGATTGCAAAAAGCTATGGATACGGTATATCCAAGATCGAAGACTCCATTATTCAGCATCCCAAGATAAAACAGGACAATGAGACAGACTATGACTTTGTGTCGAGGCTTGCCAAAAGGAACGGATTCGAATTCTTTGTCCGCGCGAGAGATATATATTTCCGGCGACCCCCCACTGCTGCTGATCCTGAACTTACCCTTGAATGGGGAAGGACCATGTCGAGTTTCTCACCCGATATCAACGTGGCCGAAATGGTGGCAGGCGTCAGGGTGGTGGGGTGGGACCCTTCGTCCAAGAAAGAGATCATCGGGAAGGCCATGAAAGGCCAGGAGGAGGACAAAAAGCAGGGGGCACAAAGCGGCTCCGAGGTTGCGCAGCAGGTCTACAGGGGTGAGGTGATAGAAGAAGTCCGAAAGCCTGTCTATAATCAGTCGGAGGCCGACAGGATCGCCAAGGCCCTCCTGAACCAGCTGTCCGAAGGCCTGGTCAAAGGAAGCGGGGAATGCCCCGGCATCCCAGTCCTCAAACCCGGCATTACCGTAAAGGTATCAGGTCTGGGGCGGAAGTTCAGCAGGAAATATTACGTGGAGCGGACGACACATTCCATCGGCACATCGGGCTATAAGACGACCTTTAATGTGAGGGGAGACAGCCTATGAGCATCTTTGATGTCCTGAAGGGTGAAGAGACATCCCAGGGACAACCTGGGGTTGTAGTCGGGATCGTAACGAACAACAAGGACCCTGAAGGTCTGGGCAGGGTAAGGCTCTCGTTCCCCTGGAGAGGCTGCAGCGACGAGAGTTACTGGGCACGGGTAGTCTCTCCCATGGCGGGCAACCAGATGGGTGTCTTCTTCCTCCCCGAGGTGAATGACGAGGTGCTCGTAGCCTTTGACCAGGGTGACGTGGAACATCCCTATGTCATCGGGAGTCTCTGGAACGGGAAGGACGGACCGCCCGAGAAGAACAGCAGCGGCAAGAACAACATCAGGAAGATCAGATCGCGCAGCGGCCACGAGATCGTCTTCAACGACGATTCAGGCGGCAAGAAGGAACAGGTGGAGATCCATACGAATGGGGGACACAGGATCCTTCTGGACGACTCTTCCGGAAAGGAAAAGATACAGGTCGTCGACAAGACCGGGGGCAACACCATCACCATAGACTCGGCACAGAACGCCATAAATATCGAAAGCGCCATGCAGCTCAAGATCAAGTCCCAGCAGATCGAGATCGAGGCTGGAGGGATGCTCACCATCAAGGCAGGTGCAACCCTGACGATCCAGGGCGCCATGGTGAAGATCAATTAAAAGGGGGGACAATGCCTCTTGCCGCACGGGTGGGTGATATGACAAGCCACGGGTCGCCTCTTGGCCCTGGGCCGGGGAGCGCAAACGTGGCCATCGGAGGGATGCCGGCCTGGCGCGCCTTGTCCGATTCTCATGCATGTCCTCTGGTGACAGTCCTGGTGCCCCACGTAGGCGGGGTGGTGTCCATGGGGAGCATGACCGTCCTCATAAACAACCTGCCTGCGGTCCGGCAGGGTGATGTCATCGTTGAAGCTGGTCCGCCGAACACGATAACCCTGGGATGCCCCACGGTGCTCATAGGATGAGGGAGATGAACCGTGGCGAATGAATTCCTGGGCAGGGGCTGGAAATTCCCGGTCGGCGTCGATATGAAAGGTGTCGTGAAGACGGTTGCGTATGAGGATGACATCAGGGAGGCCATATGGATCATCCTCTCTACGGCCAAGGGTGAGCGCGTTATGCGACCCGGCTTCGGTTGCGGCATCCACGCCTATGTGTTCGAGGCCATCAGCTCCTCGGTGCTCGGCCTCATCGAAGGAAGCGTCAAGGATGCCCTGCTGCAGTTGGAGCCCCGGATTGAGGTACTCAAAGTGCAGACCCTCACTGATGAGATCTCGCAGGGGGAGCTTATCATAAGCATCGACTACCGCGTCCGCACAACGAACAACCGGTTCAACCTGGTCTATCCTTTCTACCTGAAGGAAGGGGCTTAGGGGGTTTCCATGCGCAGCGCACCGGATATCAAGAAGAAAAAAGAACGAGACATCCTCAAGATGATGAAGGATCTCGTCCCGTTCTACGCACCGGAGTGGAATGCAGCCGCTGACAAGGGTGTGGGGAATGCCCTCCTCACCATCTTCTCCACCATGGCGGAAGCCGTCGTGCAGAGACTCAACAGGGTTCCTGACAAGAACCTGGTCGCCTTTCTTGACATGCTCAAGGCAGGGCTCACGCCCCCACAGCCTGCCCGGTCGCCCGTGACCTTCCTCCTCTCGGAAGGAGCCATGGACCACGTGCTCATACCCGAAGGTACCCAGACGGCTGCCGGAGATGTTGTCTTCGAAACGGAAAAGCCTTTTCTGGCAAGCCCTGCGAAGCTTGCAGCAGCATTTTGTGTCCATGACGATGAAATCCATGAGGCGCCGCCGAACTTCCCGGATGGGAAGAACCAGGCACCCTTTGCCCTCTATTCAGGTGAAAATTTGCAGGAACATGTACTCTACCTCGGTGACACGAATCTCTTCAACTTCAGGAAGGGAACTATCTCCATTACATTCAGCCCCCCAATACTCTCACCTACCCAATTGAAATGGGAATATTGGGGCATGGATGATCAAGATACAGGACAATGGCTGCCACTGAAGGCAACAACCAATGTCAATAAGGTACTGCTCACCAAGGAGTCTGCCAGAGAGTCCATCTTGAGAAAGATTGGTGATGTTGAAAGTCTGTGGGTCAGGTGTTCGGCCCAAAACGGCAGATCCTACCCGCCTGTCGATAGGATAGCTGTGAAGGTCGAAGGCCCTTTGGCGGCGGATATGGCCTTTTATAACGATACCCCAATAAACCTCGATGAGCCCTTTTATCCCTTTGGAAAGAATCCCCGGTTGCTTGATACCTTCTACCTCGCAAGCCCCGAGTTTTTTTCCAAGCCCAAGGCCAACATTCAGCTTGTGTTCTCCCTTGAGGACGAGGTCAACCAATCAGATGACCTTATCCTGTCGTGGGAATACTGGAATGGCAAAAGCTGGCAGGTCGTCAAAGAGGTAAGATGTCGCGAAATGCTGAAGAAAGATTATTGGAACCCGATATTAAAGAATGCCACTAATCTCAAAAAAGGTGATTATGGGATATTCTTCACCTGTCCCGAAGATATCACACCCACCGTAGTGAATGGTCAAAAAAACTTCTGGATACGGAGCAGGATTGTAAATGGTGGTTTTGGCAAAGAAGAGTTATCTCTAAAAGATAATGGTGGAAGTTACGTTATTATCAGGGACCTGAAAGGGATAAAACCACCAAAGGTTGAGCAACTGGTTATTCAAACTGATAACATAGAAAACGTTCCGTGCGATGCTATTAAGGTCACTCCGGGCAAAGACAACGACAATCAAGATATTTTAAATGTATCTATTGCCAACCAGAAATGTTTTTCATGGGAAGAACACCTTCATGATCTCTCAAATAAAATATCTGCTTCATGTAAGTGTGAGCTTGGCCCACAGTCCTGGATACCTCAATGGTGTTTCACCTCCAGCAACCTCGAACTCAGGGACGTGTCAGAAGCATGCAGGATCCCTGGAAAATACTTTGACCCGTTCCCTGCCATACTGGATCCCAAGCCCAGCCTCTACCTCGGTTTCGACAAGAAGATCGAAGGTGGGCCAGTCAGCGCGTTCTTTGACATCATGGAACAGGAAGCTCAGGAAAGCACACGGATTGAGTGGGAATACCATGCAGGGAGTGGGAATGAAGGGTCTCCCCAGTGGAATAGGCTTGTCGCCCAGGACAACACGTATGGACTTACGCGCAGCGGGACTATGGAATTCGCCTTTCCAACGGACTTCACACCGGCATCGAGATTCGGAAAGGAGCTCTACTGGGTAAGGGCCTTCCCTACTCAGACCGAACTCACACAACCATACCCTATTATCAGGGGCATCCATCTCAACACCTCATGGTTGATCCAGGCCGAGACAGTGAGGGATGAACTGCTCGGCTCCAGCACCGGGGAAGCAGATTCCGGGGGGGATTCTTTCCCTTCTGGCCAGACATTTACCCTTTCCCGCTCGCCTGTCATCTCTGCCGAGGTTTGGGTTGATGAGGCAGCCACCATCAGCGAAAGAGAACGGTCGTCACTTAAGGAGAAAGGCCCGGGGGGTTGGGAAGAGACCTGGGACGAATCCGGCAGCATAACGAATTTCTGGGTGAAGTGGTCATCCACCCAGGACCTCCTTTGGGCCAGCAACAAGGATCGATGCTATGAGCTTGACACCTCTGCGGGCCGGGTATGGTTCGGCAATGGTGTGCATGGGTCGATACCGCCTGCAGGAAGGGACAACGTAAAGGCAACCTACAAGGTAGGTGGCGGGAGCAGGGGCAATGTGGCGGCAAACCAGATAACCAGTCTCAAGACCTCAATCGCCTTTGTGGACAGGGTCCTCAACCCTATTTCTGCCGGAGGGGCTTCTGATGCGGAAGACTTCGCCTCGGCCATCGACAGGGGGACACATGCCGCAAGGAACAGGGGGAGAGCCATTACCGAAGAGGACTATGAGTTCCTCACAAGGGAGGCGTCCCCGGCAATCGCCAAGGCCAAGTGCATTCCCGGCATGGATAATAATTATAATACAAAGGCCGGGTGGGTGTCAGTGATCATCATGCCCTCGAGCCAGGATGAGATGCCCATACCGTCACTCCAGCTGAAGTCTCTGGTGGAGCAGCATCTTGCCCGTTCATGTCCCGAAGTCATCAGAGACCGTCTCTTTGTGGCTGGCCCGCGATACTGCAGGGTTTCTGTAAATGCCGTGCTCAAGACAAAGACCCTGGAAGCCATTCCCTCCGTGGAAATGGAGGCACATTCAAAGATCAAAAGTTTCCTGCATCCCCTCACCGGCGGCGACAAAGGCACAGGGTGGGACTTCGGCAGGATGCCGTATTATTCCGATTTTTATGCCATCCTGGAGAAAGTGGGGGGTGTCGATTACGTGGAATCCCTTTCTGTGGAGCTCTGCCTCATGGTGGGCGGGCAAGAAAAGGGAAAAACAACCCTGCCCCCTGATGAATCCTGGAAAATCCCATTTGAGGTCTATGATTATGATATTGTGTCGAGCGGGACTCATACCATTCATGCAGGGTAACAGGCTATGCTATCGCAATAAAACGGGGAAACACAATCTAAGTTCAACAAAATAAGTTGGTCTACCTGGCCAGACACATTTATCGTAGGTCCTATGCTGCACAGAAGTAGAATACATTCTCTGGAACCCTTATGACCCTTCCCATCCCCAACCTCGACGATAAGACCTTTGACCAGCTCATTCAAGAGGCGAGGAAGCTCATCCCCCTCCATGCACAAGAATGGACGGATCATAATCTGCACGACCCCGGGATCACCTTCCTCGAACTCTTCGCCTGGCTTACCGAGATGCAGTTCTACCAACTCAACCGCATCTCGGAAAGGCACTATCATAAATATCTCAAACTCCTTGGGATACAACCAAACCCTGCAAAGGCGGCAAGGGTTCATGTTACCTTCAGCGGGAGCGGCGTCGTGCCACAAGGGTGCCTTCTCGTTGCCCGGGATCCCGCAACGAATGAACAGGTCTTCTTTGAGACGGAATCGGCATTGCAGGTGGTCGACGCGAAAATTCGGCAGCTTATCGTCCGAGCAAACTTCGAATACAAGGACATCACCTCCTTCAATGAGCCCAACAGGAACTTCTTTTATGCCTTCGGCGAGAATGCGGGAGACGATTCATGCCTATTCATCGGACTCGACTTCGAACCCCCTGCAATTTCTGCTGGAGGGTTACTGAACCTTTATATCAAGATCTTTGAAGACGACCTTCTTATCCCGGTCGGGAGCCATGGCGATGAACCCGATGCATTGATTCCATCCGTCGATGTGCAGTGGTCATGCATGAATGGTGATATAGACGGTCAGGATCCTTGGATTCCCCTCGAGTTCCAGGGAGACGATCTCGTACGCAGGTTCTACCGTGCAGGCATCGCGACCATAGCCCTCTCACCCGGGATGAAGAAGAATTACCTGCCTGATTACCCGAAAAAGGAGGAATACTTCTGTTACTGGATCCGTTGCCAAGTAAAAACCGGCGGTATCAAGGACAGTTTCTATGAAATACCACCCAGGGTGGAACGGATACTCCTGAATACGGTTTCCGCCACAGAAGGAAAGACTGTCGTCCATGAGTACCCAAAAAAACATGTAAGCAGCCTGCCGGATCTGACCCTCGAGATTCCCCATATGCCCATTCTCTACAGGTCCATGAAAATCCAAGGGTGGGAAGAGAGGGATGATCTAGACGCATCAGGGCCGGAATACAGGCATTTCAGGGTGGATTACGAAAAAGGGCTACTGATCTTCGGCAATGGTCTCCATGGTATGATGCCCCCGGATGATGAACCCATCGGCATCACCTATCGGTCATGCTCCGGGAGAAACGGCAATGTCCCTGCCAGGGCCATTCAAGAAATCCAAGATGCCCGACCCGGCCTCTCGGTACTCAACCATTTTCCTGCCTGCGGAGGCCAGGACGCCGAACCTCTCGGAGAGGCCAAGGCAAGGGCCAGGCAGGAGATGAAAACACCTTTCATGGCAGTGACCGCCGAGGACTACGAGAACATCGCCAGATCAACACCCGGACTCAGGGTCGCCCGGGCCAAGGCACTGAATGACCCGGGAGTGAACAAGGTCATGGTGGTGGTAGTGCCTTTCAGCCTCAGAGACAATCCCGTACCGAGCCATGGGTTCATGAAGGCCGTGAAAAGGCACCTCGACATACACAGACTTATCACCACGTACGTGGAGGTAAGGGCCCCCTCATTCACACTCGTCTCTGTATCTGCAACGGTCCGGATGAAGACCGGATACAATGCGGACCAGGTGAGGAAACGGTGCGAAGACAACTTGAAAGGCCTGCTCTGCCCTATTCAAAGGAATGCTGAAGACAATGAGTGGTCATTCGGCAGGCCTGTCTGCCGGTCCGATGTGTATGAATGCCTTGAAGGCGTTGACGGGGTCGATGGGATAACCTCCCTTTCCCTCCATGCATCAGGCAATGGTTTCCTTCGATTCGCTCAAGGCGACGTGATCATCGATCCATCGAGCCTGGTCAATTCCGGGCACCACATCATAGACATCGTAGGGGGTGGATTTGACCCATGCAGGGGCAAGGGTAACTGTGAGGATGAGGGTGAGGGTAAGGATGAATAAGGATCGGCCCATGTGGCTCTTCATCAACACACCGGATCTGTGGAGGCAGTGCACCTTCAGAGTAAAAGATGATCCCGGTGCGGAATCCCTGGAATTTGAAGACCTCTGGGAGAATGGTATCCGGCTCAAACAGTGCCCTGCCTATTTCAATGCCAATGAGACAATAACCCTTGACCATCCGTTCACCGACCTGGCGATTGACCGGTGCGGTCTTGTATATTTCATCGATGAATCGAGCAAATCCGTGAGCATCTTTGACAGGGAGGATGGCACCTACAGGCATCTCGACCAACCGCCCCTGAACGATCCTAAACACCTGAGTGTAAGCGATGATGACCTGTATGTTCTGGACGGCGATACGTTGATCTGTTTCGCCCTGGTGAACTACCAGCTCAGGTGGCAGAAAAGCGGTGTCAGTGAAGTGGCCGACATGTGCATCGGCCATCAGGGACACCTTTACATGTTAAAAAATGATGGCCTGGTTAAGGCATGGACAAGAAAGACCGGTTACGCACTCGAATTCGATGTCCAGGATGTCAAAATCGAAAATAATATGGGTCCCGGGGCCAGACATGCCATCGCATCCCACAAGAAAGGTCTCTCTATCCTCTCTACCGACCCAAAGTCCCTGTCATATGTTATTGAAAGGATCGACCTGGACGAAGACCTGATTCCTGGCAGGGTTGTTCAACCACCGACAATCCTCCCCCTCCCGAAAGAGGCGACCTACACGACCCTGGCTGTGGATGGTCAAGGGACCATGTATCTCGGTCATAAGGGAGGCAGAGACATCAGCCTTATCAAGCTGGAGGAGAGACTCATCCCGCGCGCCGTGGTCGTTACCACCCCCCTTGACAGCACCAGACAAGGCTGCCAATGGCACAGGGTGGTCCTTGACATGGACCTGCCGGACAACACGCGGGTTGAGGTCTCATACAGTGCGTCAGAAGACCGCCTTGCCGGCCCGGAGAATTACCAGTGGTCTTCCCCTGCCCTCACCAATACCCTGGATGCCCTGATCCTGGACGCCCGTGGACGGTTCATCGCCTTTAAGATATCTCTGTACGGCGATGCACTCGGGAAGAAGTCGCCCTGCATCAGGTCCATCAAGGCAGAGTTCCCCCATCACTCGTATCTCAGGTACCTGCCAGCGGTATATCAGGAAGACGAGAAGGGCAGGGAATTTCTCAGACGTTTCCTCCCTCTCTTCGAATCGGTCCTCAATGACCTGGAAGAGTGCATAATCTCGATCCCACGGTATTTTGACCCTGAGGCCGCCCCGGACGAATTCCTCCCCTGGCTCGGTGACTGGCTTGCCCTCTCATATGACGAGAACTGGAATAGCACACAGTTAAGGCAGCTCATCCAGAAGGCGCCACACTTATACCGGCATCGGGGCACCCGGCATGGCATAGAGGAGGTCATCAATCTCTACACCGGCGGAGACGAGTTTTCACAAGGATTGGAAACGTCCGTTATGGCGTGCATGCCCGCAGGTGGGTGCAGGGATGAGTACCTGCAGTTTGCGGGACAGCCCATGATTATCCTTGAAAACAATATCCTCTGGCATGCAGGATCGATCTGCCCTTGCCGGGAGTGCACGGGCAAGGAATGCGAATGCAAGGATACAGTCAAGGAATGTGCATTCAGGGATTATGAGCCTTTCTGCTTCTGTGTCCTTCTCAAGCCCTTCAGCGTCCCCCAAGACAAGCACAAGACCGTGGAGAGGATCGTGCGCACGGAAAAGCCTGCACACACGGAAGGGCACGTCAAGTTTCTCGAGCCATGGTTCCACCTCTGCGGCTTCACGTTTCTGGGCATCAATACTATGCTTTCCGAACCCGCCTTTGTACTGGGCGAGAGTGCTCTTGCAAGAGACACCGTGGCAGCGGATCGGGAAGGATCCGGACAGGTCAATGTACGATCTAGGCTTGGTGACGATACAGTACTTACATAAGGGGGTATAGGTATGAGTGGCATGGATTATTTTGAGAGGAACAATTACTTCTACGGGAAGCTGATGACTGTCCGCGACTTCAAGGCCGAGCAGGATTACATGAACTGGAAACGCCAGCTGCTCAACCTGCTCATCCACGGGACTGGTGTTGTGTATGGCCTGGATGTCACCCCTATGCAAAAATTGGATGGAAATCCATTTATGGTAAAGCTCTCCCCCGGCTTGGCAATCGACTGCTGCGGGCATGAGATGTTTCTTAATAATGAAGCTGAGTTCCCGGTAACTGTGAAAAAAGGAGACCAAGAGTCCTACTTTCTCTATATGAAATATGAAGAGTGTCTCACGGAAAAGGTTCCGGCCGTCGCCAACCCATGCGCGTGCGAAGCGACCTGCTGCAACAACAGGGTAGTTGAGAAATTTTCACTCAAGGCAATAAATTCAGACGCCCCTGATACCCTGTGGGAGAAAACCCTTACAAAGGACGACCTGCAAACGAATGGTGTCCCATGGCCGCATCCAGACAGCCATCCATGGTTGAATATGAGTACATCCTGTAGCGACTGCAACGGCCTTGGGGTCTTTCTCTGTGTTCTGAAGTCAAATGGTGATCAATTCTCCCCTGATGATGTGCTGACGAAAAAATACCGAAGCATTGTATTCAGCAACCCTATCCTCTTCAGGCTCATCAATGCCCATCTCCTGGATATCAGAGCACATGGTTTAATAAAAACTATAACCGGGGTGGAATCCGATGGAAATGGCGATCTAAAACTCAATGAGGGCAAAAACATCATCATCACCAAGGATATCGGCAACCATGCTATCACCATATCTTCGGATCCAAATCCAGATACGGTTACGAGTGTTGGGATAAACAAAAAGGTGGGTGCATCGGACAAATATGCCCGGGAGGATCATGTCCATGACATTGAGGACAAGACTATCGGCATCGGAAAGCTGGATAATGATCTATCCCTCCTGCTGAAAGAGATCTGCATGTATGTGAGGGAGAGGGCGCTGAAATGTGCGGTGAGATCCCTCAAGGAGGTAGGGACCTCCTTCAACAACAAAAAAGCCAGCGCACTGGCTTATGAGGTTTTAACCAAAGGAGTTAATGAACACGTATATGAAGAAGTAAAAAGTTTTATAGAATTAATCTATAAAAATGAAATTGATTTCATTAAGAGGTTGGAATCCGTTGCAAAAGATATTCAAGGTTCAGCAACCGAATCAAGTTTTAATAATTTTAAGAAGTCGGTTGAAGATCTCAAGGCCGCCTTGAAATATCCAAAAAAGGATCCGTGTGCCATCTCCATCGCGAGGTCCCTGGACGAGGTATGCTTCTATGCCCAGGAACTCGAGAAATCCGGGCCTTCTGTGCCGGGAAAGGTCATTCATGATATCATCAAGGAGAAACTTCCAACCATCGCTGAACTGGATGATGATGAAATAGAAAAGGCCAAAAAGATCATAGATGCAATTCCCTCCACTTCTTCAATTAAACATGTCGATCTCATGAACAAGACCAGCCTGTCTGAAGATGAAATGACAAAGGTGATTGGAAAGCTCAAGGATAAGGGCCTTATTAAAATAACAACGAAAAAAAATATCAGCCTCGTCACACCCGATTAGGATGATCCCTGAGGGCACTATCCTGTCTCAAAGCCAGACCTGGATAAGAGAAAGAGATGGGTGAACCTTTATCTCACGATAAGAATCCAGGGATTCCTCCAGACCCGATCTTACACACCCAACGACTTGAAGACATCGGGCTCAATGAATACTCTCGAAAGATATGCCCTGTAACTGCAATCACACCCGGCCATACCGTGCAGGAATGGATCTAAAAGGAACTGGTTTATGATGGGCCCAGGTCCATTGAGTGAAGCATGATTGTTTGCACGAGGATTTCATCTTTCCCCACGTCGTTCTCAAGAGGGTGCACCTGAGTAGACGATCAGCATCGAGGTAGAGATATAAGCCACCGAAGGCCTTAAACGCTCAATCACTTCGAAAGGAGATACCTATGCTCAAGTCAACGACGCCTTCATTCAGGATCACACTCATCCTTTTCCTCGCTTTCTTCCTGACAGACTGCTCATTCTTGGGCGGCTATAACGCGAAATCCCACGAGCACCTTACTGCGCTGAAGGCAGCACACCTGAAGTTCATCGACACCTTCACCGAAGGTGGTGACAGAACCTACGACGCCAAGAAGCTGAACGATGAATCGGACACCATTGACCTGAAGTTCCGGGAGGCCCTGGAGTTCTCCAAGAGCTGTGATGACAGGAACCGCACCTCGAACATCCAGTTTCTCAAGGAGATCTTTGAAGAAGACCTCACCAACATGAAAGGCAAAGGCCGCCTGCTCACCGACATCGAGGCGAAGACCCTTGCAGAGCCGTCGGGTGATGCGTACGACCGTGCCATAAAAGGCGAGTGCGCCCGCCCAGGCTCAGACTGCAAGTAGCGATCTGAAAAGGAGATGCCCATGAACGTTCAAGAACTTCTCGATACCATAAAGGACGAGTCCCTCAAGGTCATCAAGGAAGAGTTCAGGGACCTGCTCGAGACTGCAATAAAAGACAAGTCGGACTTCATCAAGAAATCTGCAGAACAGGTCCGGAATGCCCTTATATACCGGGCGGAGGGAAAACTCTCCGCCGATGACGTACTAACGCTCTTGAAGAAGCAGAAAAAAATCGCACAGATCGAGGCGAACAACGCCAGAATCCAGACATTGGCCAGGATCCAGAAGATCACGTACCGGATATTGGACATTGCCATTGACGTTCTTGTTAAGGCTGTCGTGCCGGTTGCCTGACACGACCCGATCACCCGGCACATCCGGTCATCACATCCTTTTCAATCACAATATAAGGAGGAATTATGGCACAGGTACTCACACGTGGGAGTAAAGGGGCTGAGGTGAAGGAGCTGCAGCGGCTCCTGAAGGAGAGGGGATATCCTGTCGCAAAAGACGGCGACTTCGGCAACCAGACCTACCGGGCGGTGCGGGCCTTCCAGACACAGAACCTTGACCAGCACGGTCAGCCCCTCAAGATCGACGGAGAGGTGGGGCCGCTGACCTGGTGGAGCCTTACGCATCCGAAACCACTTATCATGCCGGCAAGCGCTGTGGACTATGCGGTCATGCCGCCGCTCAAGATGGGAGGCAGTGCCCTGGGAAGGGCGGCCCTGAAGGCTGCAATCGGTGAGATGAACGCCGGAGCCCGGGAGATCGGTGGAGACAACCGAGGGAAGTGGGTGCGACAATACCTTGAACCTGCAGGTCTCAGCGAGGGGGAGTCCTGGTGCGCATCGTTCGTGAGCTGGTGCTTCCTCCAGTCCTGCGGCATGGATGCGGCTCAGATGCCCTTCCCCTACTGCCCTGGTGCGCGGGAGCTGCTGCGCCAGCTCAAAAAAAGGGACATGACCCATGCACCCAACAGTGCCTATGAGCCGCAGCCCGGCGACATCGTGGTCTGGTGGCGGGAAAAGCTCGAGGGCTGGAAAGGCCATGTCGGCTTGGTGCACCAGCTCAAGGACGGGATGCTTTATACCATCGAGGGGAACAAGAGCCCCCGAGTGCAGGGCTTCTCCTATATATTCAGCAGGATGGACAGGCTTCTTGGATTTGGACACATACCTGACTGAGCCCCCTCCGAGTAGCATGACAGGCACACATCCAAGGACGCTCGATGTCCTTTGTCATCTTTCCTGTACAGGAGGTTCGTATGGATGAAGCTCGTGAGAGGAACCGGGACAAGCTGGGCGTAGCCCTTGCAGGCGGCGGCTTCCGCGCCTCGCTCTTTCACCTCGGGGTGTTGTGGCGCCTGGCAGAGCTGGACCTGCTCAGGCATGTTCAGGTTCTATCCACCGTCTCAGGGGGATCGATCATCGGTGCCCTCTATATGCTGGTGCTGAAAAAGCACCTGGACAAGAACGAAAACCTGCCGCCTGAAGAGTATCTGGAGATCATGTGCGAGGTGAAGTACTATCTTCTTGCCGGCATCCGCAAGAATTTACGCACACGGCTGTTCATGAATCCATTCAAGGTGTTCAGGATCATTGCTTTCCCGGAAACCCTTTCACAGCACATGGCCCGGATGTATGAGCGACATATCTACAAGCCGGTAGTAGAGGAGCTCAGACTTCAGCACCATTTTCCACCACGGCCCGGTGCCATGCGGCTGAAGGATCTTAATGTAAATCCGGCAGGAAAAACTGTATCCATAGGGATCGACACGTACAACCACCAGGCCGTGGAGGATGGAAGATCCGCGATCACCAAGCTGGTGCTCAATGCCACATCACTCAACTCGGGCAGGCCGTTCTGCTTCACCAGCTCAGAGATCGGCGACAACCTTCTTGGCTATTTTCGAAACGACGAAGAGATCACTGAAGAACTGCTGCCTCGCAAAGAACTCCTCCATAAATATTCGATTGAGGTGCTGCAGAAAAAGCTCGATCAGTACCAAGGAAACGACAAGATCATCATAGGCAACCATGGCTTTGAACCTGAGACTGTATCCCTAACTCTCTGGTGGCGAGAGGGCAAACAAACCGCACAAGGGAAAGCCCCACGGCACTGGACTCCTTTGTTTGATTATGATGGCTTCCCCGGACTTCTTCCAGGTATTGAGTTCGGCGTTCTGCGGAGGATGAAGATATCAGCCTGGTGCATCCTACATGGAATGAACAGGACACCTGCTATCGACTGCGGCATGACCGGAAAAGAACACATGGATGTCTTCTGGGCGGCCATGCGGCAAGTAGAAGAAGAACTGGCGGAAAAACTCATTCCATTGCTGGACGATCCTCGACAGATTTCTCTTCGTGACCTCTTTTTACGATTCATCCTCGAGCTCTACCTGTTACGCTCTGCTGAAGTGATGGCTGAAAACATCAAGGCCGATTGGGACAATCTGACCTTGGGTGATGCGGTTGGGGCTTCTGCGTGTTTTCCTCCGGTATTCCCGCCGTTCCAGATTCTGGGTTTCTACGATGACTGGCATGTAACCCGGCTTGGCCTCACCGATGGCGGAGTATATGACAACATCGGTCTTGCACCTCTTGTAGAGGAGAATTGCAACTGGCTCATCGTGAGCGATACCAGTGGAC
This sequence comes from uncultured Bacteriovoracaceae bacterium, assembly GCA_964388905.1. Classification (GTDB taxonomy): domain Bacteria; phylum Desulfobacterota; class Desulfomonilia; order UBA1062; family UBA1062; genus MWEI01. The sequence goes on from CAYMDG010000008.1 coordinate 27,689, forward strand.
TTTTCAACAAGGATCAGAAGGTATCAGCCGGCCGGATCGGAATGCTTGCGAGAATTGTCGGAATACTCATGAACGATGTGGCGCAAAAGCAACAGGAGATGCTCCGGACCCGCCGCAGGCTCAGCAACATCATGGAGATTGCATCAACTGCTTCTCCACAAAAACCATTAGTTCAGGCTCCTGAACTGCAAGAATATGTTGATCAGATGCGTGCGTGCTATGAAACCTACGGACTGGCCTTCTTTCACATCAACTCGGTGCCTATCCAGGAGCCGGATCTGAAACCAATACCCGATGAACTGAAGCTATTGATCGCCAACCTGCGGACTGACCTTGACGGGTTCGGAGAAGTGGAGATCGCAGCACTGGTGAACCATGGGCATGACATGGCCGACCGGTACCTACGGAAATACTTTGACAAATGGCCCCACAAAGATCCCCTAAGATGGAAGCCTGCCGCCAAAAGGCCAATCAAAACCTGCAACCTGGGCACGCGGGAGATGGATATCTTAAAGATAGGGCAATCACGCTTCTTCCGCGCACTGAAATTAAATGCCCCGGTTTCATGGATTATCACCCTGTTCATGGTGGGCGTATCGATCTTCCTTACACGTGATCTGGAAATATCTGTTAGACAACTGGTGGAAGGCGCGGCCCAATGGATTGTGGCGGCCCTACAATATCCCCTGGCCTTGGTCTTCAGCGACTGGACCGAACGGACAGTATCGGTAGCAGCACTGATCACCATAGTGGCGCTTTCTGTAAGCCTTTATCTCCTTGCTAAAAAATGGTGCGAAAAGCATCAGGTAGGCTGCATCCCATGGATACGTTTCTTGTCAACCCAGAAAAAACACGCCCTTGGACTTTCCGGCCATGCATACTGGCTTGGGAGCATTGCATTAACCATCCTGGCATGTGTCGGTATTTCCCTCGTGGCGATTATGAGTCATGTCTTCTTCTACCTGCCCTTCAGGGGCAAGACACGCCTGAGGAAAGATACGCGCTTATGATTCCTCCTGCAGGCCTGAAAACAGAACCGCATCAGTAGGACTCTCTACCGTATATTCATGTAATGAAGCCGAGCTTGAAATCGCATGATTCAGAAATGACGAGGTAGGACATCAATATTCTCGAGAAGAGCATTCATACCAATAATATCGAAGGAGAATGAACATGCCGCATCATCTATCGTTGAAGGTTGCAGAGGCTATCCTGGATGACAGGAGGGGGAGTGACTACTATCACGATCCGGGAATCCTGGCCCAGTTCCTCCAGGGACAGTTCGGTGCTTCAGCCGAATCTGCCATGCGGGCGGCAAGATCGATCGGAGAAGATCGAATAGGAGCCAATTATTACGCAGATAAAGATATCCTTGCCGATTTCCTTGATGGCACATTCAGAGATCTCTGGGAATAGCAGTTCCCTAGCCTAGCCAGATAATTAAAAACAGCTATCAAGGTCTTCTAACTCATTACATGAAGAAGATGGAGTTGGTACTCATTTCGAGACATGCTGCCATAATGGTCTATGGATTATCCGAATCACCTGTAAACACTCCTGTACCGTACAGGGAGAAACGGCATGGGTGACAAAGGGCTTTTCGAACTGGCATACGAATCATTTTTCCTCAGGGACATTGCATACCTGGTTAGCGGCTTATGGCTTTTGCTGCACCTTTCCCATATCCTGTTCGGATATAATCTCATGTCTTTTATCGGGTATCTGGCACAGGATACCCGCATTTTTCTCATATATGGGGCCATGGGCTATTTCCTAGGCATGTTCAGCTATCTGGCTGCCCTCCATGTTGCCCTGATCGATACCGACCCGCCCCATTTCAGGAACAATTACGATAAGGCCCGCAATGAAATCAATAAGATGAAACAGGATGAGTACATAATCAGGACGCTGGAGAGATCGACATTCATACAGATGGCCTGCTTCAGCCTAGCCGCCTCCTCATATATGGTAATAATCGTCTACTCGGTACTATATCTTATAAAATATGTATCATGCGTGAGCTTCTCATGCAGACTCGATCCCGGATACTTCGTCGCGGCTTTGGTTCTCGGGTGTTTCGGGCACCTCATCGGGAAAAAGGAGGTCATCGACGAGGACAAGTTGCTCAGGGCTTTTGCTGAAGACTATGAGGATACGATCGATACACACAAACACGAAGAGAATAAGAGTAACCCGATAAAACCGGCCTGGTTCCATAATAGGTAAAGACATAATTAAGTAATCCTTTCTCCTGCACACCGGCCCTGTACTTCATCAGGGCCAATAAAAACACCTCTCCTTTTCTCCCACCGGTAATATCACCACCTTCTCTCTTTATTATGAGCTTACACCTCATAAGGGGACATCTTTGTTTCGTATAGTAAAAGTTCTATATATTGCTTTTCATGTTTTAAAAGGATTATTAAATTGTTATGGTCCATGATACTCCCGATTGTGACTGGGTATTTTATGATGTCTGAGCAGGTGTATCGATGCCTTGCAGGCAAGGCTGGGGCAGACCGAAGAGGCGCTGTTAGCATCAGCAAAAATCTATCGGACCCCCCTCTAGAATACCTGGTACCAGTGCTCACCCTGGGCCTGAACGTGCTGGGCATGGCGTGGTGGCTCACTTTTTACCCGGGCATGGCCATCCTGATAACCGTTCTCGCGTACAACCTCCAGAGCGGAAGGATCAGGAATGCGATATATCAGAGGTTGAGGCAGTAGGGCATGACGACATTATTCATGAAAATATACATGGACAAG
>CAYMDG010000009.1:0-29641 GCA_964388905.1 uncultured Bacteriovoracaceae bacterium
TTAAAATCCCTCGGAACTTAGTTCTGTGCCGGTTCAAGTCCGGCCTCGGGCACTTGTTTTAGAGCCATTTTAGCCCTTCTTGCCTACTCACAACCAAGCAAATAAGCAACTATACGCCCTGCCATCTTCAGCAAACCATTTATTAACCGGCCTTCTCACGCCTTGGCCTTAGCCTTTCTTTTCGTTGTTAATAGCAGCGTTGTAACTTTATTGTAACTACTACCCTGGACTTTATTTTGGATCATCCGGGTAATACATACTTATCAAATGGCGAGTACAAACCTCAGGTTTGGCGTAGGACATGGGGACACCTATACTAACGGCATGAGGGCCTACATCCACCTTTACTTCTGAATTTGTTATGATCTTGGATGGGTCACAAATAAATAGGAAATAATTAATTTTATGGGACAAGATATGTTTTTTTAACGACTAAGCCACCTATCGCTATGGAACGCTACGGAATAGCCTTGACATTAACAGGGGATAAGGATTTATTAAAGCATTATAACTGTAGGTAAAGTTTGATTAATTTTTTTTTTACTATTGAGGACAGGCCATGGATTCCAATAATCGTAACAGTCGGATTGAGGAGTACAGAGAAAAAAGCCTCCGTGCGGATGATCTTGCTACTTCCGGCAAAACCGATGAAGCCTTGACGCTTCTGCAGGAATGTTTGGATATCGCTTCAAAGTCAGGGGATGAAGATTACCGATTATATTTCCAAGCTGAAATTATCGATGCTACAAACTCAGATTTTTCTAAGCAACTAGGTCTGATGGGTGAATCTTTTAAGTGGTGCGAGCAACAACACTTTACACCAGATTACTTCTTACTTCGCAACAACGGTGTATATCTCAGTAAAATGGGTGATAATGCGGCCGCCATTGAGTGGTACGACCGTGCCTTAGCCATCAAGCCCGACGACTATCATTCTCTACGTAACAAAGGCATTTCACTTAGCATATTGGGTGATCAGAAAGCCGCCATTGAATTGTACGACCGTGCCTTGGCCATCAACCCAGACGATTATCGATGCCTACGAAACAAAGGCAGTTCACTCAGCGATATGGGTGATAAGAAGACCGTCATTGAATTGGTTGACCGTGCCTTGGCCATCAAGCCTGATGACTATGTTTCCCTACGCTGCAAGGGTGTTGCACTCAGCAAAATGGGTGATGAGAAAGCCGCTATTGAATGGTACGACCGTGCCTTAGCCATCAAGCCTGACGACTATGATTCCCTACGTAACAAGGGCGTTGCATTCAGCAAATTGGGTGATGAGAAAGCCGCCATTGAATTGTACGACCGTGCCTTAGCCATCAAGCCTGACGACTATAAATCTTTATGCAGCAAAGGCGTTGCATTCAGCAATATAGATGATGATAAGACCGCCATTGAATGGTACGACCGTGCCTTGGCCATCAACCCAGACGACTATGATTCCCTACGTAACAAAGGGGTTGCCCTTGCCAGAATGGGTGATGAGAAGGCCGCCATTGAATTGATTGACCGTGCCTTAGCCATCAAGCCTGACGACTATGAATCCCTACGCAACAAGGGTGTTGTATTCAGCTATAAGGATGATGAGAAGACCGCCATTGAATGGTACGACCATGCCTTGGCCATCAAGCCCGATGACTATCACTCCCTACGTAACAAAGGTGTTGCCCTTGGCAAATTAGGTAAGATTAAAGCTGCCATCGAATTGATTGACTGTGCCTTGGCCATCAAACCTGACGACTATGAATCCCTACGAAGCAAGGGTGTTGCACTCAGTAATTTGGGTGATAATAAGGCCTCCATTGAATTCTTTGACCGTGCCTTGGCCATCAACCCAGACGACTATGATTCCCTACGTAACAAAGGGGTTGCATTAAGCAATATGGGGGATACTAAGGCCGCCATTGAAATGTTTGACCGTGCCTTGGCCATAAAGCCTGACGACTATAAATCCCTACGAAATTGGGCGGTCTCAGCATATAAGTTGGGAAACACTGTAACTGCCTATGAAAAAATCTTTCAGGCAGTGAAGATGGCCCCGGATAAAGTAGTAGATGATTTTCGTTTGATTATGAGACTCTCTGGAAAAAATCCTGACGATGAATGGAGGACCCTTTTCCCTGAAGAGAAAATTAAACTTGCTGATCAAATTGACAAACTGAGCGACATTCGTGGATTTGTTGGCACCATCAGGGAAGGACTCGGTGACAACTTACGAAAGTTTTTAAAACAAAAAGAAGTCGCTGAAAGTAAGGAAAATCGATTCCTGCAGCCCGAATCATGCCTCGCAACAGACAAGTCATTTTTTCTAGTACTTCGTAAGTGGAACTCCTACACGCCAGCAATCCCAGCTGATGAGGGCGAACGTAGCCGTGGTGGAGGTTATTTCATTTATTACAACAATAAAGGAACCATCATTGACCCCGGTTATAATTTTATCGAAAACTTTCACGATGCTGGCTGCCTTATCCACGATATCGATAATATCGTAATCACCCATGCCCACAATGACCATACAATTGATTTTGAATCCATCTGCACTCTGGTTCACCAATACAATCGGGAAGCTTTTAAAAATGGGCACAAGACTAAAAAAATCCGACTCTATCTCAATAATGGAGCATTCAAAAAGTTTTCCGGCCTTTTAAACCTATCGGACATGATTTTTGAAACGGTTCATACACTGAATGCCGGAAACCTGTATCATGTCTCCGAAGGGATGGAGCTGACCATTCTTCCTGCATTTCATGACGAAGTTGTGGCACGGGACCAAAGTGTTGGTCTGCTTTTCACCTTCAAATTTGATGATAATATCAGAAAAATCGTGTTTACCGGTGATACAGGTCTCTTCCCTCTCTATAAATACGAGGATGATATGAGGCCTGATATTAGCCGAGGCGAACTTTGGGAGAAGTATCCAGCTACAGCAAATAATCCAGACCTGCTGGTGGTTCACATTGGATCAATAAAAAAAGAGGAACTGGAAGTTGATCTGGATCAGGGAATTGATAAATGTCTTTATCCAAACCATCTTGGCATGATCGGTACAGCCCGTATGATAACTAAACTGAAACCAAGTCTGGCGCTGGTCTCAGAGTTCGGTGAAGAAATGCGTCAGTTCCGCCTTGCCCTTGTTGAGCGGATCGAGGAAGACGTAATTAAAAAAGCACTCAAGGAGAAACCGATCCCACGTATCGCCCCGGGAGATTTGGCCTTTATGTACGATATCGCCCAGGGCAAGTTCCTCTGTTGTGCTATTAATGAATGGACCGATGTCGAAGAAATAGCCTACCAATATGATGACGCTATTAACAAAGAAGACCTTTGTTATTTCAGTAAAAAAATATTGGATGGAATCAACCCGAGCGCTTATGCTGGCATGATCAAGGCATTCAAACAAAATCGTTTGGGCAGGAAAGGAATGTACTTTCAAATAAAATAAAGAAACAATGCTTATCTGCAAAAAAACGTCTGTATTAATTGCCGATTTTCTTAGATATCAATTCTGATATTCCCGGCATTGTTGGACCATGATCCCCAGACAAAAGCCCGGTTTCTGAACGACTGAAAAGTGATTGTAGCACTATTCTCCTTGACTCAGGGTCAATTTCAGTGTCCTTGGCCAAGGCCAGATAAAAATATGATAATTGCTCACGTTCCTCTGCATCTCGCTGTAAATGAAAAGAGCTGAATGTAAGCTTCCCGAATGTACGGATAAGGAAAGCTACCAGAGAAAGTATGGCCACCAAAACTATGATCCCCTGCCAATGCTGTGTCGATAATTTCTCGATCTCCTTGGTTGATTCCATCAATTGCCCAAAAAGCGATACAAATAACCATGCGGATAATAATGTCGTTATAACAAGAGCAGCACCCCACCAACAACCAGCCTTCCTAAAGTTAACCGCACGTTTGTGCCAGTATTCAGCCGGTTTCTCTAGCCTCAATTTCTCCGTATAAAGGGTTTCAAGCTCTTTTGTCCTTGCTGTAGCATCCATAAATGATTGGTCATAAGATTGTCTATAATCATCACACTGCTTGGTTGTATCATTTTGTGTGTCCAGTCTCCATTTTTCTATTTCTTGCCCGAATGTATTAAAATCCGAGGTTATTTTTTTCATCAGGGAATCAGCTTCCCCTATGACCTTATCTGTTTCGTCTGTCAAAGACTTCCGCAAATTAGCAAATGATTTTTTTTCAATATCTCGACGTCTTGTAGTGGATGGATCATCTTGATGCATATATTCATATCCGAGTATTGCTCCCTCAAAGGCTTTAAATGTCATCCCACCAAATCCTTTGTCATGCTTAATAACATAATCCCAGAATATACTCGCTTGCTCTGCACCTAGATTTGATGCATCGAGTAAAGTTTGGGCAAATGGTGTGTCACTGAATATCAGGTTTATTCCCATTTTATTTATGTTGGATTTAATTGTGTTAAATACTGCCTCATCATTAAAATTATTATGGTTTTTTAAAATATCATTTATATACTTATGAACACCATTAAAGCCATTTCTAATATTTGATATTGTTGGTATTTTAGGATATTCATTTACTATAATATTCCAGTTATTTTGTTCTTGTTCAATGATTTGTAAAAATGATTTTACACTGGTAAAGGATCGCTCTTCACCTGCGGCATCTTTCAATGTAACATTAAACTTCATCTCATCTAAGTTATTATCCATATAGCCCCCCCCCCAACACTACAAATTGCCTGTATTATTTACACACCTCACCTAAATAGTCTATGCTGTCTTTTTGGATTTCTTTTTTCGGGCAAAATCAAAAGGCACGACTGTTCTATCCCTGCCTTCAGCTTCATTATAAGCAGCAATCTTCAGTGCTGCATCCTTCAGATCATCCTCGGAGACAATATCATATCTATCAAATACAGAGCGTGTCCGGTGCCCTGATATCTTCATGGCAACCTTCTCAGAAGTCCCACCCCGTACCATGTTTCTTACAGCTGATCGCCGAAAGTCGTGATATAAGCAGCCTTGAAGTCCAACCTCCTTGCAAGCCTTGTCCCATGCACCTCTAAAGTCACGGAGCGGGCCTGTGCCCTGGTCATTTAAAAATACAAAGTTGGAAATGTGGCCTGTATCCTTGGCCAAATTTCTCTGCTTAATCAGTAGTTCTTTGCACTCAGGATCTAAAACAATCGTACGGCCCTTCTTTGATTTGGTATCCCCCCTCTCAAGCCTTATTGTTCCATTTTTCAAACTGACCTTATCCCAGGTCAATTCAAGCAGCTCGCCCCTACGGAATCCATAACGGTAAGCGATTGTGGTTATGCCCTTTAGGTGGTCTGGTAAGGCGTCACGTAAGACCATGAACTTACCGGGCTCTAGAAAACCCTCTCTAACGTTGTTTTCTTCCAGCATGGCAATGTATGGCATCACATTGACCTTTCCCGCACGCCTGCCAAGGTTCAACATTCTTTTCAGGGCCGCAAGTTCACGATTGACCGTTGCGTTTGCTGCTCCCTCTTCAAGCCGGGCGTCCGTAAACTCGCCGATCATGGACGAATTAATATCAGTCACCCTCATGCCGCCGAAATGCTTTTTTAGATGACGGACAGATCTTTCGGCTTTGGGCAAGGACTTCTTACCATTAATTTTATAATCTCGTATAAATGCCTCTGCCAGCTCATCCCAGCGGATTTTATCAAAGGTAACGCCGGGAATACGCCCCTCAGCCTTTTCACCTTCACGCTTTGCCAGTAGCCTGGTAGCATCGCCCTTCTTGACTGACTCGGTAGACTCATAAATTGGCTTTTTGTTGCGGTAATATTTGATCCACCAGATACTTCCTCTTTGATATACTGTCCCCATGCAATATCCCCTACAAAGCTGATGTCATTTCCTGAAATAATTAGTTACATTATTAGTTACAGTCCGTCAATGTGTTTTAATCGTATTCTTTATCAATATGTTGTAGTGGATTTATTTGGCGCAGGGGATTCATAATCCCTTGCTTGTAAAAAGTTAGGAAGGTGTACTTGGGGTCTCAGAATGACGGGAAATGGGCTTGCAGACTCGTTATGACATAACGAAAAGGGCGGGAAAACCTTGTGGGTCTTCTCGCCCTTCCGTCCCGGTAGGCTTCCGGGGTAACAAACCTAGGCTTGATCATTTGAAAATATGTGTTTCCCTGCCTGTGACTACGTTGGAACGCCGCACCAGCAACACATCAGAGCTTCCCGGTTCAAGGATGCAGAGATCGCCGGTTGCCTTGTTCTGAAAGATGTCCTGTGCCACTTCTTCAAAGCCCTTTTCTCCAAGAACCTCATTGGAAACTACTGCCATTGAAAACGCCATGTGAACCTCCATCGAATTTTGATTATTCACGTTTAACACCATGAAGCGGCAATGTCAACATAAGTATTTGATTTTGTTGACGATATATAACTAAGTAAGTGTTTAGTTATGGCCTCCGCTCAGCTACGGGATAAGGTTTTTTTGCCTTAAGATCCTGAAGCCCTAAAATATCGCTTAATTTGACCGTGGCCGCATTGAATCCACCAGAGAGGGCGGGCGTGTCCTTCATGACATGCAGCGTGATAGCGTTGCCGCTCAACAGGTTCAGGCTGGCAACGGGTGACACGCCCTTCAATCGTCCTCGGTATCATCGGGCTCAAGATCATCTTCATTGCCGCCAGGGGCAAGCACAGCCACCGGATGCCCATAGAAAAACCCCGTGCGCTCCTTGGGCAATTTGGCAAAGATGCTCAAGACCGTGTTCAATGCATAGGTTGACGCCCTCAAGGAATCCGGTGTCATTTCCCCGTCCAGGTGGTTCTTGATGAGCTTGATCAAATACCGCCTGACATCGGTTTCAGATTTTAAGCTTATACCCCGCCGTCTTACAGGCTCGGATGGAGAGACGGGGGTGGTTTTCTTTTTCTTATATGTTTTCAAGGTATTGTACTCCATTAATCTGTATTTAAGCTCTTATTGGTCGTTATTTGACAATAAATAAGCAGCCCTTTGATGTATCTTAACGTGTCAGAACGGCTCATTTACTTGCCCTTAAGAGCCTCTATGGTCAACCATGCTGCCGCCGCCTGCCAATCGCCGGGGCTGCTTGTGGTCGTGCGGGTTTTCTCGATAACCTTACCGGTCTGTGGGTCAAAGGTTTCCACTGTGCTGACATCCCTTGAGGGTAACATAGCCTGATAGAGAATATGCTCGGCCATGTAGCTCACGTCATCGGCGCTAAGATAAAGATCCTTTCCCTTCTCTCTTAAAAGGAATGGCCTGTCATCGTTCACGGGTTCAAGTGTCCTGGTGGTCTTCTTGGATTTGGTAGTTGCCATTATCTTCATCCTCACTTTAGTTTTTTTTTAAAAAAAAGGGGGCAGTGGGATGGTTGGGAGTGCATTCCCCTGCCCATTACAACAAGTTTGACTCCTTACCGGCATGCAAAGAGTGACCTTTTTTCGAGATAGAGGGCTAGTCCACTCTTGGGGCTGACTCTCTGCATGCCAATTCCTTATTGAAGGTTTAGCGAGTTATCATCGTCCCACGGCTGTTTATGGAGTCCGGCCTTTGCCGCCGCCATTTCCGTGGTTTTGTTGAACCCCACAACGTCATGCATAATGTATTTCCGCATGGACACAAGTCTGATGGTCTTGGAATTGTCGATCTGCTGAAGAGCTATACGGCCCCAATCCAATTCGACAATTGGCATGCCCAAATTCTTCAAGATGCGCTTGCTGTGCATGTAGGGATAGTCGAGTGCAACCCTAAGCACCTGATATATTTCCAAATCCCTGACCTGTTGTGGGTGCTCGGACTTGGCTCTCAGCATCTTGCCCTTCTCAATGTCTTCAGTAGTGAGAAAAGCTTTGCCAGGAGCCGTTTCAAGGGCATGGCAAAGCAGCGGATTGTTCCCGTTCTGGCATGCGTCCAGGTATGATTGACGCACTCTCATACGGCCTGTGACATCGGCCAGGGAGCCTTTCAATTCCTTGCGTATCTCTGCCGCCCTCAGTTCATCAATGATCGGGTTGCCGCTGTTGAATGGCCGGGGCGTGATCTGCTTTTTAAGTTGATCAATGATTATGTCCCGCTCGTCCAAGTTGGCCTTGGCCAGGTCATCCAGGGCGTTCCAGCTTTTAACGAAATAGGGCAAGCTGGCCTCGGCCTTGCCGGAACGGGACAAACCCTCATTTTTATGGATTAATTCAAGATTACCATGGCAGGCGTCAAGGATCTTCACCAGTGATTCCACAAATGTATCAAGGACATCGGTGTGGATCTTCTGGCCGCCTGCCTTTGTGACCATAACCTTACCTGTTTCTAGAGCCATCTTCATTGATGAATAACTTATTGGACTCATGATATAACTTGTTGTACCCATGTTAATTCTCCTCTTTAATTGGAAAGATTTTATTTACTGGTTCACCCAATAGGGCGGCCAATATTGCTTGATGTCCGGCGCTTACCGGCGTGAATCCCCTGGCCATTAAGCTGACCTGGGAAATGGTCAGGTTGAGAGCCTTGGCGGCTGCTAAATTACTCACGCCTTTGGCCTTCATCCAAAGCTTAAGGCGCTGCACTGGTGGTAATTTATGTCCGGCGTTCATGGCCTTACCCTGAAATGTGGCGGGGGCATGTCTGCTCCCTTGGGCTGGGTGCATCAGAGAACAACACGGCCTCAGAGATTCCCAAATATTCAGCCCATTGCTTGCGGTGCTTGGCATTTGGCCGTGACCAGCCGCCACACTCCCTTGAGATCTCTGACAGTGGTCTACCGAGATTAAGGGCTGTTTGAGACATGCTTTTGAAGCCTGGGTGGGCTCGTAGTGTTGCGCCTAATGTTTCATCCCTCTTTTTATCTTGGGTCATGATATTCACTCCTCTTATGTTTTGTATTCTTGATTGATTGAAGAACCTCAGAAATTCCCTTACCCCTGGTATATATAAATATGTGGTCTAATCTGAACCCCTTTGCCTGGGTTTTCCCCTTATTGATTACATCGCCCATATAATGCCTTACATCCTTGATGTAGTGGCACATGAAGCTTGCTTTATAGGGGTTCATATTAGAACCCCCTCTTCGTTCTCCTGGGGGCTTATTGTGGTCAAATTTGAACCCCTTATGTGGTCTAATTTGACCATGGGGGCTGTGTTTTCCTTGACCGAACATAGTGGGGAGTCAGGATAATAAGTTTTGGCCCAGCCTTCCTTCCTGGCTTTTTCTCTCTTGACTGCTTCGGATTCGTTATGATGCTCTATGCCGCCGTTACTTGGGCAGGGCTCTTTAACGGGATTCTTAAAGTAGGGGGTGCCATATAACCGCCACTGGCCGGAAAGCTTATAAATCGAGAAGTCGTGCTTATTTCCAAACCCTCCGCCCTGGTGATGGACTACAAGGAAGCCAAACTTTACAAGCTCCTTGATAGCCCTTTTGAATTGTGGGGCTGATATGCCAAAGCATTTGGCCTCCATATAGCTAAAGGAAAGCGTCTCGTTTGGGAGATATTCTTTAGTTTTTTTCTTCCACGTTCGTTTTTGAAGAAACCGGTGGAGCACAATCAGAGAAGTCTTTGAAAGGCTGTGGTACGCTCCACAATACATCATGTCGTTCTCTATTGTGACATAGTGGCCCTTACCCCCATACCACCACCCTTTCGCCTTCAGGGTCTTCTCATCAATGGTGGTCATCTTTGTTGGCTTGCGCCTACTGGTGAGTGTTTTAGTATCAGGCGCTTGCATGGTTGCCCCCCTGCTGCTTCTCGATCATGAGCATCAGCACAATCTTTGCCTCATCGGTGAGGGTGCGATAGGCTGGGGATCTCCTCATCTGTCGAGGCATGGGTAAGGCCTGCTCTAACCATGCCCGCTTTTCACTCATTGTTTTGAGGTTGTCAGGCGGTCTGATCATACCGTGCCGCCCTTTCGTTCCCTGACAATCCAGGCATCAAGGTCGGATGGAATCAGGTATATTTTGCCGTATGGAACTGGTTGAAGGTGAGGAATGACTCCTTCATTAATCAGGTTGCGTAAGGTCTTGACGGGCATGTCAAGAAGGGTTGCGGCGTTCTTTAAGGCAAGTAGCTTCTTCGGTGAAGCACAATGTTCATTGACCATGACACATCCTTTTAATGTTTGTGTCAGGCCAATCGTCCAGACTCCTGCAATAATGTTCTGGACGCATATTCCTGCGGGTAAGTAATTATATTAATGCAATATAAATGCCATTTATTGTTATTTTTATATTTATTATAATTAGTGTTTAATTATGGCCGGTTGTAGGTTTAGGCTGCACGTGACATGCCGGTGGTGTATCTGTGTATCTTGGTTAATATTGTAATCCATAGCCACATATATTGCATTTTTAGTGGTAATTATTCAACAATATCAATCCCTTAATCGTTGTCAACAAGGGCAATCCTTCATAATCTTGGCTGACAGTGATTATGGTGCCTATTGGCACCATTAGAAAATAGAAAATCCCTTGTGTGAATATGCGCCTTATTATAGCGTTGTAACTATTTTTGTAACTTATCAAAGGGCACAACCTAGCAATTTGAGGTACAGATGGGCATAGAATAAAACGGCTAAAGTGTTGACAACGTATTGACTTTCCTTACCATATTGGCCATAGGCCTGCATGTTCAGCAAGTGGCAATTTTCCAGGGTTACGGACTTAAAATCCCTCGGAACTTAGTTCTGTGCCGGTTCAAGTCCGGCCTCGGGCATTGCCTTTAAAGCCATTCTATGATTATCTCCTTTTTCTCATTTCAATTACTAATCACTGTTTATCTTGTCTTTGTCCCCCACCTGTCCCCCTTTTAAAAATTATGTGGGATACATACTTGATCCTGTCGACCTGTCCCCCTCTCCTTGCCCTACGAGTACCCCTCCGATCCGTTTAGAAGCTAGTCCAGGGAAGGCCCAGCGCGAAGGTGGTCGTGGTACCCCTTTGATTGATACCCTACCTCTATGCGTACCTGTTTCTTCGCTGATTCTTGTCCCAAAAAAAATTTCTCCTGCATCGGTCAAATTGGTCATTTCCAGCAGCTCCTGTAGGCCTTGCACAGTATATAGTGGATAGGAGGGGGATTGTATGGATTCAGGCATCGACGAGGCTTCTTGCCGCAATAGGGAGGTTATTCTAACCAACCAGGAGACCTTTTATCTTGGTGAGCCAATCCAGAAAGGAGACGGTATGGAGTTTGGAGAGGGGGTTTGGTATAGATGTGATTCCTTCTGCTCCCAGTGCTCTATAGCTGGCTCAAATGGCTATGAAAAAATTGATCATCCTTAGGCCATAGATTAAATTTAAAGATCCACGGTCGATCACCTGAAATAAGAACTGTTGAGTTATCGCAGAAATACCTACTTGCGAGTTTGCTTTGGCTGAAACAAAAAAGCAGGGCCTGAAAATGACCCTGCGTTTGCTACTTTATAAAGGTATAACGTTATCTCTTTAGCTTCTTCCTGATCCCTACAAGCCCAAGCAGGCCTGTTCCCAAAAGAAGCATAGTAGCTGGTTCTGGAACTGGTGCTGGCTGACTAGTAAGACTTAATGAAATAAGACGGTATTTATAATTCTCTATAGGCCCTATTTCATTAATCCAATCAATTGGTATAGGTGTGCCTACATTGTTAATTTCAATATGCATGTCCTGAGGAAGTGGAAAAGTGTAAGGATCCCGATCACCACCCTGCCACATTGAGTTAATTTCAAAAGAAGCACCGCCCATCGAAAGATGACCCATGGGACCCCAATGTACCCTACCCACTAACCCTGCTTTTGATATGTTATTATCACCAATAATTAGACTATAAGAGACAATGTCAAAGCTTGGCATATTATCTGTTACCCTAGGTTCATCAGAAATATAAACGTATCCACTAATCGGCATTGAGATAATTAAATCTTCCGAAAGTGGAGTAGTCTGCCATTGTAAACTTCCAGAAGCCTTATACTCAAGCCTTATACTCAATGATAGTTGCGAAACAGGCTGAACAGAATCCCAAGATTAATACCGTTAGCAGAATGAATGTCCTTTTAACCATAATTTTATCCCCCCTCTTTGAATAAAATCTAATTTGATTATTATCATCATTATCCTTTTAGCTTCTTTCTCAATCCAGCGAAGCCGAGAAGACCACACCCTAAAAGAAGCATTGTTGCAGGTTCTGGAACTGGGGCAGGGTTGTGGCTAAGAATCAAACTACCATAACGAGTAGTAAAATATTGCATTGCACTTATATCGTTAGCCCAAGTGATAGGAAATAAACCATTGCTTTCATATGTGGCAGTGTTCAAATAAGAGGACACTTCGAAACTGTTAGCAAGAAGTTGATTGTAATACCAACCTGGGGATGAATCGCCGTTTATACCAAAACTTCCGCCTCCTACAATTATCGAAACCTGTGAATATGAGGACTTAACAATACCAACTGAACCAGCTCGAGATATATTACAATCGCCAATGATTATACTATAACAAACAATATCATATACCACTGGAACATAAAGCAGAGGATCATTCCTTGGTTCATCTGAAATATAAAAATAACCACTTATGGGTAAACTTATAGTATAGCCAGGGGTATCTGTTGGGGCTATTGTAGCGCATTCGGGTATATCATATCCATCTATACTTGAAGCA
This sequence comes from uncultured Bacteriovoracaceae bacterium, assembly GCA_964388905.1. Lineage (GTDB taxonomy): Bacteria > Desulfobacterota > Desulfomonilia > UBA1062 > UBA1062 > MWEI01. Next base: position 12,644 of record CAYMDG010000009.1, read on the forward strand.
TACCAGTTCAAGTGTCCTAAGGCCTGATATTCAATAATTGTTGCGAAACTTACTGAACTGAACCCCAAGATCAACAATGTGAGTAAATAAAAAATCCTTTTTTTCATAATGAAACCCCTCCATGGTATTAATCATAGATACAAAAAATATTTGGACGAACAATTTATTTAGCAATATTTATGCCTTTGATCATCTGTCAATATTTCAATATGCTAGGAGCATGAGTATATGTAATATAACGGGAATATGAGTATTTTTGTTCCGTTGTTATGGAAAAAAATTCTATTCCACAATGAAAGTTCTGAGGATAGCTTACGTGCCAGTATCGGCACCCTGACTTGAGGTGATCATTTACATATGTTGCATCAGTGGATCATCAGTTTTCGAGCATTTCCAAAGTACACATCTATTGCAGAAATCATCATAAGGGATAAAGTTGCGCTTCAGCGGTGTGTGCATCTGGTATGGTTGTAAGATGCTGAAAAGAACGAGCTGATACTGTAAGCCATCGCTTGTATTCATTTGTTAACTCCACAATTTCCGCTCAAGTTCTTTTAACTCAACGGCTGACAATTTCTCGAAATTGCCATTAAATTCAATTGGTAGCCAGATGAAATTCGGTACTGCTTTAATCAATTTTTGCAAACGAGGTTTGGCATCTCTGTCTTTGGCGAGATTGACTGTTTTGTGTCCAAAAAGCATATTTGGTCCGTCCATAGCACCACTCATCATGACCACTTGAGCAATGGCACCGTATGAGCGAAAGAGCATGTCAAAGAACCATAGCTGCTTGGCAATGCTATCTCCTTCTTTGAAAAAAGAGTTGTTGTAAAATTCTCCCAACCCTATGGCCCCATGAAGCCCGGGAGGATGGCATAGGATTATCGGGGTTGTGGCATTGTGCTCGCAGAGATCGACAAGTTGCTCTAACATCTTGACTGAACAGTTACGTTGTTTCTTATAGCCCTTGTTGCGGTACCAGATAAGGAGTTTTGATTCTTTGTTTGCTAACTCCGGGTAAGGAAAGGACCAGCCTTTGTTTTGTGCTGATTTCCTGATGATCGAAGCTAGATTCTCAAGGCAACCAGGGGAGAAATGTTTCTGTAGGATGTTGGTTGTTGAAGGCAATGGCGAAAATCCAGCTGCGGGATTATATTTCACTATGTCAATTGAGAGAAATTGAAAAAGTTCTTCGCCATCGGGGAAGTTCTTGAAACAAATGGCAATCTCCTGATTTATTTGCTGCAAAAGATAAGCCGTTGCCATTAGGTGGTACACTTCACCGAACTCCCCATCTCCCACTTCGAATTGAAGAGTCATAAAAACCTCCATGAGGCTAACAATTATTATACTGCACTTTTGTAGTATATCCAGCTGTTGAGTGCAAGGCATTATGCTGTTAAATTATTTTAACTGTTGATCACGTGCCAGAGGTCACGGCCTGATATAGAGCGACTTGCAGTATAGGTTTCAAAACAATATCTTCAGTTTTCGGATTTCTCAAAGCCGTGAAGATATCGCAGTTATCAACATTCTGTGCCTTGATTTCATACTGGGTTGAGCTATTATTTAAAAATCAATTGATCATCACGTTTACCAACATCTTAGTAATTTATCCCAACTAGATGGTTATACGAAAGCTTTGCTTGTGGAAATCCAAGATAAGGGGGTTAAAGATGCTAAAATCGACTAAAGAAATTCGCAAGATGTTCGGTAGGGATAAAGATGCTCTAAGTAAAATTAATGAGTTTTACATCTATGGTAGATGGCTAAATTTATATGCATATCATGTTCGTGCATTTGCAAATAAGTTTGCACCAGATCCTAAAGTTACCCCTCTTTATCCAGAAGAGACAATCTCCCCTGAAATAGATGAACTTGCCCAATTGGCTGTTGAAAATATGATGCCTACGCTTCTGAGCACTGAAACAAGTGTTTATCATAGTAAAGTTGTCAAACTGGATGATGCCAAAGGTCTCTTGACTGTTGACAAGGACATTGCGTTGACCGACCTTGAAAAGGTAATCCCATACAAGCATGCCCGAGATATCATCTTGAAAAACCCAGACCAAATTGCCGTTATAGATTGTCCCTGTAGGTCAACAAAAAATAATTCCTGTAAACCACTTGATGTATGCCTGGTTGTTGGTGACCCTATTGTGAGTTTTATGCTCGAGCATAATAAGGCCAATCATCCCCGCAAGATCAGCCAGGAAGAGGCTGTCGTTATAGTAAAGGCAGAGGATGACAGGGGACATTTTCACAGTGCATGGTTTAAGGATTCTTGCGGAGACAGGTTCTTTGCCCTCTGTAATTGCTGTAGGTGTTGCTGTTCTCCCATGAAAGCACATTTTAACCAGATACCGATGATCGCAGCATCAGGGTATGTCTGTGAGATCAATGAAGAGTGTACTGGGTGCAGTGCTTGTGTCGAGCATTGTCAGTTTGGAGCCATAAGTGTTAATGGCCGGGCTCAAGTAAGCCATGATAAGTGTATGGGCTGCGGGGTATGTGAATCAAAGTGCCCAGTTGAGGCTATAAGCTTAAAGCGAGATCCTGCCCAATCTGAGCCCTTAGATATCAGAGTGCTCATGGCACAACATCAACCATACTGAAGAGCAATATTTGATAAGCGAGCAAGGCTAGAGGATATAGATTACGTGATAATCATTGTTAGACAGAACAACAAACCAAACAACAGGAGGTATTCACAATGATCCCGGAAAAACTGCTGGAAATCCTAAAACAGGATGGAGTTGTTGCCATTGCAACCTTGGGAGAAGATGGGCCGCATATGGTCAACACCTGGAATAATTACATCAAAATATCATCAGACGGAAGATTGTTCATTCCTGCAGGTTACATGCATAAGACAGAGGCTAATATTGCCCACAACCCCAATGTGCTGATTACGTTGGGGAGCAGCAAGGTTGAGGGCTTGCACGGCGCAGGTGCCGGATTCTTGATCAAGGGAAAGGCAACCTTTATAACATCCGGACCTGATTTTGATTTCATGAAAGCAAAGTTCAGTTGGCTGCGAGCCACTTTGGCCGTTACCATCGATTCTGCTACTCAAACCTGGTGAAGGTGAGTGGACAGTCTGTACGATGCAGTTTCGTGGCTTTGGCAAGCACGTGACAATTCTAGATCATAACTAGACTGTCTAACAAACGGGGCGTCAGAGTATAGATCACGTGCCAAAGTTGTACTCTGATCCTGTTGCCTTATTAATATATGAGAAAGGAAGGTAGTTATGAGCAGGGGTAATCCTCATGAGTTGATCCGGGAGGTAATCGATGCGCATGGCGGAGAAGCCTTATGGAACAGTGTCGAAGCGCTCGATGCCGTGATCAGTGCATCGGGGTTCCTGTTCAAGGCAAAGAAAAGGCCGGTTCTTGATCGCGTGTACATGCGGGTATTTGCCCATGAACCAAAGTTTACCTTCTTCGATTTCCCCCGGGCAGGATTCACGGGTGAACTCATTGGGGATGGGGAGGTGAACATCAAAGATTCCGAGGGAAGAATAACTGCTGTAAGGCATAACCCCAGGGAGTCATTCGCCAGAGTGAGCCGCCAGTTTGCGTGGGACGACCTTGATTTCATCTATTTTGGAGGCTATGCCACATGGAATTATCTGTGTGCACCGTTTCTATTTCTGCGCAACGGCTTTGAGTTCAAAATGCTTGACCCTTTTCAGGCTGCACAAGAATCGTGGTTGCGTCTGAAGGTGAAGTTTCCGCAAAACTTTCCTACCCATTCAGATACCCAGATCTTTTATTTCGACGAACAACGTTTATTGAGGCGGCTGGATTATACCGCCCGGGTCGTAGGCCCCTGGGCTCATGCAGCCCACCTGTGCTACGATTATCAGGACTTTGGCGGCATCAAGGCACCGGTCAGAAGGCGTTTATATCCTCTTCTCATAGGCAGCAGACCGCTACCCTGGCCGACACTTGTGAGCCTTGACATCCACGACATCAGGCCTGTACACCGACAACCGTAGATCGGCTGAAACGAAATGTTAGGCGCCATTCGCATTTTGTTTTTTCAGAATCACCAGGGCGATTCCACCGAGTATAGCTAAGGACGTCAATACCAAGCGCATGGTTATGGTCTCACCAAGGAAAACAATGCCACCCAAGGCAGCAATGACCGGAACACTGAGTTGCACTGTTGCAGCATTGGTTGCTTTCAAGGCGGGTAATACAGTGTACCAGATTGTGTACCCTATTCCGGAAGCCAGTGCGCCCGACGAAACCGCATACCAAAATCCGGCGCTATCCAGAGAGGCTCCGTTATGCATGAGTATGCTCAATGCTACCGCGATAGGAGCAGCACGTAAAAAATTCCCGGCCGTTGCCTCAATGGGTTCGCACGCACCTTTACCTCGTAAAGAATAGACGCCCCATGCAACCCCGGCGCTCAACATCAATAGGGAACCTAAAAGGGGTGGAGCAGAAAGACCTGGCAACAACAGACCAACCAGTCCTCCGAAGGCGAACGCAATGCCGACGAGCTGCAGTCTCAACAAGCGTTCTCCCGACCAAATGCCATGGCCGATCATCGTTGCTTGTACAGCGCCAAAGAGCAGCAGCGCACCCGTTGACGCAGGCAGGCTCACATACGCAAAAGAAAAGCCGGCCGCATAAACAAACAACACAAGTGCCGATACCCAGTTACCCCGGCAGGGTTGTGTGACTCTACTCATTCGCGCGACCAGCCAGAGCATTACCGCTCCGGAGATCAATCGGATTGTGGTGAAGCTCGCTGCGTCAATGCTAGTGTGTTTTAGAGCGACACGGCACAGCAACGAATTACATGCAAATGCAATCATGGCCAGCGACGTCAGGGCAACTATGCGTGCATATGACATTTCATTCCTTCAGGCAGTACTTCAGGGCGCCAAACAAAAACTATATCGTACTTTTGCTTTTAATAACTAATTAACCGAAGTACAATTTCAGTTTCTCCAGATAATGAGCGCAAGACAAGTATAATTCATAATACACATAGCTGCCAACCTATACTGAATATACTGTGATTGAGGCAACGAACTAAGTTGGGATTATCAAAACCATAGATCTCGAGCCACACTTGCCAGTCATAGCAGGTCCTCTGCACAGCATAGGCTCAGTTCAAGACCTACAGTTTTCACGCTTGTTAGGCCACTTCTGTAGATACATGCTCGTCTGCACCTCTGAGACCCCACAGGACAATGATGCAGGTCATAAGCATGGTCAGTGCTAGCGATACAAGACCGATGTTAATAATCGCCTCTTGGAGTGGTGTACCTTTGTGGCCAAGGGCAGCCATGGGCATCATGGATGCACCTGCGCCTAAAACCGCTGCTGCTAGGGTTGTGGCCCAATTGATATAGGTGCCATACACGGCTAACCAGAATGTGATTGTCAAAGCCAACTGTGACAATCGAAGCCTTGGCCATATCAAGCCTAACATGACTAAAAAGGTTCCATTCATTATACCTTCGAGGTGGCTTGAAAGACCCATTCGAGGGTTGGTTAGCATTGGCACAATTAAGCCAACAATAAGCCCCAGAAAAAACAGAAGTATACCAAGGCGTATTAGCTGTCGAGACGTTGTCTGTTCGGTATGCAACTTATTCATAAAACCTCCTATTTCACTTCTATGCCTCAATCTCCACTAAAATAGGTTCATAATTGCTTATGTCAAGGTAATGGACAGAGACTGAAACTATAGAGTTCGTGCCAGGATCGGCGCTCTGAGCCTGTAGCCTGACTATAGTTGATTTTAAACCAAGATGTTCAGTTTTCAGCCTTCTCAAACCCGTGATGATATCACAGTAATCTGCATCTGTTAGAAATATAAATCCAACCCCGATCTCTTCCTAAAGAGGGTGCTTACATTTTTCGATCAATTATAGTATATGTATGTTGCTGATTTTTATAATGTGAGCGGGGGTTTCTCATGACTAAATCTGATCTTATAAAGGTGATCTCTCAAAAAACTGGCAAATCGAACGCCGCTTCCGCGAAAGTGGTTGATGCTATTTTCGGCGCTATTCAAGAGGCCCTGAAGAAAGGCGAGAAGGTTACTTTGGTAGGCTTCGGTACGTTTGAAGTTGCCAAGAGGGCTGCACGCGAAGGTATCAACCCACACACTCAAAAGAAAATCAAGATCAAGGCCACCAAGGCTCCACGTTTCAGAGCAGGTGGGGGTCTAAAAAACGCTATACTTGGAGACACAGAAAGCACAGGGCCTAGAAAATTAAAAGGCTGATGAAATGATGAAATAATGAAGCTATCTGAATATAGAAAAGATTATTATGATAAAAGTGGAAAAGCAAGTGACCTTGCGCGACAGCTAGCCTTTGCAGGGATCGCACTTGTATGGGTCTTCAAGTATACAGGCAAGGGTAGCGAGAACGTACCTGAAGAGTTAATATTTCCATCTTTTCTATTTGCTTTATCGCTAGGTTTAGATTTTTTACAATACTTTATAGCTGCAGGTGTTTATGGGGTTTTCCATTGGTATAAAGAAAAAGAGAATCAAAAAGGCAAGAAGGAGGACGACCCACAATATAAACATGATGAACGACTCAACTGGCCTGCGCTTTTTTGTTTCTGGGGGAAAGGACTTTCTATTATTCTCGCATATTTTTTTGTTGCCAAGTACTTATTTATTAGATTCGCTTTTCAGATATGACTGTTCTGCTTTATTCAGAGCATATAGTTACATATTTGATCTTTAAGATGGATTAATCCTTTCATGAATTATATTTCGAGATCGTCGGTTTTCATATTCGTGGAAAGCCTGAGTTTATCGCAGTAATCTTCAATCTAACCATGAAAGAGAATGGAAATTCTTTCTTCTTTTAGAGAACAACGCTTGAATCAAGGAAGCAAGTTTTTCGTGCGGTAGCCATGGAATAGTGAAAGCGCACCTTTGGTAGTGCTTAATTTAGTATCATACGTTCCGGCAAGTTAGATGATTATGAGGAGGAGGCATGTGGATAGAATATCAAGTGTATTATTACCCCGAATATCTCTTGGCATATTCTCTGCCAGCAACATAATGATTTCATATCAATTATTGTTGTACTTCGACTATGGGCGATGGCACAGATTGGATATTAAACTTATAGATTCTGTGCTATAAGGGAAGAACAGCAAGGTCGTTGTTTAAAAATTGAAAGATAAAAATCCCAAGGAGCAGACAGCTATGCAGAAAAATAGAATTGCTTTATTATTGTTTATTTGCCTTTTTGTAATTGGCTTTGTGGTAATGCTTATGGGTTGTGGTAGTGGCAGCGGATCTTCGAGTAAAAATGATGTCTCACCGGAAAGCACTATTCCTGAAGTCGATGCTAATTATGATGGCGTTCGGGATGACATCAAGCAATACATTGATGATACATATCCCCCATCACCACAAAGAGAATCCCTGACACAATATGCCGAAGCTGTACAAAACGCCTACTCCAACGTAACAACAGTGGAAGAGGCTCAGAATGCTGAACAAAAAATAATACAATCTTTAGCAAACATAACCGCGGCCGGTGAAATTTCAGGCTCTGATGCACCATCACTTATCGTTGATCATAAGACAATCAATACTCCCGAACGCCTGGCAGAGCAACTCAGATATGAAGCTCTTCTGGACGGTAAGGTTTTTACCGTTTCTTCTGTAAGCGATATTTCTGAGTCCAGTACAGTCGTTGTTTCCAATTCTAATTCATCCCCTTATTTAGTCGTTTATATAAACGGCATAAATACACTGAAATCAAATGCACGCCATGATGCTATGACAGTATTGGCTCCTGCTATTGGCTCAACCCATAATAACAAGGGAGTGGGGTTTGTAGTAGCATACAACAAAACAAACGGAGTAATGGACGATCTAGTAGATGTTTTCCGGCAAAAACTTAATGAATATCCTGGGATTTCTGGGGAAATGCTGCTAAGAGCAATCACAACTGCTGTTTTTAATGAACTTATCCCTGGACCATTGCAACATTTCATTACCCAGTATCATGTTAACAAGATACAAGATTATGGCTATGTAAGTTATGACGATAGTGATCTTAGGGATATTCTTGACGATATTCGTGAAAAAATGACAAGAAACCAAATAATTGTCCTAGTTCCCCATTCCCAAGGAAATGTCTATGCTAATGAAGTATTCAGATTGCTAACCAATGGCAGAAATTCAGTGCCAACAGATTCTATTGGTATTGTTGGCATAGCTTCTCCGGCAGCCTATGTCGCTGGAGAACATAGTGATTATGTAACATCCTCCAATGATCTGGTTATTAAATTGCTCCGGGAATCAGGTCTTTCGGTTCTGCCATCAAATTTCACAATCAGCCATACGAATGAAGATTATCTTGGTCACAGCATGGAAAAAGTATATCTAAATTCCGATCTTGAGGGACGAGCCAAAATAAGCAAAAAGATTCATGAATGCATGGATTCCCTTTCTTTTCCCAACGGCGATGGATCTGGTACTGTGGTTAATCCAAATCCTCCGGTATTCAGACCGACGGGTCCAATAAAACAATTATAATGAACTGCCATACAATTGTGGCTTCCTAAAAAAAGGAAGCCACTGTTTAGGACGATGGTGCATAATGTTACGTTATATGTAAAAGGTCCTGTCAATAGAGACCGTTGATTTCGTGCCATGATGCTTGGTCAGTAATGAAGCGGATCTTGGCATAGATAACATCAGCAGATCATCAGATTTAGGGCATTGACAAAGCACTCATCTATCGCAGTAATCTTCACCTTGGCAGAATCCAGTGATACTTACCTTTAGGCTTAGCTGTTTTCTTCTGTCTTTCTCTGGCAGTATTTGCAAACCTACTGATATATCCCATTTTTTCCTGCCACTTGAGCATCTCCCTGCAACACCATACAATATCATCTTTGAGATCACATTGGATTTCACTTACCAGCTCTTCATTCTTGAACAACTGGCAGTGGTATTTTCCTGCTATGGTGGTTACCTTTACTTCATGTTTAAGCTCAACATGCTCTTCCTGATGTTCTTTCTGTTTGGCAATATGTCTTCGGATAAATGATGCAATGTCTTTGATATTCATGACATCACCTTTCCAACACCAAATATGTTAATTATTTCAACTGAGATCATAAGTCTGCTTGAAGTATACTGAGTGTTGTTAAAGGCATAGGTATTACTGCAGGATCTCTGGTTGAGGTTCTTGGCATGGAACCTGTGAGTTATAATCCATTGCATTTTTATTTTTTCATCCGGAAGATTGTGAAATGAATAGGACAAGTGCAAAATTGATTAGAACCGTAACTTATTCGATATGTACAATCTTCAGGTTCTTTTGATTCCAAGGCTAAGACATAAGGTTCAATAGCATAGTTAACTCTACACATCTTGCGTTCACCGCAGATGCCAAATTCAAGGCAGGAGAAGGAGTGGGGGCACTTAGTTGTTGCATTTAAGATCTCGTCAGGCACAATAATAGACATATATTCCATCTCCTATACAACAATGAAAAAATATATCATAAAGCTATGAATATCATTAATATTAAAATTGATCAAGATCCTGTACCGAAAAATCAGCCTGAGTTGGTATCGATCCAAGATCTTCAGTTTAAGTGCCTTTAGAAAGCACCAATTAATCGCAGTGATCAACAGTGTGGACAAAGCATTGATAATGTTTTCTAAATCTAAGGTTATCAAACTCTAGGCTTATAGTATCAATCCTAGTTTGAAAGTTTCAATCCATGCATACTAATACTTCATCTGACCCTATTGACTTTAATCAAGACAGAAGTATTATTATAAGGTCAATATTATAGTATTTTTGATTTACTATATTTGATATGTACTGAATTTATTTAAATTATAAATTGATTGCCTTTTAATCATCACTCCAAGAATAGCCCCTGGGATAGGAGGGTTGTATTAAAAGCTGAAAGGGGGTGAGTCAATCTATTCTGGTTTATTCGGTGTATCGTAAGTAATACCCAAATAGATGTCCCTCGGATAGATGAATGATAACAGCGAATCAGAGAGAATATTATTTATAACAATTTGCCAGCAACCTTATACATCTATGATCATCCCTTGGTCTTACTAAACAAATGGATTAATAAATCAGGAAAGCTGAGATAAGACCAATCAATTAGACGTGTTCGGGACATAGTGCACATTATTTTCATTTTTAGAGAATCAGCATGAATGATGAAAAGATAATGTGCATTTTGGGTATAAATGATCATTTTATTATAGTAAAAAATCAGGAGGAATTTATGAATCATGGAAAAATAATATCCAAATTCATTCTCTTGGTGTTTGTTGGTGTAGCGATAACTGGCTTTTTTCAAATAGCATCTGCAAATGGTGGCATCTGGGTAACAAAGACTCCAATGCCATCAGTAAGTGGTGGTCCACAAGGAGTGTCTGTTAATGATGTTTTCTATGTCATCAAGCCGTTCTACGCCCATCTTGGAGAATCTCCTGCCACCTATGTTTATGACTCAAATACTGACACTTGGTCCACAAAAAAAGCTATGCCTACATGGAGAAACAATTTTGCCATCGGCATGGTAAACGGTATCATATACATTGCAGGAGGTTGGGACGGTGGTAGCATGCATTCGACGGTTGAGGCCTATAATCCTTCTACAGATACGTGGATAACGAATCTAGAGCCTATGCCCACTGCCCGCCGTCAAGTGGCAGGGGGGGTAGTAAACGGGATCTTTTATGCTATAGGTGGCGAAAAAGCCTACGCATCACCATACATTCGTTCCGAGGTGGAGGCCTATGATCCATCAACTGACACATGGGAAACCAAATCACCAATGCCTACACCTAGATCATCTCTTGGTGTTGGGGTTGTAAACGGAAAGATCTATGCTGTAGGGGGCTATGACCTGACCAGTATTCTTGCCACAGTTGAAACCTACGATCCTTCATCTGATACCTGGACTACAAAATCTCCTATGCCAACAGCCCGATGTTATCCAAGTTTAGCAGTAGTAGAAGGTATTCTCTATGTCATAGGGGGGTTTGCCCTCTCGGGAGAATCCTGGGTGGCCGTTAATACTGTGGAGGCCTACGATCCCGCAAATAACACCTGGACCACTCTCCCTTCAATGCCAACTATACGGGCAGCTGCTGCTGCGGGTGTATGTGACAATATCATTTATGTCGCAGGCGGTCAAAATGGTCCATCGCTCGACACACTTGAAGCCTTCACCCCTCCTATCTCGTACAGATGGTACAAAGATGCTGATGGTGACAAATATTCTGATGGAAGCTACCTAGTCCAGCCTATTCGACCAAGTGGATATTTCCTTGAAAGTGAACTCACAACAACCAGTGGTGACTGCAATGATAATGACCCAACTATCTACCCTGGTGCTCTAGAAATTTGTGATGGGAAAGATAACAACTGCAATGGATTAATGGATGAGAACCTCGTTTTTGGAGGATTTCAGCAGCCTATAAATTCTGATGGATCAAGTATTTTCAAAGCAGGCCGAACTATCCCTGTTAAGGTCGTATTAACTAATTGCAGTGGTGTGCCTATCCCGAATACCACTGTAACGATCCAGATATTCAAAATAACCGATACAATTCTGGGAACCCAAGATGAATTGACGGTTGATGCATCAGGAAATTCAAATACTGGCAACCTATTCAGGTATGATTCAAGCTCAGGTCAATACATCTATAATCTAAGCACCAAAGGTTATACCACCGGGACTTATAGGGTATATACGAACTATGTAGACCCTGCAAATGGCTCTAAGAACTACTCGATAAGATTCTCACTTAAATGATGGGTGATGACTAGGCAGGGCCAACAATGACCCTGCCTCTTTTATGAATAAAATGCATGTAGATAAGAAAGAGTAGATAACTGCAATAAATTATCGGTTTCATAAGGCCTGAGGAAATGATGCTCACGAACCATGTCACACGATCCGACATAAAGGGTCTTAATGCATATGTTACAATCCAAGATCTTCGATTTTAGGTAGTGGGTCAGTTTGGATTTAGCCCATCAAAAAAATATCGCTTATGCCTATTAATTCTTTATGATACTATAATAAAATGTGGGAAGCGGCTATATGGACGGCTTTTGGTTGTCTATTCGCAATTGGGTATGGGGCTATGAGCTTAACTCCTCCTGCATACTTAATCTCTCGTTGTTGCTTTTTGTTGTCGTTATTAATTCTGATAGGTCGGTTGGGATGGTGGCTTGTCTTTGAACATTCTGGCAACAAAATCTGGACAACAGTTTTAGCCTTCGTAATATTTGGGTGTATAGGTGTTTTGTGGGCTTATTCGATGCAGTGGGTAAATGAGAGAGAAATAGCATGGAATAATAACCTAGGCCCACAGCAACCTCAGATAGTCGAACAACCCAAGCCTCCGAATCCATTGTTGGGAAACCTAAAACAACGAGCTAATGAACTATCAAAAGAGATCCTTGTAGATCTTTATGATCATGGTTGGCCGATGCAGATTGCTCCAACTAACCGCCCAAGGTTCCAAGATAAGATGCCAATAGGCGGAGAAGAAAACCGCAAATGGTCAGAAAGAAGATCTGGTGCTTTTATGTTTAGCTATCTTGAGAGGGTTCTTGATACCAGGGATGAGTTTGAGCAACTGCTTCATGTTAAAGATAAATATCTTGAGATGTATATCCAGCAGATCCGCAACATTGATGGGACTAATAAACAGCGAGCTAAAACGAGCTTAGAGCAGGAATTTAAATATCATATTTCACCACAAATAATTGAGGATATTGCAGGGCGACTTAAAATCATGGCCGATGAATATATAAAAGATTGAATTATAGAAGCATCAAGAGTTCTTTTATAGACCACACATGATCTGTAACCCCGGCTTCCATCGCAGGTGTAACCCTTAACGTCTGGTGAACCCGACAAAAGTTATAGTGCATAAAATGCAGAGATACAGCGCAAGCCATGTTGTATGCTTTCTTCGAGAAGCCATTTGTCAGCCTAGTAAATCTCCGCATACCCATTCTCATGGTCAGGTTTTGACGCTCGACATAGGATGTTGATACATGGTTAGGATCTGGATTGCCTTCAATCTTCACCTTCTCAATACCTGTGCATTCAGCAGGGCTATAGCGAACTTCGCTTTCAGGACTGTTACCATAGAGCTTGATTAACTGACTGAAATCTATATCACCACCAAAGGCTTCTTCAGTCGCACCAAGATACATTTTGTGACCGTCCGTAGTAAGTTGCACTCTGTTCTTAATTCTGGAAGCAAGGTCTTTCATAAAGATGGTGGCATTCTCAAGATCACGCCTTCCTATATGCCAATTAACGATGAGCTTTGTTTGTGCTTCTATGGCCGTGAATGTCCAGACATCACCATACCCAAACTCTCCCTTATGATCTTCTGGAACATTCTTTGCTTTGGCATAACAGAAGGCCCATATCTCATCACACTGAATACGTTTACAGGTGAGATTACGGAGCATCTTGTCTTGATAGTCATAACAAGCCTCGCCTATGGCAACCAGGAGCTTCAAGACTGTGCCTTTAGCCGCACCTGTCATGCGACAAGTAGCCCTGATAGAATTACCCTCCACCAATGCCGCCAAGATTGCCCTTTGTTTGTCTGGATTAAGTTTATTCATAATTACCTTTATACTTGATCGGTAATGCATTTGCAAGCACAAAATGCATTTCAATTTATTTTCATGCTTGCATATATTATTTTATCATATACAATGCAAGCATAAATAACAGTGGAGGTTGCAAGCATGACCGATGATGAAGTAACAGGAAGGGCCATAGGAGCTAAAGCAAGGGCGGAAAGTTTGACTCCAGAAGAAAGATCAGCCATCGCAAAGAAAGCAGCAAAGGACAGATGGAGCGTCAAGAGAGTTAAGGTACCCAAAAATCTTCCTAAAGCAACACATGGATCAGCAGATCACCCTCTAAAGATTGGAGACCTAGAAATACCTTGTTATGTTCTAAATGATGGCAGAAGGGTGCTCCATCAAAGAGGTATGGTCAAGTCTTTAGGAATGGCAAGAGGGGGAAGTTCAAAGGGTGGAGGTGACCGACTTCACCATTTTGTTTTAGGAAAAGCACTAGAACCCTATGTTTCCGATGAGTTAAAAGAGGTTACCACAAATCCAATAATGTTCCGTACCCAAAGAGGGATGTTGGCCTATGGATATGAAGCTCAGATATTGGCTGACATCTGTGAAGCCGTTTTAGCAGCCAGACATGATGGCGCACTACAAAAACAACAACTTCACATAGCCTTAAAATGTGAAATACTAATGAGAGGATTCGCAAGGGTTGGAATCATTGCTCTCGTAGATGAGGCTACGGGATACCAAAAAGACCGTGCAAAAGATGAACTGGCAAAAATATTAGAGGCATTTGTGGCTAAAGAGCTGCAACCTTGGGTAAAAGCGTTCCCTTCAGATTTCTATGAGCAAATGTTTAGGATCAGAGGATTAAGGTTTCCAAGCAATAGTGTTAAGCGACCACAGTATTTTGGTCACCTAACAAACGATATTATATATCGTAGGCTTGCTCCTGGAGTTTGGAAGGAGTTAAAGGAAAAAGCGGATAAAAATGAGAAGGGCAAGATAAAACACCATTTACACCGCAAGCTTACCCCTGATTTCGGTCACCCCAAGTTAAGGGATCTTGTAACATCCGTAACAACAATCATGAAATTGAGCGACCAGTGGGGGGATTTTAAATATAAACTTGATAGAGTGCATCCTGCCTATAACGAAACAATGTTACTCCCTTTTGCTTTGGAGGATGACAACGGAGAAGGGCTTTAGTCCTTCTTGCCCCATCTGGCTTTTATGGCCTTCTCTGAGATTTCCTTGCGTCTCTTGGGCGAGAGCTTCTCGGCTCTCGCTTTCCCTCCCTTGAGTCCACCTAAGCGACCAAGGGCAACGGCGTTAGGGTTCTTCTCTGGCTTATCTTCTGGCTTTGCTTCACCTGTAGCCTCTTGCACTAACTGATGGGCCAATAGGTTTATATCGGTAGGTCTTCTGTTTTTTGCCATGCCTCAATGATAGCATGAGCGGTAAAGCATTTCAAGGCGAGGTTATTTCAAACTGACCCACTACCCGATTTTAGGGCATCTTGAAACTGTGAAGATATCGCAGAAATCAATGGTGGATATAGCTTTACAGACCGATGAGACATCGAAGTTATCTCTGGTTATTGTTTATCTCTCGTGCAGTCCTTCAGGGTTCACAATATATTATTGATTTCAAGTTGTTTGTGCTATTTTTAATAACTGAGTAACTATAATAGGAGTATTTATGGACAATTCTAAATCAATTCTGGCTTATCTATGTTTGCTTATAGGTCTATTGTCTGGATGCGGGGGAGTAACTCAATTACATAAAGCTGCATATTATAATTCAATGGAGTCAGCCAAACAACTAATCAAGGATGGTGCTGACGTTAATGCTAAGACCCGTCATAATTTTGTAACTCCTTTACATAACGCTGCAGCGATGCATTTAGTTGAGATGGTCAAACTACTCATCGAGCATGGTGCTGATGTTAATGCCAAGTCAGATCAATCAGTAACTCCATTATATAACGCTATAACTGTAAGAAATGACGATGGAAATAAAATAGATACTATTGAGACTGTTAAAATACTCATTGAGCATGGCGCTGATGTAAATATAGAGGCATCAAATCATACAAATCCATTATACGCAGCAGTCTATTACAAAGATTATGATATAGCCAGGTTGCTTATAGCTGCTGGTAGCGAGATTAAGATACCTAATAACAATAATGCTGCTGAAAATTGTATTGCCGCTATGGCATATGAAATTGCAGGGTCATATTTTGAAGAGAAAGGCCAGAAAGATAAATCATGTATAAATTATCAATCTGCTGTTAAGCATTATAAACTTGCTTCAGAACAGTATGATCCAACGAAATTCATTGCAGGTAAGGGTATATTAACATCAATAGGTTTTCTAGTTGATTTAGCATACTTACGTCATGGAATGTTTACTAATTATGGAGCAATTGCATTGACCTCCCCTAGCAATAGCAATAGTAACCAGTTTATTATAGACTGCAATATGGCTATTCAGAAGTGTGAGAATGCATGTGGGAAGCCTGTGTTGATTACAGAATGAACTCTCAAAAGTGCTGGGCACACCTTGTAGGTAACTTACACATAACTTTTTAACTCTAGCAGATTTTTTGGGGGCATTCTTTTCAATTCCAGAAAATAAGAGGTAAAGTTTTTATAAGATCTAATATAAGCATGTTGAAATAATCCAAAGGGCTAGCCATAGGGATAGTACTGATCACGTGCCAGGTGTTACACCCAGACCTGGCTTTAATTTCCTCGTAGATTATTTTTCAAGATTAACGGTTTCCAGTCATTTCATAAGCATCCATCTATCGCAGAGATCTTCACTACGGTAAAAGTTATGAATCCTTGGATTTCAGATTTATGCTTACAAGAAAGCTTTCCGTATCAGACATATCGCCGATGATCTTTCTCAATGGCTGAGGGAGTTTCTTGATAAGCGTTGGAGTGGCAATAATCTGCTCTTCCTGGGCCAGTTTGGGCTGCTGGTAGATGTCTATCACCTCAAGTTCGTAGCGGCCTTCCAGGTAGGTTTCACAGAGTTTCTTGACCTTGGCGATTGCCTCGGTTGACTTTGGGGTCATCCCTGTAACATATAGCTGAAGGACATGCTTTGCATGGTCTCGCAACGCTGCCGCTTTTTCAAATTCCTTAGTGCTCGTTTTCACTCTTTTCATCTATGTCTCTGTTTCGCCAAATTGTTTTTCACTTTTTCAAGTCATAGGTAAGTCTAACTATCTTAATATTGAGCTTGATCAAGTCAAGGTATTCATCGGGACAGGTATTCATCGCAATACATAGGCAAGTTAGATTATAGATCTCGTTATACTCTCTGGTGGAAGGCGACACAGGGCGGGGTATCACCCTTGACTTGCCAAAT
>CAYMDG010000010.1:0-28101 GCA_964388905.1 uncultured Bacteriovoracaceae bacterium
CTCATGATGGAAGAAGACGAAAACGGCATCATTGTCCTGAAGATCAGGGACACTGCATACCCCATATGCCCGGCTGCATGAGAAGGTTTTTCATAGGAGCGGATTCATCCGCGAATTGAATCATTCTAAAAATTGGGGTCAACTAAGATAAAAAAAGAGGAGGGATATCATTCTTCTGCCTGGTCTCCCCCTTTTTTCTTAATTGATCAGGATTGTCCGCTACTATTACTAGACAGCGAATTGATCTGGCTGGTCAGATAACTCTGCTGGGACTGGAATTTGCTCAGGAGCTTCTCCATCATGACGAATTTATTGATCATGGCCTCTTCTTTCATTGAAATGCGTTTTTCAAGATTCTCAATTTTATGATCAATATTTTTCATCTGGTTTTTGAGGGATTCTTGTTTGTCGGCAATATATCCCCCAAAGGCGTCTGTCATGGAGAACAGAACCCTGTCCATCTTCTCTCCAACCCCGGTGGTAAATGAAAAATCAAAGGAACCATTCGCAGTTCCCGTATACGACACTACCAGGCCTTCTACATCCTGCTCATCATCGCCTGTCAAGGCCTGGCCTGAACCGGTCATGGTCATCCATGTGGTAGAACCTGCCTGCCTAATTTGGCCAGCTACATCGACACCTGAATATGTGCCGTTGGTAATACCCAGATTTCCACCTGCAACTGCGATCGTAAAACTGTCGTTCCCATAGGCATTGTTGGAGATTTTGAGTTCTCCTCCATCATTTTCAGCTATGACGTCGAAGAAGTATCTACCCTCAAGGGAGCCATCCGCCCCGGTCGGATCAACGTCGATGGCGCCGAAATTCAGATTTTTTATCGCCGGGATAGAAAGAGCTAGGCTGGAGTCGCCATCAGTCGTGTCCTTGATAGTAATGCGGCCCTGGGTATCTATGGAGGCATCGTATCCAGTCCCATACGCACCCTCGATGGTGCTGAGCACGTCACCAATTTTCTGTGTAGCAATGTCGGTGATCGTGAATGATCCCTCCACCGCAACCCCGCTACGGTTAGTTCCTGAAAAAGAGATCTCGTCCCCGTTGGCAAGGCCTGCTGAAACCCCAGCATTGTCATAAAGGCTGTCAAGAGTCGTATCTGCATTCATGGAAATCGTATGAATGGCATTTGAAAAGTAGCTGTTAGCGCTAACCCTGATCTCACTATACATCTTCGAAAGCTCAGAGTTGATGGCATTCACAATGGAGGTCATACTCATGCCCGCATTCAGGGAAATCTGCGCTTGTTTGCCAGCCGGATCCGTCATGGTGATAGTGGTAGCTTCGCTCAATGCCCCCAGCACGCTGAATCCGCTGCCTGTGGTGCCGCCCTTGGTGGCTGCCTGAGTAATATTGACTTCGTAGTCTCCCTCCTGGGTATTTCCACTGGAACTCACATAGCTGAGGTTGCTGTTCGTGCTCGCGCCCTGGGCAGTAAAGAGTCTTATGACATCATCCAAATTGGTCTTAAGATATCCATCAAGAGTCGAATTGTTGATGGAGAGTTGCCCGTACCGATCGCTGTTGATGCCTATAAGGCTCAGGTGATCAAGGCCGGAAGTGATTCCGTTCACACCCGAGAGAATGACATTCCGGAGTGTACTTTTTATGGTCTGCAGTGAAGAATCACCGAAGAGCGGGGATGCCTTTGTAGTGTCCTCTGTATAGGTGAACTGGGTTTGGATATATGCCATGATATCATTATACTTTTTTATGAAATCAGCCAGCTTTGACTTTATCCCATCGGTATCACGAGTGATATTCAAGGTGATGTCGGCATTCTCATCTGCACCGAGAAGATTGAGTGTAACCCCTTCGATCACATCGGTGATCTGGTTTTTATCCCTGGTGATGGTGACACCATCCAGGTTGATCTCGGCATCCGCACCTGCCACGATCTCACGCTTTCTGATGGTTAAAGGAAGGCCGAAAGTGCCGAAATCGAGAGCAGAACCGGGATCTGCAATTGACGATGTCAGTGTCAGGCTCAAATTCGAAGTCCCTGCCTGATTGTCCTCCACAACAATGGCCCCTCTGGAGTTGACATAGGCTGAAACCTGATCCCCGAAGGCGGCCTCAACAGCCGAGAGCAAGTCCCCTACCGTGGAGTTTTCCGTTGTCATGGTAAAATCAACAGGTCCTACTGCACCGCCGCTGTGATTTGTACCCTGGATAGTTATCCTATCACCCGCTGTCCAGGTGTTGTATCCGTCGATGTCACTGATAAGGGTATCTTTGGTAATGGCTGACCCGCTGAGGGTATTTTGAACTGTCCCGGTGACGCCTTTCACATCCGAAGTTGCACCCGAGTAACCCTGCGTGAGGATACCGAGAGTTTGAAGGATGTTACCTGAATCCACGAAAGCCCCTGTACCGTTGACCTGGAGTGTATAGGTCGTGGTCCCGGCGTCTGTGTGTGAAGCTATGGTAGCGCTTCCACCAGCATCATTGATGGCTTGCTTGATATCTTCCAGGGAATCACTCGACAGATCTATGGTAATCCCTGCTACACCAGCAATTGTTACGGTGCCGGATGCCGCACTCGTCAGCCCCAAAAGATCTTGAATGGAGGCCGTTGAGCTTGAAAAGGTAGCAGACTGTGAACCTCCTGTTATTGCATTACGTATGGAGGTGGAACTGTCGGCTAGGCCGAGCTGACCCAGGAGATCCGATGAAGAGCCGTTTGCCAGGTAGATGCCGTCTTTGCCTGTTGCTTGTGAGGTCAAGGTCAAGCGGTATTCTCCCGGCGCCACGGTGAAGATGGATGCCGTGACCCCTGCGGGGTTATCTCCGGAATTCAGGGCATTGATCTTGGTACGGATATCTGAAAGTCCGTCAGTGGCGGCTATGGTCAGCACCTTGTTGTTGATAACCAGATCCCCGGAGAGGTTCAGGTCATCCGTAACGGAGCTGAAACTTCTTGAGCCCAGTTTCTGGGCTTGGGCAAGGCTGTTTACCGTAAGCGCGTATGATCCCTCGGATGCGTTAGACCCCACGTTAAAGCTCATAAAGTCTGACACAGCGCGGCTGGTGCCTGTGATGCTTGAGCTCGATTTAAACAAGCTGAAGCCATCTGTCTGTGCGAGTGCGAGTGCGCTTGATTTCAGGGAGGCGAGCTTGGTGTTGGCTGTGGTCCAGGCAGTATTGCGGTCATTGAGCTTTGTCTTTTCGCCCTGCATGAGCGTTTCTGGCTTCCGCTCCAACTCCATGAGCTGGGTGACCATGGTTCTCCAGTCAATCCCTGAAGCCATTCCTGAAATAATGTTCGCCACGTTAGTCCCTCTTTTCAACCTGCATAAGGCCAGATCCCGACCGCTGTATTATTGCGGATCGGAAACCGGCCTCATTCAAACCTAGACCGTCTCTTTCAAAATCAACCCGGCCATCTCCGTCATATTTTCCCTCAACCGGAGCATCTCAGCGGAAGGTATCTGCCTGATTACTTCGCCGCTGTTCTTGTCCACTATTTTAATCACCATGTCCTTCGATCCTGTATCAACACTAAACTGTATGGACATGTTCATGGACTCCAGCTGAACATTAATCGCTTCAACGTTCTTCTGGATCTCTTCGGCAGATGGCTTATCTTTCTGAAGGGATTGTTGTGGTTGGGTTACTTCTGTGTCTCGATTAGAAGATGTCCTGGTAATGGCCGGAGATCCCACACCGATATTTGCAACCCGAACAAAATCAATCGGTACGGTACTGACACTCTCAATTTTCATGGCCACACCCTCCTTGCAACAAGGAGGTCACGGGGTTGCCCCCGTGACCATCCCGGTTATTTTACTAACTACTTCATCAAGCTTAAGACTCCCTGCGAAGACATGTTGGCCTGGGCCAGCATTGCCGTACCAGCCTGGAGCAGGATCTGGTTCTTGGTGAAATTGACCATCTCGGATGCCATATCCACATCCCTGATGACCGACTCAGATGCAGAGAAGTTCTCTATAGTGATCTGGAGATTGGAGTACGTGTAATCCATCCTGTTCACCGCAGCACCGATGTTGCCAAGTACTACGCCCACATCATCGATTGCATCATCGAGGATCGTAAGGCCTGCAACTGCACCTGTTCTGGTGGTAAGGTCAATATTTGTAACATATGCGGCTGCACCAGTACCAAGAGCGGCTGCATTGAGGTCACCAAGGGTTACCCCTATCTGGTCTTCTGTTGCTGAAGCACCCGAACCAACCTGATAGGTACCACCCGATCCACCGACCGTAATCGTGGTGGCGACACTGAATGCTGTGGTTGTATCACCACTGTCTGTTTTGATAGCTACGCCGAGCTTATCAAAATTAAGGGTGCTGTTTGCCGACCAGGCCACGACCTGTGTAACGGTTCCGTTGGTCATTGACGCGGTTGAAGCAGCAGCAATAACCGTATAAGTACCCGCTGCAGCGCCGCTCAGTGAAACCTCGCTTGCAGTGTATATGGTGCTGGATGATACTGCAGCTGTTGCGCCAAAGGTACCGTCTATCAGCTTGGTGCCCTGATACGCGGTATCATTCACGATCCTATCGATTTCTGAACTAAGGGCTGTAAACTCGGCGTTGATCTTTGACCTGTCAAGGGCTGCGTTGTCTGATGCGGCCTGGGTTGCAAGCTCTTTCATACGCTCGAGGATGCTTTCAACCTGGTTTGCAGAACCTTCTGCGATTGATACCATTGCCTTTGCTTCAGAAACGTTTCTTGTAGCAACGGTCAATGACCTGATGTTTGTACGAAGCCTATTGGCAACCGACAGGCCTGCAGCATCGTCTGATGCACG
The DNA here is from genome assembly GCA_964388905.1 of uncultured Bacteriovoracaceae bacterium. Taxonomy (GTDB): domain Bacteria; phylum Desulfobacterota; class Desulfomonilia; order UBA1062; family UBA1062; genus MWEI01. The sequence continues at coordinate 4,790 of CAYMDG010000010.1, forward strand.
GTTGATACGGAAACCGCTGGAGAGTTTCTCCATGTTGTTGCCCATTGCCTTTTCGGTGCCGAGTAACTGCCTGTGTGTATTGATTGCTGCGACGTTGGTGTTAATGCGAAGTGCCATGATTGAATCCTCCTTGATTTTTTTGGTTTATCCGACCATCCTTGGTCGGTTTTTATTGGTGATCAGTTTTTTTGACCCTGATCAAGTCTGCCTGGTACAAGCCCCCTTTCGTTGGATTTGGATTTCTTCTTCTTATGGTATCGACAGAATTCCATACGACTTTAATCTTTTTTTTAATGTTATAAACATAAATCACTGGATGGGAGATTTTTTTGAGAATGATGAAAATATATTTCCATGTTTTAATTTCCCGCAATAAGTCAAATTTTTGACTTATTGTTAATCCCAACGTCTTATAACTAACTGATATTACAGTTTATTATATCAATATTCTTCTGGTATATTTATTGCTTATACAATCTGCGACCATCATTATAATAAAGGTATGGACTGACAAGACATGAGAAAAAGATCCGGCACTCACAATAAAGCCCCATCCACCTCCCCTCCTTCTTCTATTGATGCACTCTTTATCTCTGCAGTAAGATATCACGAAAAAACACAATTCCAAGAGGCTGAAGAGATCTACACCCAGCTACTGAGACTTAACCCCGCACATACCGACTCACTTCACATGCTTGGCGTGCTCAAACATCAGACCTCCAGATTCGATGAGGCTCAAGACCTTATAACAAAGGCTGTTGCTTTAAATCCCGGCAAGGCGGAATATCGCTATAGCCTGGGAAATCTCTTCACGGATACAGGAAGGATTGACGAGGCCATAAGCGCCTACCAGCAGGCGATCACCTTAAAACCGGATCATGCCGAGTCACACAGCAAGCTTGGAGTAGCATTATATTCAAAGGGCGGAAAAGCAGATGCCCTGCTGAGTATTAAACGCGCAATCGAGATAAATCCTGACTCCGTTGATGCAAACTTTGATATGGGCACAACATTGTATAAGATGCAACGTTATGAAGAGGCCATTGCTTTTTTACAGGAAGCAGTCAGAATAAAACCTGATTTTCCACAGGCCCATTATAATCTCGGCACGGCCCTGAAGAACAACCTCAAATACACGGATGCTATAAAACACCTCCAGAAGGCGTTACAATTAATGCCGGACAATGCAGATACGCTCAATAATCTCGGACTCACCCTGATGGATATCGGTGAATATAATGATTGCGTTTTGTGCCTTCGCCGGGCATCGGCCTTAAACCCCACGTCAGCTGATATTGCATATAACCTTGGCCAGGGACTCGATAAGCAACACTGCATAAGCGAGGCAATCTCCTGTTATCAAAAGGCGATAACGCTGAAGCCCGATTTCAGCAATGCTTATAATAATATGGCGAACCTGCTTAAAGATCAGGGGCACCTTACCGAAGCACTTGCCTGCTACTACAAGGCACTTGAACTCAAGCCGGAAAATGCACCCGGAACACATTCCAATATTCTATTCACGATTCAATATACGGAACCTATCGATCCTGACATGATCTACGGCCAGCATCAGAGATGGGCAAAGATCTATGCGTCACCGCTGAAAACCCTTATACCCCATCACACAAATGACAGAAATCCTGATCGAAAACTCAAGATCGGATATGTATCACCTGATTTCCGTGTACACTCGGTAGCCTATTATATCGAACCGATCATTGAATCTCACGACAGAGAGGGTTTTGAAATATTCTGTTATTCGAATCTTGACAAACCGGACAATAAGACCATTGACTTCAAAAGTCTTGCAGACCACTGGCGGGATATAACCAAGATGACGGACCACGAAGCTGCAGGGCTCATACAACAAGACTGCATTGATATCCTTGTTGACCTTTCCGGTCATACCGGCAACAATCGACTTACCTTGTTTGCTCGCAAACCCGCGCCCATACAGATTACCTACTTAGGTTATCCAAGCACTACAGGGCTTGATACCATTGACTACCGCATATCAGATACATGGACCGATCCTCCCGGAAGGACCGATCACCTCCATACGGAAAAGATCATACGATTGCCTCATGGGTTCCTGTGCTACAAACCTCCAACCGGGTGCCCTGATGTAAGAGACCTCCCTGCATCAGCATCAGGGTTTATTACCTTTGGATGTTTTAACAACAGCTCCAAGATATCGAATAAGACTATTGGCATATGGTCCGAGATATTACATCTTGTACCGGATTCCAGGCTCATACTGAAGGCAACAGCCCTGAGCGACGCGCCCACAAAGAATTATGTCCTGGGGTTATTTGAACAAAAAGGCATCTGTGCAGATAGGATAATGCTGTTCGGCAATATCCTATTAAAAGAGGACCACCTTGATCTGTACAACTCGGTTGATATCGGCCTCGACACCTTTCCATACAATGGTACAACAACTACCTGCGAGGCCCTCTGGATGGGAGTGCCGGTAATTGCACTCAAAGGTGATATCCATATATCAAGGGTGAGCTACAGTATCCTGTCAAATATCGGCCTTGATGAACTTGTTGCTGAATCGTCTGATGAATATGTAAAGAAGGCCGTCAACCTTGCAGGAAATATTGAAAAGATAACCTCTCTTAGAAAGAATCTCAGAACCATAATGAAAAATTCATTTCTCATGGACAAGGCGAACTTTACCATAACCCTTGAAAAAGAATTCAGGGCAATGTGGCAAAGATGGTGTAATGACCAACAAACGCATACTTTGCAGGAACCCCGCTCAAACCGGGATTCCCTTAAGGCGCAGGTGGATATCCTTATCCATGAAGGAGAAAAGCTCTTTGAATCAGGGTATCTCCTTGATGCCAAATGCGCCTTTCTTCATGCCCTTGAAAAAGACTCTGAAAACATTACAGCCCTGAACGACCTTGGTGTTCTTTATTGGCACACAGGGCAAACAGAAAAGGCTGTAGAAGCTTTTAATATGGCCCTCAGGTTTGACCCGCAATACCAGGATGCCAAGATCAATCTTGACGAGATACTGAAAACGCAAGCACTTAAGAAATAAGGGAGACAAACCTTAATAAATATATGGCCCGTCAAAGAAATGATATTGAAACAAATGTGGATGGATCATCCTGCAGCATGCAGGATCTGTTTCAAAAGGCTCTGCTTCTCCACCAAAAAGGAATGATCGAGGACGCAAAAAGTATCTATGGACAGATCATCCGGATCAACCCTGAAGATCCTGATGCCCTCCATATGATGGGAATTGCTGCCTTTCAGTCAGGGGATATATCCACATCCCAAGGCCTTTTAAACAAGGCCGTCCAGTTATGCCCTGACCGGGCCTCATTCAGATCCAGCCTCGGAAACATCCTGAAGCTTGCCGGTAAAACCGACGAGGCTCTCTGTATGTATAAAGAGGCCATCAGACTTAAACCGGAATATGCAGAAGCACACAACAACCTCGGTGCTACTTTGAATGACGCCCAGAGATATGACGAGGCCCTTAACTACCTGTTGCAGGCATTAAAAATAAATCCTGACTATACAGAGGCATATTATAACCTTGGGAACACCTATAGAGGGCTAGGAGATATTAACAAGGCTATTGATAATTACAATCAGGCAATAAAGAACAACTATCCAAATGCCTATGTCAATCTTGGTGTCACGCTCATGGATATGGGTAATGAGTTGGATGCAATAGGATATTTCAAACAGGCAATAAAGATGCAGCCCGATAACATGGATGCATACAACAACCTTGGTTCTGTCATGACTTCTCAGGGAAACCTACAACAGGCTGTCCTCTGTTATAGAAAATGCCTGGAGATTAATCCAACCCTTCACAAAACCCGGTCTAATCTCCTTTTGGTATTACATTATACAGATGATACCTCTCCTGAAGAAATTTTTCTTGAACATAAAAAATGGGCAGACATACATGCGCTGCCCTTAAAGACTATCCATTCACATGGAAACGAAAAGGATCCCGATAAAAAATTGCGCATAGGCTACATATCCCCTGACTTCCTGTCTCATCCGGTAGCTCACTTCATTGAACCGGTCCTCGCATCACATGACAGGGACAGTTTTGATGTATACTGTTATTCCGATGTCGCCAGTCCGGACCACGTAACAGAAAGGCTCAAAATGCTTACTGTTACATGGCGGAATATATACCGTATGACTGATGAAGCAGTCACAGACCTTATCCTGAAAGATCATATTGATATTCTGATTGACCTAGCAGGGCACACGGCCAACAACCGTCTTAGGGTGTTTGCACAAAAACCCGCCCCGGTGCAGGTGACATATCTGGGATATCCGGACACAACAGGGCTCGATACAATGGACTATCGTATAATAGATTCTTTTACAGACCCGGCGGGCAGAGCAGATTACCTGCATACTGAAGAACTTGTGCGGATGCCCTACGGATTCCTATGCTACAGGCCCCCTGAGCATACCCCCGAACCCGGCCCGCTGCCTGCCCTCAAATCCGGGGTCATCACCTTTGGTTGTTTCAACAAAAGGGCAAAGATAACAGCAGATATGATCAATACATGGTCTAGCATATTAGGTATTGTGCCTTACTCGAGGATTTTCCTGAAATTTAAAAATTTTTTAAGTGATCAGGAGAAATCGAGCATCACAGACCTGTTTATGAAGAACAACATCTCCCCTGATCGGGTCAATATCCTGAAGCCAATAAGATCATTGTCAGAACATATAGGCATGTACAGCAACATAGACATTGCACTTGACACCTTCCCGTATAACGGAACAACGACCACCTGCGAGTCCCTCTGGATGGGAGTGCCTGTAATTACTCGCAAAGGCATCATACATGCTTCAAGGGTTGGCACAAGCATTCTGAAAAATTCAGGACTCGAGGGCCTAATCTCTGAATCAAGGCCGGATTATATTAATAAGGCAGTCCAACTTGCAAATGACATTGAAAGGCTTGCCTGTCTTCGCAGCAGGCTCAGGGATATGATAAGGAACTCTCATCTCATGGATGAGAAGGGCTTCACAATTAACCTGGAAGACATGTACAGGATAATGTGGCAAAAATGGTGCGCAGGAGATTTAGTATCGCCATTTAATAATAACAGGCTTCAAGTTACAGGCCAAATTGAAATTGGGCGGCTTATTAATATGGGAGAGGATCTATTCAATTCCGGTCACTTCAAAGAGGCCGAACGCACCTTTAGAAAGGTCCTTGCGATAAATCCTGAAAATGTCACGGCCATGAATAATCTCGGTGTCGTCTATTGGCATACGGGTGAAATCAGGTCGGCTATAGAGATTTTCACCACTGTCCTCGAGATTGATCCGGCCTCTATCCATGCCAGAAACAATCTTGAAGAGATAAATAGCATTATTGGGAATAATCATGAGATGAAAATACCTTAACCCGCAGGAATTCATTTACATGAATTCGGAGATAGAATGAATATTAATCAATATTTAGAAAAAGCCATGAAGAAACACAGATCCGGCAAGCTCAAGGAGGCTGAAGCGATCTACCGGCAGATAATAGCCAAACACCCTGACCAGCCTGATGCACTGCATCTTCTCGGTGTTATCGCCTACCAGATGAATGACGCTGAAACAGCAATCGGCCTTATAAGCAAGGCTCTGTCCATTAACTGCACTTCTCCTGAATACAGCTGTAATCTCGGAAATGCCTTCAGGATGAAAGGAGAGCACCTGAAGGCTGAGAAATGCTACAGGGATGCCATCAGGTTAAGCCCGGGCTACGCAGAGGCCTTTAACAATCTTGGCGCCACATTAAGAAGCACCGGGGCACACGAAGAAGCCCTGGAAGCTTATAACCAGGCAATCATCATCAATCCTGCATATGCAAGCGCACACTGCAATCTCGGCAATCTATACAGAGAACTTGGAGATCCTGAAAAGGCCAGAATACATTATCAGAAATCAACGGATCTCCAACCTGCTAATGCAGATGCATTAAAGGGCCTGGGAGAAACATTCCTGGAGCTTGGAAACACCGAGGAAGCCATTGAATATTTACAACATGCGAGTGAAATTAAACCCGGCAATACAGCTATTCTCTTTTCTCTGGCCAATTGTTTCAAACAAATGAAAGAAAACGACAAAGCAGCTCAATTATACCAACAAGTGCTTGAAATAGATCATGACAATACAGATGCATGGAACAATCTTGGAACAGCCCTTATCGATTCCGGCAAGATAGAGGAAGGCATCTCAACGCTACGTCAAGGAGCAGAGCTCAACTCCAAATCGCCTGAGATATATTACAATATCGGAAAAGGACTTGAGCGCATTGATAAATCCAGCGAGGCATTGGAATATTATCAAAAGACAATTGATCTCAAACCTGATTTTGCAATTGCATGGAATGATATGGGGAACATTTATAAGGACCAGGGGTATTATGAAAAAGCAATCTCATTTTATAGGACTGCCCTTGAAAAATACCCTATGACTACATCGACATCAATATCTCACATGTCCGCCATACATTCTAACATCCTTTTTGCAATGCATTATTCAAACGTTATAAACCCGGCTGAATTGTTCAACCAGCACAGAGAATGGGAATCTGCTCACGCTTCTTTGCTTAAAAAATATATTCCTGAACATAAAAACGACAGATCCCCGGACAGGAAGCTGCGTCTCGGTTATGTGTCTCCTGATTTCAAGGTGCACTCTGTTGCATATTTTATTCAATCCGTCCTTGCATCTCATAACAGGAACAGCTTTGAGATATTCTGCTACTCAAATCTCAAGAATCCTGATGCCGCAACAGGGCTCCTAAAAAAAATGGCGGATCACTGGCAGGATATATACGGCCTGACGGATGAGACGGTTTCAGGTATGATACAAAAGGATAAGATTGATATCCTGGTAGATCTCTCAGGACATACCGGGGACAACCGTATGACCCTTTTTGCCGGAAAACCCGCACCTGTCCAGGTCACATATCTTGGCTACCCGAACACGACAGGTCTTGATACCATGGATTACCGCATCACGGACGGGATTGCTGATCCACCCGGCATTACTGATAAATGGCATTCGGAAAAACTCATCAGGCTTCAGAATTGCTTTCTGTGTTACACCCCCCCTGAGGGGACGCCTGACATTACCGACCTGCCATTATTAAAGTCGGGACACATAACCTTCGGGTCTTTCAACAACCGGCCGAAAATCACACAAAAAACCATCGAGACATGGTCTGAGATCCTTCAAAGACTGCCTGATTCAAGGCTGGTCCTCAAATCAAAACCTTTAGCCGACCAACATGTAAAAAAACAGATGCTGCATCTTTTCAAAGGCCACGACATTGACCCGGACAGGATAACAATCCTTGCTTATACACTGTCCAAAAAGGAACATTTTGAATTATACAATACTATCGACATAGCCCTTGACACCTTTCCTTATAATGGCACGACAACCACTTGCGAGGCCCTTTGGATGGGGGTGCCCGTAATTGCGATGAGGGGTGATATCCATGTCTCAAGGGTTGGCTTCAGCATTCTCTCGAGCATAGGCCTTGAAGACCTTGCAGCAGATTCTCCTGATGATTATATAGCAAAGGCTCTCAGCCTTGCACGAAATAGAGAAAGGCTGACCTTTCTTCGTCATCATCTCAAAACAATGATGGAAAAATCACCTTTGTTGGACGCAAGGCGTTTTACCCTTAATCTTGAAAATGAGTTCAGGTCCATCTGGCAAAGATGGTGCTTAAGTGAGACGGCCATGGTTAATAGCAGCAGCAGAAATACCCCGGAAGAAGAAATCAAGCCGCAGATCATCGCAAAGGATTTGCAGGGCATCATTCAGAAAGGAGAGACCCTCTTCGGTTCAGGGCATATAGAAGATGCCACTAATGCATTCCTTGAAGTGCTTGAACGAGATCCCGAAAACACCTCGGCACTCAACAATCTCGGCATCATATGCTATCAGAAAGGTCACTATGCTCATGCCGAAGATTATATGAACCAGGCAATCGCAATCAGACCCGCTATGCCTTCATATCACTGTATCCTGGGGAATACGTTAAAGGCCCTGGGGAAAAATGAACAGTCTGCCATACAGTATGAACGGGCCATACACCTGAAACCGGATTTTGCTCAGGCACATAATAATCTCGGTATCGTCCTAAGGAAATTGAAGAAGCCTCAAGAAGCAATTGCCAGCTTCAATAATGCCATTGCGATTCAAGCTGACTATGCCGAGGCATATTATAATCTTGGTAATGCCTTCAAGGAAACCGGGGATCACCATGCTGCAATCGAATCTTATAAAAAAGCCATCAGCCTTAATCCTGACTATGTCCAGGCATATAACAATCTCGGCAATGTATTTATGGGGATGGGAACCCTTGAGCAAGCCCAAACTGCCTTTGAAAAGGCCATACAGATAAACCCGTCCTATGCCCAGGCCTATAATAATCTCGGGAATGTACTTAGGGACTTGGGAAGGCTGCAAGAGGCCCTGGATGCATATAAAAAAGCCATTGAAATAAATCCTGCTTACGCCAATGCATACTATAATATGGCAACAACATTAAAAGGCCTGAAGATGTCTGCTGAGGCTGCTGCCTGTTGCATGAAGGCAATTGAGATACAACCTGTCAATCCTGAGGCGTTCAATAACCTGGGAAATTTATTAAAAGACCAGGGCAGAATAAAAGATGCCCTATCCTGTTATGAAAAGGCTGTGGAGCTTAAGCCCGGATATGCTCAGACACACTCGAATCTCCTCCTAGCATTACATTATGACGATCCGGTTGATCCAAGCAAAATCTTTGTTCGCCATGAGGCTTGGGCAAAAAGACATGCATCGGTCTTGATGGACAAGGTTCTACCCTGCTCTGATTACAGGTCGGCTCAACGAACCATCCGTATCGGATACATATCACCTGATTTCAGGCTTCACTCTGTTGCCTTCTTTATGAAAGGGATCCTCTCCTCGCACAATCCCGAAATATTTGAGGTCTACTGTTACTCGGATGTTGCACGGCCTGATTCCATTACCCAAGAATTTAAAACCCTTGCTCATCAATGGACGGATATCAGCGGTATTTCAGATGAAGAGGTGGCGAATATAATACGCCAGGATGAGATCGACATCCTCGTTGACCTTGCAGGACACACAGCAAACAACCGCTTGCTCGTATTTGCCAGCAAGCCTGCCCCTGTCCAGGTGACATATCTCGGTTACCCGAACACAACAGGGTTGAAGACCATGGACTATCGTATAACAGATTCCTGGGCTGATCCGCCAGGGCAACAAGACCAGCTCTACACCGAAGAGCTTGTAAGGCTACCTCGAGGATTCCTCTGTTATCAGCCCCCGGAAGACTCACCTCAGGGGAAAGAACCACCTGCACTTACAGCAGGACATGTTACATTCGGATCTTTCAATTACCGTCCGAAGATAAATGAGAAAACCGTTCTCACCTGGTCGGAAATATTACGTAAGGTGCCGAATTCGCGTCTTATATTAAAATCAGGCCCCCTATCGAATGAAAATACGCAAGGGAACCTACTGGATATGTTCTTGAAGAATGGGATCTCTCAAAACCGGATAACACTCCTGAGCGACTTCCCTTCCCTTTTTGCTCATCTAGATCTTTACAACAAGGTAGACATCGCACTTGACACCTTCCCCTATAACGGTACCACGACTACGTGTGAAGCCCTGTGGATGGGGGTCCCTGTTATCGTGCTCAAGGGAGAGGCGCACATGTCAAGGGTCGGGGTGAGCCTTCTGGCCAATGCAGGGTTCGAGGAGTTCATTGCTGATACAACTGATGAGTATGTAAAAAAGGCCGTGAGCCTTGCGAATAATCCGGACAGGCTTTCAGCATTGCGTGAGCGGCAGCGTGATATTATGGTTCATTCCCCTTTGATGGATACACGGGGTTTCACGCAACACCTGGAAAATGAGTACAGAAGGATATGGGCGAAATGCTGCACTATAAAACAAGGAACTTTGAAAGAAGGTGCCATGAAAGAAGACCATAATCAACCAACGGATCATCTTGGGCAGAATCCCAGGCAGTCTCCATCAGAACAATCCATGATACTTACCCGGGAGGGGGAAGTCCATTTTAATGCTGACAATATCGAGGATGCCCAAACGGCATTCAACATGGCCCTTGCGATTGACCCGGAAAATGTATCGGCTTTGAATGATCTCGGGGTACTCTCGTGGCAGAAAGGTGATGTCCATAAGGCAGTTGAAAGCTTCAAAAAAGCCCTCAAGATTGATCCAGAAAATGAAGATGCAGCCCACAACCTTCAAGAAATTCAGAAGGGTCAACAGGATACAGTTGGACAGCAAAATACGGAAAAGACAGGCAAGCCTGATCAACCGGATGAAACTTGTCTTCGGGTAAATATCAAGGGGGGAATCCAGGTTTGCGTTCCCCCTTCCATACGATTTATGACCCCTTATATCCTGCTCGAGCAGGAAGACTGGTTTGAAGAGGAGATCCACTTTATCAGGAAGCTCCTGCATGAAGGAATGAACGTCATCGACATCGGGGCCAATTATGGACTCTACACCCTCACCATGTCAAAAATTATCGGGCCTTCGGGCAAGATCTGGGCCTTTGAGCCCACCAGCCTGACCGCAGCCTTCCTAAGAAAGAGCATCCTGGCAAACCACCTGACAAACGTCGAACTGGTACAGGCAGGCCTGTCAGACAAAAAAGGAACGGCAAAGATCTCGTTGAACCCTGATCCGGAAATGAATGCCATAACGGATGAACCGGACTCCGGCAGCAAGTATGAAACCGTGGAGCTTCTGAACCTCGATGAGTGCGAGAACACATACCCATGGGATACTATAGATTTTATCAAACTCGATGCAGAAGGACAGGAACACAACATTGTCCTGGGAGGAAAGCATTTCTTGTCTACACGATCACCCCTGATCATGTTTGAATTGAAACACGTCCACACCATAAATACTGCTTTGATAAATGATTTTCTAGAACTGGGTTATCAACTATACCACCTCGTACCCGGGCTTAATATCCTGGCCCCCATCGATCTGGCTGCATCTTTCGACCGATATCAACTTAACCTTTTCTGCTGCAAGAGAGACCGGGCACAATTATTACAGGAGCAGGGCCTACTGGTCACAGAGATCCCATCACCCGGTCCCATAAGCGATGCTTCTGCCTGGCAGCAGGGATTGCAAACCATGCCGTACTTTCTTGTGTTCATGGGGTGCTGGGCATCCATAGGGCAGGGAAAAACCTTACCCGGGTGGGACCACTATGAGAATGCACTGAACTACTATGTCATGGCACATTCTGAAAACCAGAAGGCTCATTCCCGTTACGCAAGCCTGCAAAAGGCTTGGGAAGAGAGCTCCAGGGCATTGGATCTGAATGTAAATATATCCCGACTCATTACCCATGTAAGAATACAGTCCGAACTCGGCAAAAGGGGGGATTCCCTTCTTACCGTTGACACCATCTTGAACCTCATCGGAACGGAGCAGACAGTAATCCTATCAGAGCCTTTTATCCCGGTATCACCGAGGTTTGACAATGTAATCCCGAAGGAATTGAACAAATGGCTACTGGCTTCCATCCTCGAATACCGGGAAAAAGCCAAGTTCTTCTCTTCTTTCTATTCATGCAACTCATCGATGGAAGATCTCGAAAGCATGAAGGGTTTAGGGTATCAATCCCCGGAAATGGAAAGGAGAAGGCAGCTTATCCGTATGCGTTACGGCCTGCAGGACAAGCCAATATCCAACCCACTCTTATCAAATAAAACTCGGGACAATATTAATCCCGAATTCTGGAATACCAGTATACTCTCCGAAAGAACTACTCGAAATATCGTTGAACTGTTAGGGATCACCCTGGAGGAAATGATCCAGATTGTTGATATCGGTGCCATGGATATTGACGATCCTTACAATCCCTATGAGGGATTACTATCGAGTGATCTTGCCTGTATTATAGGTTTTGAGCCACTGGAAAAGGAGTGTAAAAACCTCAATGAATCAAGCTTGAAAAATCGCAAATTCCTTCCTTATGCAGTCGGTGACGGGACGAAAAAACCTTTCTACATCACGAATACAGGCATGACTTCATCCCTTTATGAACCGAACCATGACCTTACGATCAAGTTCCAGAACTTGGATGAGTTAATGCAAGTAATCAAGACCGAAGAGATGCAGACTGTCCGCCTGGATGATATCCCTGAACTAATTAACTCGGACTTTTTAAAGATCGATGTACAAGGGGCTGAAAAAATGATCCTGGATAATGCATCCCAGGTGCTGAAGAATACCCTTGTCATTCAAGCAGAGGTTGAATTTGTGCCCTTGTATAAAAACCAGCCCCTCTTTGCCGACGTTGACAGGATTCTGCGAAAAAATGGCTTCGAGTTTCATAAATTCATTGCTATCTCGGGCCGGGCATTTAAACCTTTATCCGTAAAAGACAATATCAACGATCGCATCAGCCAGGAGCTATGGGCTGATGCGATATATGTAAAGAATTTCATGGAACTTGATAAGCTGAGCGAACAAAAACTGCTAAGATATGCCATCATCATGCATGAGATCTTCCGGTCATTTGATTTATGCCACCTTGTATTAACCGAATACGACCGCAAAACCGGACTGGACTTGTCGCAGAGATATATGAATTTGATACATGAAGGAAAGATATAAGGCTCACGCATAACCTCAAAGATGAAGATTGTTAGGGGTCATACAGGAGGTGTGTGATAAAACAAGGTGAAACGAAAGAAGGTGTAATGAAAGAAGTTCCTGATCAACCGGATGAAACTTGTCTTCGGGTAAATATCAAGGGGGGAATCCAGGTTTGCGTTCCCCCTTCCATACGATTTATGACCCCTTATATCCTGCTCGAGCAGGAAGACTGGTTTGAAGAGGAGATCCACTTTATCAGGAAGCTCCTGCATGAAGGAATGAACGTCATCGACATCGGGGCCAATTATGGACTCTACACCCTCACCATGTCAAAAATTATCGGGCCTTCGGGCAAGATCTGGGCCTTTGAGCCCACCAGCCTGACCGCAGCCTTCCTAAGAAAGAGCATCCTGGCAAACCACCTGACAAACGTCGAACTGGTACAGGCAGGCCTGTCAGACAAAAAAGGAACGGCAAAGATCTCGTTGAACCCTGATCCGGAAATGAATGCCATAACGGATGAACCGGACTCCGGCAGCAAGTATGAAACCGTGGAGCTTCTGAACCTCGATGAGTGCGAGAACACATACCCATGGGATACTATAGATTTTATCAAACTCGATGCAGAAGGACAGGAACACAACATTGTCCTGGGAGGAAAGCATTTCTTGTCTACACGATCACCCCTGATCATGTTTGAATTGAAACACGTCCACACCATAAATACTGCTTTGATAAATGATTTTCTAGAACTGGGTTATCAACTATACCACCTCGTACCCGGGCTTAATATCCTGGCCCCCATCGATCTGGCTGCATCTTTCGACCGATATCAACTTAACCTTTTCTGCTGCAAGAGAGACCGGGCACAATTATTACAGGAGCAGGGCCTACTGGTCACAGAGATCCCATCACCCGGTCCCATAAGCGATGCTTCTGCCTGGCAGCAGGGATTGCAAACCATGCCGTACTTTCTTGTGTTCATGGGGTGCTGGGCATCCATAGGGCAGGGAAAAACCTTACCCGGGTGGGACCACTATGAGAATGCACTGAACTACTATGTCATGGCACATTCTGAAAACCAGAAGGCTCATTCCCGTTACGCAAGCCTGCAAAAGGCTTGGGAAGAGAGCTCCAGGGCATTGGATCTGAATGTAAATATATCCCGACTCATTACCCATGTAAGAATACAGTCCGAACTCGGCAAAAGGGGGGATTCCCTTCTTACCGTTGACACCATCTTGAACCTCATCGGAACGGAGCAGACAGTAATCCTATCAGAGCCTTTTATCCCGGTATCACCGAGGTTTGACAATGTAATCCCGAAGGAATTGAACAAATGGCTACTGGCTTCCATCCTCGAATACCGGGAAAAAGCCATAGATTTATCATCCTTTTATACCGGGAGATCCTCTCTCGAATATCTCAAAATTATGGGTGAATTAGGGCATCAGTCACCCGAGATGGAAAGGAGAAGGCAGCTTGTCCGTATGCGTTACGGCCTACAGCGTGAACCAATTCCCGTCCCCATTTTATCAAATAAAACTCAGGACAATATGAACCCTGATTTCTGGAATTCTGCGGACTCGACATTTGCAAAGGCGTCGCTCATGAGCCGCGACCTTGCGTGTGAAAAAACGGAAACAACCATAACTCAGTTGAGGCCGCGCCTCAGCATCTGCATTCCGACTTACAACCGGGCGGATATTCTGCAGGAGACACTCGAACATCTGGAACAGGTTTGCGGCGATGATGTCGAGATCGTCATCTCAGACAACTGCTCCCCTGATAAGACCCAAGATGTAATTGATTCATACCGGCGCCGCTTTCGTCATTTCCGCTCCATTCGTCAGCCAGAAAACCGTGGTGCATGGAAAAATTTCGCAACCGCCATCTCGCTGGCCACAGGAAAATATATCTACACCTTATGTGATGATGACCAAGTCTATGCCGACGGATTGCAGGCAGCGGTTTCCATCATGGATGAAAATCCCCGGATAGTGGGGGTATACGGCGGATATCAAGAGTGGGATCGTTCCACGGAAAAGATCCTTGCTACCTTGAATTTTGTGGATCAAAGAACAGATTTCGTACAAGGCGACAAGCTGAAGGTATTCAACAGGTTTATCATGCTATGGTTCCCTGTGTGCAGAAGAGATATTTTCCAGCGCTATTTCACCTACGACAACCAATCCTTCGGCATGTGGGAGCTCGTGGGCACGTTACTGGAACACGGTGATATTGCGACAATCCCTGACCTGTTCTACCTACATTCCCAGACTGTGCCCCGCATGGAATATGAATTGACCGAGTCGTGGTATCACGATGCACACCGCGCACAGTATGAATGCTTTGCAGGCAGATTCGGGCCGTTGGATTTCGCCGAGCTGTCCACCTTCATTAACAGCCGTGTTGCACAGGCATACATGCAGGGGGCACGTTTTGCCGGAATCAAGCATGATTTTCTCAGATACAGATATTTCCTCCTACGGTCGCGTGCCTATGGATTGGTTACGGAAGCCCAAGTGATGGAATGGGAAAAGCGGGAGATGGTTAACATGGTGGCCCAAAGGCTGCTCGGCCACGTTGAGCTGATCTCTGGAATTGAAGAAGTGTTATTTGAGGATACCCCCCAACTGCAACCCTTTCGTGAGCAATTTTCCGCCATAGCCTCCGGATACGCTACCGGTAAGATCTCCCAGGACAAATGGCTGGAATCAGGGTTACGACCGAATCAGTACCTGGTGACTTATGCCTATGGATCTCCCGGCTGGAGTGATACAGTACATCTTGGCCCTGCACGTTGCCGTGCTGTGCAGGACATGATCGAAACATGCCGGATTACTGATCAGCCGTTAGAATTTTAAGAAAGCTGGCTTGAGAAGGATAAAATTATAAGAGGAGAACATCAAATGAAGGTTGTAATCCTTTGCGGTGGTCTTGGAACCCGTCTTCGGGAAGAAACAGAATTCAGGCCTAAACCCATGGTTAATATAGGCTCGCGCCCTATTCTCTGGCATGTCATGAAATATTATTCGCAGTTTGGATGTGAGGATTTTGTTCTGGCTCTCGGATATAAAGGTGAGATGATCAAGAATTATTTTTATCATTATGAAGTGATGAACAATGACGTTACCATAGAGCTGGGCCAACCGGAAAATATGTGCATCCACCATTCTCACGCTGAAGCAGGCTGGAAAATTACCTTGGCTGATACAGGGGAGAACGCCCTCAAAGGCGCAAGGTTAAAGAAAATTGAGAAATATATCAGCGATGAAATCTTCATGATGACCTATGGTGATGGTATCGCAGATGTGGACATTAAGGCTCTATTGGAATTTCATAAGTCGCATGGGAAACTAGTGACGGTTACGGGAATCAATCCGGCCTCGCGATTTGGTGAATTAAAGATTGACGGAGAACGGGTGGAATCCTTCGCCGAGAAGCCCCAAACCGGCAACAGGTACATCAACGGGGGCTTTTTTGTGTTCAACAGGGCCATCTTCAATTATCTTTCCATAGATGATTCCTGCGATCTTGAAATTGGCCCCATGGAGCAGCTCGCCAGAGAAGGCCAGTTGATGGTTTATAAACACCGGGGTTTCTGGGCTTGTATGGATACATTGCGGGACATGGAATATCTCAACAACATATGGAATTCCGGCACAGCAAAATGGAAGATATGGTAGCACTTCATGTTTAACGGTATCTATCGCAATACAAAAGTACTGATAACCGGGCACACCGGTTTCAAGGGATCATGGCTTGCCCTGTGGTTATCTCAAATGGGTGCAAAAATAACAGGCTACGCACTTCAACCCCCGTCGGAACCAAACCATTTTAACCTGCTTAATATGGGAATAGACTCCATCATCGGGGATGTCCGCGATGCTGACAAAATAAAAAAAATATTCAAGGAGCAGCAACCGGAGATTGTATTTCATCTTGCCGCACAGCCTATTGTCAGGCTTTCCTACCATGACCCTGTTGGAACGTTTACCAGCAATGTTATGGGTACCATCAACGTTTTCGAGGCGGCAAGAGAAAGCGGCACGGTACGCGCCATCGTGAATGTCACCAGTGACAAATGTTACGAGAATAGAGAATGGCCCTGGGGTTACAGGGAGATTGATCCTGTGGGCGGTTATGACCCCTATAGCGCCTCGAAAGGATGTTCCGAGCTTATCACCAGTTGCTGGCGTAATTCTTTTTATAATCCAAAAGATTATGGAGTCATTCATCACACCCTTCTGGCGAGCGGCCGAGCAGGTAATGTAATCGGGGGCGGTGATTGGGCTGTTGACCGGCTTATCCCTGACATGATGCGTGCTGTAAGTAAAAATGAAACAGTAAAGATCCGTAACCCTCATGCTACCAGGCCTTGGCAGCATGTTCTTGAACCGCTGAGCGGTTATTTGCTCCTTGGGCAAAAGATTCAAGAAGGTGAAAAGGAATTTGCGGAAGCATGGAACTTTGGACCGTCTGAAGATGGGAATGTGACGGTTGGGGAAATTGCAGCTCGAGTTAAAAAGGTATGGCCTAAAATTGACTTTGAAATAAGCAAAGATTCCGATCAATTGCATGAGGCGGCCATGCTCAGGCTCGACTGTTCAAAGGCCCGTACAAAATTAAAATGGATACCTGTCTGGGATGGGAAAATCGCAGTAGAAAAAACAGCACGGTGGTACAGGTCCTTTTATGAAGACAACCAGGTTCAGAGTCTTGAGGATCTCCGCATCTATATAGCAGATGCAAAAAGCAAACATATGCCATGGACTGAAGAATGAAATTTATTGAAACACCTATAGCAGGAGCGTATTACATTGAACTTGAACCCTTCCTTGATGAGAGAGGGCTCTTTGCCCGAACATTTTGCCAAAGGGAGTTTGCCCAAATCGGCTTTCATAAGCAGATCGTCCAGATCAACCATTCCGTAACCAGGCAAAAAGGGACGATCCGGGGAATGCATTATCAGCTCCCTCCGGTGTCTGAAGCAAAAATAATCCGTTGTATTCAAGGGAAAGTATTTGATGTCATGGTGGACATCAGGGCGGGATCACCCACCTTTAAGCAATGGTACGGTGTAGAATTATCGAAAGATAATATGCGTATGGTCTATATCCCGGAGGGATTTGCGCATGGATTTCAAACTCTTACCCATAATGCCGAGCTGATCTATCATCATAGTGCATTCTACAATCAGGGACTTGAGCTAGGATTGAGATTTAATGATGTCGCCCTGTCCATCAAGTGGCCTCTGCCCGTGGGTCCTGTTTCACCCAAAGATCAGAGTTATCCATTCATTGACAATGAGTTCAAGGGGATCGAAATATGAACTGCCGCCACTGCCGTTCCCCATTGGAACATGTCTTCCTCGACCTCGGCTTTGCCCCGTGGTCCAACGCCTACCTGAAAGCAGAAGACCTGAACAAACCGGAACTTTACTTCCCACTCAAACTCTATGTCTGCACCGACTGCTGGCTGGTTCAGACTGAAGACTACGTCAGCGCCGATGAGCTGTTCACGGGCGACTACGCATACTTTTCATCCGTTTCGCAAACCTGGCTTGCTCACGCCAGCCGATACGCAGAGAAAATAACGCAACGTCTCGGCCTTGGTCAGAGCAGTTTGGTGATCGAGATAGCCTCCAACGATGGTTACTTGCTGAAAAACTTCGTGGCTGCCAGCATCCCCTGCCTCGGCATCGAACCGTCCGCCGGAACGGCCGAAGCAGCCGAAAAAATCGGCATTCCGGTTCTCCATGAATTCTTCGGCAAGGCGCTGGCCGACCAGCTCACCAGTGAGGGCCGTCAGGGCGATCTCATCATCGGCAACAACGTTTACGCCCATGTGCCTGACATCAACGATTTCACCGCCGGCCTGAAGGCCGCGCTCAAACCCGGCGGTACGATCACCCTTGAGTTCCCCCACGTGATGCGCCTCATCGAGAAGACCCAGTTCGATACTGTCTATCATGAGCATTATTCCTATTTGTCTCTCTGCACGGTCAATCGTATATTCGAATCAGCGGGCCTGCGCGTGTTTGATGTGGAAGAACTGCCCACCCACGGAGGCAGCCTGCGCGTGTATGGCTGCCATGAATTCGATTCTCGCCTTCAGACGGCGGCAGTACCGGCACTCTTGGCTGAAGAAGAAAGGCAGGGGCTGCGGATGCTGAACACCTACCGGAATTTTCAACAGCAGGCCGAGCGGGTAAAGGACGATTTGTTGTTATTCTTAATCGAACAAAAACTCTCCGGCAAGAAAGTAGCCGCTTACGGGGCCGCGGCTAAGGGGAACACCCTGCTTAACTTTGCAGGAATCAAACCCGACCTGCTGCCGTATGTCTGTGATTCTGCACCCTCCAAGCAGGGGAAATTTCTCCCTGGCAGCCACATACCAATTCTGCCACCTGCGGTACTGAGAGAAGTCATACCGGATATCGTACTGATTCTCCCATGGAACATCGCCGACGAGGTCAAGCAGCAAAACATCAGCCTGGCTGAGTTGGGAACGAAGTTCGTTACGGCCGTTCCAAAACTGGAGATGGCATGACCGGCAACGTTTTGCTTACCGGAGCTACGGGCTTTGTCGGTCGCCAAGTGCTGAGATCTCTAAACGAATGCGGCGCTCAGGTTCGAGCGGTAGTTCGCGAAGGAAAGCAAGGGCAGCTTGCAAACCTGAAGGCCATTGAATGGGTTATTGCCACGCCGGACCTCTTTGCCGAGAGTGCCGATTGGTGGAAAGTTGTTTGTGAAGGCATCGACATTGTCATCCATGCCGCCTGGTATGCCGAGCCCGGCAAATATCTCCAGTCCGCCAAGAATCTCGATTGTTTGACCGGGACGCTCCAGCTGGCGAAAGGAGCTAAGCTGGCCGGAGTGCGACGCTTCATCGGTATCGGCACCTGCTTTGAGTACGATCTCACCGGGGGCATGCTATCCGTTGAAACCCCATTGCGACCATTAACACCATACGCCGGGGCAAAGGCTGCTACCTTTATTGCGCTTTCGCAATGGCTTCCCCATCAGAATGTGGAGTTTGCCTGGTGCCGTTTGTTTTATCTATATGGAGAAGGTGAGGATGAACGGCGTCTGGTGCCCTATCTGCACAACAAGCTTAGAGCCGGCGAAGCTGTCGAACTCACCAGTGGCAGCCAGATTCGGGATTTCCTAGATGTCAGCATCGCCGGACGAATGATTGTAGAGACCGCACTAAGCGAAGAACTAGGCCCGGTCAATATCTGCTCTGGCATACCCATATCAGTACGGCAACTCGCAGAACAAATCGCCGATGAATATGGACGACGCGATTTACTCAGATTCGGCGCTCGTCCAGACAACCTTGTCGATCCACCCTGTGTGGTCGGTGTTAGGCATGGGGTATCGGCATGAATCACAGAATCCAAACAAAACTGCTCTATCAGCAGGAGCAATTACCGATTTTTCAGAACCGTATGTACGACACTGAAGCAGAAGCCAAGGCCTGCCCTAAAGGTGATGTGCAGCTGGTGGAAGACCAACGGACCGGACTCGTTTATAACGAGGCCTTTCGTCCTGAGTTGATGGTATACGATGCCCACTATCAAAACGAACAGGCCCTGAGCCCGTTGTTTCAAGAGCACCTCGAATTCGTATCGCGCATCATTGATCGGTGCCTGGGACGAGATTCGATTGTTGAGGTGGGTTGCGGCAAGGGTTTCTTTCTCGAAATGCTGTTGCGTAAAGGATTCGACATTTTCGGTTTTGATCCAATCTATGAAGGAACCAATCCGAGGATTTTGAAGCAGTACTTTGAACCGGGGCTCGGAATCAAGACAAAGGGCCTGGTGCTACGCCATGTACTTGAACACATCCAGGACCCGTTTAAATTCTTGCTTCAATTGAAAAAATCCAATGGCGGCAGCGGCAGGATTTATATCGAAGTGCCATGCTTCGACTGGATATGCCTGCACCGATCATGGTTCGATATTTTCTACGAGCATGTGAATTACTTCCGTATTTCCGACTTTCATCGAATGTTCGGTACCATTATCGAGAGCGGGCGGTTATTCGGTAACCAATATCTGTACGTTGTTGCGGAACTCGCAACTCTGAGGAAGCCGGAAATAAACCTCAAAGACAGCGTGTCTTTTCCGAAGGACTTCACCCGTAACATCGCCGAGCCGTGCCAAGCCGCCATTTGGGGTGGAGCTTCTAAAGGCGTCATCTTTGCGCTGCTCAAATCGCGAGCTGGCCAAACTATAAGCTCTGTCATAGACATCAACCCGGCAAAACAGGGTAAATATTTGCCATCAACAGGATTATTGGTTCAATCACCCTCAGAGGCTATGGCTATATTGCCAAAGGGCTCAACAATTTACGTCATGAACTCCAATTACCTGGAGGAGATCAAGAAAATGACCAGCAATGCATTCAAATATATCGAGGTCGATCATGAGTGATTTTCAAAAGGAAGTGGTAGAGAGAATTGCTGCCATCAAAGCCGATAAGCAACTGTGCGAAGCAGCAGCAGTTTTTATGCAGGCTTCGATAATACCTCAATATTCTTACAACTTCTTCTGGCAAGGTCGCCCCATAATCCAGTATCCCCAGGATATAATGGAAGTGCAGGAGCTGATCTGGCAGATCAAGCCCGACCTGATCATTGAAACCGGCATTGCACACGGCGGATCGATTATCATGAGTGCGTCTATGCTGGCCTTGCTTGACTATTGCGATGCCGTTGAAGCCGGAACAGCACTTGACCCCCGCGCCACGCGCCGGCGGGTTTTGGGCATCGATATCGATATTCGGGCCCATAATCGTGCCGCCATCGAGGCACATCCAATGTCGCACCGCATCGAAATGATCCAGGGCTCATCCACTGCACCGGGAATAATCGCTCAGGTGTACCGGATTGCCAAGGGGTATAATAAAGTGCTGTTGTTCCTTGATTCCAACCATACACACGAGCATGTGCTTGCTGAACTCGAAGCTTACGCGCCGCTGACGAGCAAGGGAAGCTACTGTTGTGTGTTCGATACAATTATCGAGGACCTGCCGGACGAATTGTCTGCGGACCGCCCCTGGGGTAAAGGCAACAATCCCAAAACCGCAGTTTGGGAATACCTGCGCCGCCTGGAAGAGGAAGGACGCACAGGAGCCGACGGAACACCTCTTGTATTCGAAATAAACAGGGCCATAGAGAACAAATTACTTATCACTGTTGCTCCGGATGGCTACTTGAAGCGCCTGGATTGAGCCGCTTTACATGAGATACCTGGATTGCATGCCAGCCACTGGCTGGAGAATCACTTGCCGGTTTTCCACTGCCGAGCCAGCCTCTTGGCCTCGCCGACCTGCTTGAAGCTCATCCTCTTGGCAACACCCTTTTTCAGTTCAATGGCCTGTTTGCTCCCCTGACTCGAAGCAAGATCAAACCACATATAAGCCAGCACGTAGTTCTGGGGAACACCCTTTCCCATGCGGTACATATTGCCAAGCTGTGTCTGTGCCTCAGGGTTGCCCTGTCTGGCTGCACGGCTGTACCATTCGGCTGCCTTTGAATAATTTTGGGTTACCCCCTGGCCTGTCTCATACAGGTATGCAACAAATACCTGTGCCTTTGCATCCCCCTGTTCTGCAGGCATAAGATTTTCACGGAATTCCGTACTGGATGAACCATCATCTGCAGGGTAAGCACGTAGTGGTAATGGATCTAAATAAAGATATGTGCTGAGGAGGACCACAAGCAGTCCTATAATGAAAATCCTCCGCATTCACTCCCCTTAAAAGATAAGTCAACAAATAACATTCTTGAAATCTTGCACTCACATTAAAGTCATTTTATTGGCAAGTCAACTCTCTGATTGATGCTCATGACAAGTCTATGTCCTCTGAGGAAAAACCCAATCTTCGACATTGCCCTTACCCTGCAAAACGGTTATGCTACACAATATCAAATCATAGACTGCATTCATGAAAATTCGGATTGAATTATACCAGGGGGAAAGAGATGAGAATCTTGCGAGTCTTCTCTATTGTAATGCTGTGTCTTTTTGTACAGGCAGGGTTAGGACTTGGGTTTGATATCAAGAAGGTCATTCTGTTCAACGATCAGGCCTTGGTGACCTTTGATAGCGATATAAATGGTCATCTCCTAATCGATGCGCCTCCTGAGATAGTGCCTGATTCACTGGTGATTACACCCCATGAAGGAGGATCGGTCCGCTCGGTTAGAGTCGAGCCCGCGAGGACCATGTCCGGGAAAGTTAAGGACCTCAAGGATGCCCTTTCTAAAAAACAGGCCTCTCTCGCGATTCTTAAAAGGGATCAGGCCATGTTGGAAAAACAGACAGATATCATCTACGATGCTGCCGGTTCAAAGGGAAAAGCGACAACCTTTGAAAAGGCCCGTCTTGCCGATGCTCTGGGATTTATTGAGAACAGGGTTACTGTACTGAATAATCGCATCGTTGAACTCTCCGGAAAGACAGAAAAAATCGAGATCGAGATCAAGGATATGCAGAACCAACTTGATAAAGTGAGTCAGAATCCTGGATACAAGATCGGGATCACAGGGAACGGCCCTGTAGAGGTA
Source organism: uncultured Bacteriovoracaceae bacterium (assembly GCA_964388905.1). Lineage (GTDB taxonomy): Bacteria > Desulfobacterota > Desulfomonilia > UBA1062 > UBA1062 > MWEI01. The sequence continues at coordinate 28,058 of CAYMDG010000010.1, forward strand.
TCCTATGTCGTCAGGGCAGCATCATGGAAACCGGAATACAAGGT
>CAYMDG010000011.1:0-12231 GCA_964388905.1 uncultured Bacteriovoracaceae bacterium
ATCTCGATATGTATTCAGACCTTGATCTTGTCTTTGATGAGCTGCCCGGGTGGGATGAACCACTGAGCAATATCAAATCCTTCGATGACCTGCCGAAAAACTGCAAGGCATACTTGGGATATATTGAAGACAAGCTTGGCGTTAAGGCAGCCATCGTATCGGTGGGACCAAAACGTGAGGAAACCATCGTCTTGAAAAACATCTTCGAAAAGCCCTGACCGGGCCTTTAAGGCTTTTACCCTCAGGTATGTCCTTTTGAAGAACACGATGATGTGGAGGCGCATGTACCGCAGCCCCCTTTGGAAGATGCGGTTATTGACATTTTCTTTTTTACCTTGACGCTCTTGCATGTGGGGCACGCCGGATTATCCTTCGCACTCATAGGTACAAGCGCCTCGAAATCTTTACCGCATTTTTTACATTCATATTCATAGATGGGCATATATCCACCTCAGCTCAATTGTTGTGTGTCTCGATCCTTAGGTAGTTCTCCAGGCGTCTCTTGTCAAGTTATAAGGAAAATCTGGTTCCATATTGAGCTATTATATATCGGTTATTACATCAGCCACTCTCATGTGCCACAACCCTTACATCATCAACGAATCCTTGGATATCTTCATCAGTGGTGTCCCAGGAGCACATGAGTCTCACCCCGCCTTCCCCTATAAAGGTATAGAACCTCCAGCCCATGTCATGGAGCCTGCTGATCATGGTCAAGGGCATCTCCACAAAGACCGAGTTGGCCTCCACCGGAAACATGATATTTACTCTCTTGATCTTCTTTAGTTCATCATGCAGAAGCCGGGCGCATCGGTTTGCATGCTCTGCATTTCTAAGCCAGACCCCATCGCTCAAGAGCCCTATCCACGGGGCTGAAAGAAAACGCATCTTGCTGGCGAGCTGGCCTGCCTGCTTGCAGCGGTAATCGAACTCAGCGGCGAGCGGCCTGTTAAAAAAAATAACCGCTTCCCCTGCTGCGATACCGTTCTTAACCCCGCCGAAGCAGAGCACATCCACCCCTGCCTTCCAGGTAAGGTCCTTGGGGGCTGCCTTTAAGGTTGCCAGGGCATTGGCAAGCCGGGCCCCATCCATATGGAGGCGCAATCCCAGACGCGTCGCCAGCTCGCCAAGCGCGCGAAGCTCGTCTACACTATAGACCGTACCAACCTCGGTGGCCTGGGTAATGCTGATAACCTTTGGTTTGGGATAGTGGATATCCGTCCTCTTCAGTGCAACCTCTTCCAGCTCTTTGAGTGAAAGCTTGCCGCTCTGCCCCCCTGCCAGGAGGATCTTGGTGCCATTGGAAAAGAACTCGGGTGCTCCGCACTCATCCGTCTCGATGTGCGCAAGCCGCTGGCAAATGATGCTGTGGTATGATTGGCACAGCGATGCCAAGGCAAGCGAGTTAGCCGCAGTGCCATTGAAGACGAAAAACACGTCGCAATCCGTTTCGAAGAAGTCCCTCATCATGTCGCAGGCCCTGCTTGTGTATTCGTCTTCGCCATAAGGGATGCTGTGGCCTGTATTAGCAACCGAAAGGGCTTCAAAGGCCTCCGGGCAGATACCCGTGTAATTATCACTGGCAAACTGGCGCCTCATTCTTTCCATCGACCGGCCCCCTTTTCTTTTAGTTTTTGGCCAGAGATCTTATATACTGCGCATATTTTGATACATGGCTCAGTGCCCGTAACGTATTCCCCAGGTCGTTGAACACCGGTATTCCCTTTTCGAGAAAGACCTGCCTGGTCTCCCTGATGAGATCTGTTATATCAAGAGAATCGTTGCCCTGTTTGAACTCGGGCATTACAAGGATTGTGGGTTTGCCGGTTGAGTCCATTGCATCCCTCATGGCAATGCTGAGCTCCCTGTACGGGGTAATCTCCTTGACCGAGTCAACACCCAGCCCAAGGGCAACAGCCTTGAAATGATGCAGGAGCTGGATGAGCACCTGAACATCAATGCGGGGGTCGCTGCCGGCCAGCTTGAAAACCTGCCGGTATGCTTCAGGGCCCACAAAAGGATTTGCGGCATCTATGGGGTTCCTGGCGCTCGATCCCGGTCTGGGGAGTGACTCAAGGATTCTCTCACTCAAGGCTTCATCAAATTTGGGCATGTGGATCCCATAACGTTCTGCAAGATCACCTGCGCTCACGCCAAGTGCCCCACCGCCTCCTGCCACGCTGACTCCATGGTATTTCATTATGGGCAGCATGGAAAAGGCAAGACACGTCTGGGCAAGTTCCCAGAGGTCACCAACCTGGATGGCTCCTGCCTGGCGCAACGCAGACTCCCAGATCGCCTTGCTCCCGCCCATGGAGGCCGTATGACTGGCAACGGCCCTGCCCCCTGCCTCTGAAAGGCCGCCTTTATTGATGATCACGGGTTTGCGGGCCGTTACCTGCCTGAGGACCCTGAAGAACTCACGTCCGTCCTTTACCCCTTCAATATACATGGCAATGACCTTGGTCTGGCGGTCGCGGCCCAGGTACTCCAGGAGCTCGGTCTCCCGCAGGTCAATACCATTACCGAAACTGATGACCTTGGAGAATTTCACCCCCAGCCACTTACCGATGTGTGCGAAATCTATGGACATGCCCCCGCTCTGAGAGATAAAGGCGACATTCCCGCTCTCCCGGGAGAGGTCCGGGCCGGGCAGCAGCGTAAGTCCGCTCGCCGGGCAGTAGATGCCGAAGCAATTCGGCCCGATCACGCGTATCCCTTTGGCTGCTACCCTGCGTATCTCTTCTTCCAGTGCCTCACCTGTGCTCGTTCCGGACTCGGAAAAACCCGCAGAGAGAATCTCGGCGCCTGCAATACCTAATGTCCTGCATTTTTCCAGGGTTTGCGGTACTTGCTCAGCAGGCACGGCGATAATGGCAAAATCAACCAGGCACGGGATTTCATCAAGGCTGCGGTACAGCTCCCTGCCATTGATCCGGCCGCCCTTGGGGTTTACCGGGAAGATGCCGCCGGCAAATCCAATGGCATTCAGGGCGCTCATGATGCCGCTGCCGAAACCGGCGCCCTTTGGGGAAACCCCGATGATGGCAATATTTGCGGGATGGAAGATACGATCAAACACATCGTCGTTGCGGATTAGCTCCATAATGCTCTCCATGGTTACCCCTCATTTTTAACATGATGACTCGATAACATCAGTTGACCTCATTCTTTCTGTTTCCTTTTGTTTTGTCAATGCACACAGGATAGTTATGCAACCTCTTTACAGGTCGGCCCGGCAGCACTATACTTGGAGGCCAATTAAAGAGCACGGCAGGGGAGTATGCCCAAAGAAAATACCCATCTCCACTTTGCTTACGGGCTCCTTGAAGAATTCCGGGGCCACGATATCCGCAGAGATGTCTCTGAAAATATGCGGCACTATCTCCTGGGCTCCATCACCCCGGATACGTTCTACTACGGGAACAGTGCGTCCCTCAGGAGTATCTCGGAATCCTTCCACGGCAAAGACGGCAACCCGACCAACACAACCATTGTGCAGGTGCTTGACCATGCACGGGACAAGAAAGATATTTCGTTCATACTGGGGTTTATCTCCCACTGCGCCCTGGACATCACCTTTCACCCGGTTATCTACTATCTTTCCGGCAACTACTATGATCCATCTCCCCAGAAGAGGGCCCGTGCCGTATACCTGCACCGCCACTTGGAGACCTGCCTCGACCTGGATATCAGAAATTCCATGCGCCTGCCCAGACTGATCAGGGCAAAATACCTTAAGGGACTTGTCTTTGAAGAGATTATCTCTCAAACATTCAAGGTGCCGGTAATAAGCCTGAGGCATTCCCTGAAGAGACAGATTATTTTCAATGTGCTCTTTACCATCAATGCAATCTACCACCTTGCTAGGCTGGCCTCAAAGACCGGCCTTTTTAAGGACGTCTCCCAACTGGGTCTCTTCTATGGCGATGCGGTGCACGACGAGCAATTACCATCTATCTTAGAAGTTGCCGACCTTATTGATGGCCGCCAATGGACTACCACTATCAACGAGCTCTTTTCCAATGCACGCACCTTGGCTAAATCCATGATGGAAGCAGCCTATGGCTACTGGATGAAATCACTGACCCGCGATGAAATGCTTCACGCAATACCCGGGTTAAGCCTCGATACAGGCAGGCTCGGAGTGAGCGCCTCGAGTATCCGACACACAAGGGAGACTGCTGCCTGAAGGCCAGTATACCCATCTAGCTGACAGGCTTAAGATCAGAACTCCGACCAGTTCTTCTGGACGGTCGCATCGTATTTAAATGACAGCTTGAGCCTAGCCCGGAAGGCAACCACCTTTCCATTCTCCACCTTGAGGTCAAGCTTATCAACCTCGGCAATCCTCAAGTTCCTGAGACTCTTACAGGCAGTTTCCACAGCATTCTTTGCTGCATCCTCCCACGAATCTTCACTTGTCCCTATGAGTTCGATGACATTATAGATGCTCTCAGGCATGGCCTTCCTCCTTGGTTTATTTTGGAACTCTTGCGGGATATTTCAACAAAACTGCTTACTGACACCCTGATAAGGTGACACAAGGACTGGTAATCAACAAAATCCCTTTAAGGTCCAATAGTAATTGCAGTCATGGGAGAGTCAAGGAAGAACGTGGTTTCAGCAATAAACCATGAGGATGGAAATCAAGTTCAAGGATTATCTCATAATCGATCCCTCGTTCAATAGAGGGATAGTTGATCTCACAAGGTAAGAATCTCGTCGATGGTGAGGTCTTCCACCTGGAGCGGGTCGATCCCCTTTAACCTTGCAGAAAGCTCTTTGGCGGAGATTTCTGAAAGTGGCAAGATGACCCTGTAGTTGTGTTTCTCAAGCCAGATAAGAAACTGCCATGCGTAACAGTCCCGGCAGTGGACCTTCTTTTTCGCCAGATAAGCCTCATTATCAAGCGGTTCCAGCACCTTGTGGTGGGGGCAAGCAATATCGATGCAGAATGTGCCGGATTTGTATTTCTTCGTTGCCATGGTTTTCCCCATGTGAGTTTTATTGTTTGAAATACTATCACTTCTGCTTCAACTTGGCAACTTATCCTGAATTCATATCATAATATGATGTATTTTCAGTTAATTCTAAAGATGTTTCAATAATTATTGCTCCAGATATTAAGTGGTTGACAAATGATATTACAATATTTATTATTAGTTAATATTAACTATATTGAATATTTGATATTATGAATATTGGATCGATACTACGACAGAAGAGAAAAGAACAAAAACTCATCTTGAAGACTGTGGCGGAAAAGGCCGGCATATCAGAGGGCTTTTTAAGCCAGGTGGAGAATGAGGTTAATTCACCCTCGGTATATACTCTTGTCAAGATCTGCAATGCCATAGGCATTGAGGCGGGCGATTTACTCAACCAGGCCAAGCAGATGGAAAGGTTGATAGTAATCCGCAAATCAGAGTGGAAAGATGTTGAGCTGCCACACACTGGATTTATTACCCAGAGATTTTTCCCCCCCGAGAACAGGAATGTCATCGACAGCGCCGTATTGGTTCTGGAACCTGGAAAGAGCATACCTGCAAGGAAAAATATCAAGAACGGCCAAGAGGTGCTCTGCGTGTTGAAGGGCATGGTTGAACTTGTGCATACTGACCAGACCGTAACACTATCCGAGGGTGATTCCATCCATTACTATTCCACCCCTGAGAAGGAGATGATCACGAACAAAAGCAAAGGTCTCTCCGTCGTCTTCTGGGTTGGAACTATATGATATAGTTTTATTATCCTTAGCACCTTTATATTTATTTGACCGTTTTTTGAATCGGATTGTTTCTTGTCTGAAGAAACATCCATTGATGGGACAGGTTTCATAAAAGGAATGAAAGCAGTGCGGATATATCTATAATTCCATGTGACAGGGGGGAGTCCTATGATCAAATTCAGCAAGCAACAGTTAAAGGTGCCCAGGCTGATGAGGCCGGTCTACCTGGTGTCGGCGGGGCAGTCAAAATTTGACAGGGCAATGCCTGACAAAAGGACTGAGGAGCTTTGTGTGGATGCACTGACCATGGCGGCTGATCTCCTGAGCATGTCGCCGGCTGAATTGAAACGATATATTCACACCTGCTATTACGGTCATTTTGCCGATCATTTCGGAGACCAGCTCCTGGGCGAGGCGGTCATACATGACAGGCTCGGCCTGGATCCGCTGGGCAACATCGGAGTGAAGACCGGAGGTGCAACAGGCGGCTCCACCCTCTGGGAGGCCATGAAAGCAGTGGCATCCGGGTATTCGGACTGCGTGCTCGCCATGGGCTGGGAGAGGATGGACGAGGTCCCCACAGATGAGGGCAACTTCCTGATATCGTGCGCAGCCGATAAGGACTGGGAATCCCCTCTGGGGCATATCTATACCGGATATTATGCCGTCATGGCCCAGAAATACTGGCAGGTATTCGGTAAGGCCGAGGATTCGTTCAGAAGGACCCTGGCTGAAATATCGGTGAAGCATCATGGGTATGCACGTTTCAACCCCTTCGCCCATGGCCCTATGAAAATAACGGTTGAAGACGTGTTGAAGTCACCGGTAGTCGCATTCCCTTTACGGGCACTGGATGCCTGTCTCATGAGTGTAGGCGCCGCATGTGCAATTGTGTGCGACGAAGATACAGCAGTGAAGTTGACAAAGAACAGCAAAAATACTCCGCTTAGAATCTGGGTAGCGGCAGGTTCGCACACACTGCGGCCAGCTGACAGGCTCAATATGGAGATACCGCTTCTGCCTAATGAAACGGCAACACAGTACAAGAATATTGCCAAGGAGTTTCCGGGTGCTGGACGATATCCCGGATTCACGGGATTCCTTGGTGCCCGAATGGCGGCATGGTACGCATACCGCATGACCGGCATCAAAGATCCGTCAGAAGACCTGGATGTCATAGAGCTGCATGATGCGTTCACCATCAGCGACGTGCAGACCTATGAGGATATCGGGATAAGACCCTATGGACATGGGCGTGACTACGTCGAATCCGGTGACTGCTACCATACCAACCCCAAGACAGGTAAGCCCGGCAAACTTCCGTCAAACATATCGGGAGGCCTTCTTGGATGCATGCATGCGGTGGGGGCAACAGGCATCATGCAGACATTCGAGATTGCGACTCATATCTGGAACAGGTGGGCCGAGATGCATGGTGATGAAAAGCTCTGGAAAAAATTTAACAGGAAGAAGCCATCGGACTGGACCAACCTTCAGGTCAAAGGCGCCAAGAGGGCCCTTGCAATAAGCCATGCAGGGGTGGGGTCGCATGTGACGGCAACAATTCTGATGCATCCTGATCATCTATTGAAAAAAGACGCATAAAGGAGAAAATCGATGAGCATGTTCGGACATGTCTATGTAAAGAAAAATCAATATAAGATAAAGGGTGACTTCCACCACCTCACTCCCAATATGCCTATAAGAAATGCCGACGATGGCTGGAAGCTCATGGGGGTAACGAATCCCAGGGATATGACCTATATCCATTCATACGGCGGTGAGGCCATCTTCTTTGAATCTCTCTCCCAGGGAAAACTGATGGCCACTAAATGTGTTAACCCGAAATGCGATTCCAAGGGCTTCATTTATCAGCCCTTCCGGATCTTCTGCCCCGATTGCCTGGCAAAGAACGCGGTAATGGATATGACACAGGTCGCACAGAAAACCGCAAAGATCCATACGTTCATGGTGTGCGAAAGATCAGGTGCCTTCAGCCTGCTCGATAAGCCTATCAAATTCATCAATATCGAATTCGATGGCGTATGCACCATCTTGATGAGTTATCTTGTCAAGGGCGACCCGAAGATAGGGATGAAGGTTATACCCATATTCCAGAAGATGAACCCGACCTACACGATCCTGGACCTTGCCTGGGTGCCCAAAGGTACGAAGGCGGATGCTCTGCCGCAAGGTTTCTCCTTTTAGGTGATTACTCTATGCGGATGATGAGAAGTTTGACTATTTCTCTCATGACTTGGAGGAAGCTATGTGTGACTTTGGATTATCAGAAGAACAAAAGCTTCTCCGTCAAAACATCAGGGAGTTTGCAGTAAATGAAATAGCGCCGGTGGCGCAGCAGCTGGACGAGACGGAAACCTTTTCTGTTGAGCTTACCAAAAAGATGGCCGACATGGGTCTTTTTGGAATCGTTATTCCCGAAGAGTACGGCGGATCCAATATGGATTATCTCTCCTATATCATTGCCGTAGAGGAGATCGCCCGTGTTGACGGTTCCCAGGCAGCAACTGTGGCACCTGCAAATTCCATAGGCATAGGGCCAATATTCTACTTCGGCAGCGAAGAGCAGAAGCGGTATTGGCTGCCCAGGATGTGCAAGGGGGAGATCCTGGGGTCCTTCGGTCTCACCGAAGCAGATGCCGGTTCAGATGCCGGGGCGAGCAAGACTAAGGCAAAACTCGAAAATGGCCAGTGGGTGATAAACGGCAGCAAGATATTCATCACCAATGCGACCTCGCCCCTGGCAGGCGTATGTACTGTTCAGGCCATAACCTGCAAAAAGCCTGATGGCAAGAAGGAGGTCTCGTGCATCCTGGTTCCCAACGGGACACCCGGATTCACTGCAAAGAAAATGACCGGGAAAATGATGTGGAGGGCCTCGGACACCGGGGAGTTGTACTTCGATGACTGCCGCGTACCTGAGGAAAACCTTCTGGGAAAACAGGGCGACGGCTTTCACCAAATGCTTTCGATCCTTGACAACGGAAGGCTTGCCATAGCTGCCATGGGACTGGGCGGGGCTCAGGGGGCATTTGAGCTTGCGCTCAAATATGCAAAGACGCGCCAGCAGTTCGGCAGGCCCATATCGACCTTCCAGGTGAACGCTTTCAAACTCGCAGACATGGACACCCAGATCGAGGCAGGCAGGAACCTGCTCTACCAGGCTTGCAGATTGAAGGACGCGGGGCTGCCCTTCCGCAAGTACTCATCCATGGCCAAGCTGTACTGCTCCGAAATGATGGGAAGGGTTGTGGATGAGGCTGTTCAGCTGCATGGCGGGTACGGCCTTATGAAGGAATACAACATCGAGCGCTTTTACCGGGATTACAAACTGCTCACTATAGGTGAAGGAACCTCGGAGATTCAGCGCACTATCATTTCAAGGCAGATCGGGTGCTATTCCTGATATAATGGATACCAATCAATCGGAGGTCTTGATTATCCGGACCATGAAGTTATCGTTTAAGTTAGGTCTGCACCATTGAGAGATCAACATCTTCAGAGGAGACCAAGGGAGTAATCGGGTGTCTTCTATGAGCAAGGTACGGATTAAGGAAAAAAACATTGAATTAAAGTCAGGACAAAATGAGTTGTTCACAGATCCTGACTCGGATGCTGCCAGAGAATTTTTCAGGACAAAATCTCGGGCGCTTAAACCGAAGCTTTCAAACGTGGAAGAAGTGGTGAGGACCCTTATCCATGACGGTGATTATATCGGCATAGGTGGGTTCGGCGCCAACAGGATACCCACGGCAATACTTCACGAGATTGTAAGGCAGGGGAAAAAAAATCTGGGTCTTGCCGGTCATACCTCCACGCATGACTTCCAGATCCTGGCTGCAGGCGAATGTTTTGACCGGTGCGATATCGCATATGTAATTGGCCTTGAGGCACGCGGACTATCTCCCAATGCAAGGCGGTATATCGAAAGCGGCAAGGTGAAGATAACCGAATGGACCAACGCTACGCTCTCCTGGCGCATAAAAGCCGCCGCCATGGGGCTTTCCTTTCTACCGGCAAGAAACCTGATGGGGACGGACACGTTCAAGTACAGCGCAGCAAAGGAGATACTCTGCCCGTTCACCGGACAAAAGTACGCAGCACATCCGGCGCTGTATCCGGACTTTGCAGCCATCCATGTGCATGAAAGCGATATCTACGGCAACGCACACGTATATGGGGCCTCAGTCTCGGACCAGGATCTGGCAAAGGCCTCAAAGCGCGTTGTACTCACTACGGAGAAGATCATATCGAGTGACAAGATACGTCAAAACCCGGAAGCAACCTTTATTCCCTTCTGGTGTGTCGATGCCGTCATCGAGATTCCCTATGGAAGCTATCCTGGCAACATGCCCTACGAGTACTTCTCGGATGAGGAGCACCTGAGAGAGTGGCTCACTGTTGAAAAGAACCCGGATGAATTCAAGAAGTTCATTGATAGGCAGATCTATGGGACCAAGAATTTTTATGAATACCTTGAGCTCAATGGCGGCATAGAAAAAATGAAGAAGCTCCGGGCCATAGAGCTTTTAATAGATAAAAAGTAGGGGTGCCATGATGGCTGATTACAATCAGATTGAACTCATGATCTGTGTCGCAGCAAGAAATCTGGAGGACGGTTCGACTGTTGTTGTCGGCACAGGGGCCCCATGCGCTGCTGCAATGCTCGCCCAGAAGACCCACTCGCCGAACATCTGCATACTGTTTGAGGCAGGAGGTGTAGCGCCGATCCTTCCAGCAATGCCCATATCCGTTGGGGACTCCCGTACGTTCCATAGGGCCATCATGGCGAGTTCAATGCCCGAAATCATGGAAACCTGCCAGCGCGGGATGGTAGACTACACATTTCTGGGCGGTGCCCAGATCGACATGTATGGAAACATCAATTCCACCATGATTGGCAAGGACCATTCCAAGCCCAAGGTAAGATTCCCGGGATCAGGAGGGGCGAATGACCTTGCCTCGCTCTGCTGGCGCACCATGATGATGACTGTGCAGGATGCAAAGCGTTTTACGAATGATATCGATTTCATAACATCTCCGGGGTATCTCCAGGGTGGTAACTCGCGCTATGATGCCGGACTCCCGAAGGGAACAGGGCCTTACAGGATCATCACCCATATGGCGATCATGGGATTTGATGATGAGACCAAAAGGATGAAGGTCCTCTCCATAAATCCAGGATATACGAGAAAAGATGTTCAGGACAACTGCGGTTTTGAACTGCTGTGGGCGGATGACATCACGGAGACTGATCCTCCGCATAAATCAGAGCTAGGTATACTGAGAGAAGATGTTGACCCGAACAGGTATATAATAGGCAGATGAGTCAATGAGATCAAGCAGATCACTCGAAAAACTGGTTGCGCACCTCCATGAACAGCTTGTTGAAAGTGGCTCTGTGCTCATCGAGTCACCCAAACACCTGCGTGACAATTTAACCGGTCGCATGCGAAGGCATGATGTCGTTCTGACAGTCAAATCCGGATATCATACGTTTCTGGTTGCAATTGAATGCCGGGAACGGAACCGGCCGGTTGGATTATATCAGCTTGCGGCATTCGCGCGAAAGTGCTCCGCAACATCCATAGACAAATCAGCCATCGTCTCATCATGCGGTTTCACCAGAACAGCCCTTTGCCGGGCGAAATCACTCGGCATACATTGTCTGTCTTTTGAGCAGGTTGAAAATTTTCCCTGGATTCATTGCGAGACGAGCTTCTGTCAGTTTAGAACAAAATATTCACATATAGATTTCGCCATTATCCCTGAGAAATGTTTTGCGAGAAAACCCACCTCATTCATGCTCATAAACGATGATGGCCAGACCGTCTCACCTGATGATTTGCGTGACTACTTGTTTGCCGCCTTGATCAAACGAAAGAGAGATTCCTCTGATCTTGCGCCTGGCGACATAGTTGAGCGCATAAGGGTGTTTCCAAAAAATCTCAGCATCCTTGATACGGATACGGGCATCACCCGGAAAGTTCAGCAGATCAGTGTTGTCGCATACTGTAAGAGCGAAAAAATGGATCGGTCTTTTATATTGCAGGAACAAAAAGATACTGCATCCAGTTCCCCTTATGTCCGCACCGCCCAACTATTGAATGATCCCGGCTTCAGCGATGCGGTAATATTTATGCGCAAAAGTGTAAATTAGACAAACGGGTACAATACGTTTATCCATATTTTGCATTTGAACGTACCCGAAGTGATCATGGAATTGTTTTAAAACAGGTCCGAATAAAACTGGGGTTAACATTGCAATCTGTTTTCGGAGCATCAAAATGTTAACCTGTGAGGGATCTACAAACATGAACCCGGGCCCCAGGATCCCCTTAGGTGTCACATGGGGCCATTGAACCGAACCATATTCCTTCGGGTTAACTCATCATGCCGGACCTCACCTGTAATGCCGACGAGCTCGAACTTCTCCATGTGCAGAAGTTCTTCCGGCCCGGCATCAATATATGCCAGGG
>CAYMDG010000011.1:12331-17455 GCA_964388905.1 uncultured Bacteriovoracaceae bacterium
TCGAACTTCTCCATGTGCAGAAGTTCTTCCGGCCCGGCATCAATATATGCCAGGGTCCTGCTGCCATCCCCAAGCCTCCCGACCACAGTCCCTGAGAGCGCCTTACCGGCACTGTCATGTCTGATGACATAAGCCTCGACCACCAGAGAACCTGACGCCCTTTCAACGGGCTTAGGCATGGCCTGTGCGTCGATAAAGCGCTGCAGGGGTGAATCATCCCGGTCCTCCCATGGATGCGCAGAAGGCGATCCTGCGTAGATGCCGACAGAGTGTTTTGTCAAGTACCAACCATTCGCAGTAACCATGGCCTTGAGCGAGCGGTCTTTTCTGATCAGATCTACCACCGTTGCGATGGCATGCATGGAGTAGTTATTTCCCGGACCGCCGAAGAAGGACAGACCCCCTGTAACGCTCAGGTCCCTTGGGTCACCCTCCAAAATGCCTACCGCTCTCCTGGCGATATCAAAAGCAGCTGGAAAGCAGCTATAGATGTCGAACACGCCGATTTCCTCAAGGGTTATGTCAGCCTGCTCAAGAGCGATGCGTGATGCATTGCGTATGGCCGGCGACTCGTGCAGGCACGGCCTGCGGGTGACATGCCAGATGTCATTGAGGTCCGCACCGCCGGTGGGATAGACCCATTTATCCTCGCTGATACCAAGGGACCGCGCAGAATCTTCGGTGGTCAGGATGAGCGCTGCAGACTGGTCCACATTGATATTGGCATTCATGCACTTGGTATACGGATATCCGATATACCGGTTTTCCGGCGTGGGCGTAGCGATCTCCGCCGCAGTCAACAACCTTCTTGACCATGCAAACGGATTCCGGGATGCAATGAGGGAAAGCCGCTCAAAGGTCTTGCCCATATACCTCAGGTGTTCTTCGGGCGGCCTGCCATCCGAGGCCCTCAACGATGTTTCAAACAGCGGGTACATGAATGACGGGAGGATTAGGTCATAAGACCCCTCTATCTCATCAATACCGTTTGTATTCTCTCCGTCGATCCTCTCCGGCGGAGTGCTCTCAGGCCAGTCATGCACCATATGCCCCTTCATGGCGCTCCGTATGGAATAGATGGCTTCGGCCCCGGTCATAAGCACTGCCTTGCATCTGCCTGAGGCCAGGTCCCTTGCAGCCTTGTTCACCATAAGCTGCGGTGTGTTGCCTCCCACAGGGAGATAAAATGCCCGAGCCGGATTGATGCCAAGCCTTGCCGAGAGCATTCCTGGCGCATCCCGGTAGGGCCACTGGAAGAGATTAATCACATACACGCAATCGATAAGGTCTTTCAGCCTTGGCTCATCCGCATCGCACAAGGCATCAGAGCTTGTCTTAACCATGAGGCCCAGCGGGTCAAGGGGGTTTTCCGTTCCCTTGCGCTGAGTGTACTGGGCTGCGCCTATTATGACAGGGACAAAGGACCTTCTCATTTTCTGAGGGAGGATATTTCACGACACATGCAAAGACTTGTATTTTCGGTTTTAGTCATACTCGCTTAAGCCTCCAGGTGCAACGACATGTCAGAATTTATCTAGAGCATCTTTTAGGAGCTTGCGTGCTTCATCAGAATACCAGCAATTAATGAACGCCTTTGCCTTCTTCTCTCCTGATATGAGAAAACGCTTTTCGACTTCTTCTGTCCGATTCTGTTTTATTAATGCATATGCGTTGAGAGGACAAGAACCTATGCCCTTTGCCTTCCTGACGGCATACTCTTCCACTTCACCGGTGGGCAAAACCTTGTCGACCAGGCCCATCCGAAGTGACTCCATGGGCTCATAGAACTCCCCGGCATCAGTTATCTCCTTTGCGATACGCGTACCCACGATATCCCTCAGCACGCAGTCGGCAAGATATGGGACAGGGACCCCAAGCTTGATTTCATTGAGCCCCATCAATCTTCTCTGGTCCCCCGCAAATCGATAATCGCAGCACAGCACAAGGATACAGCCCCCTGCTACAGCATGACCAGTAATAGCGGCAACCGTAGGTTTGGGAAATGTATACAGGCTGAGGCATACCCTGTTGAATGCCTTGTAGAATACCTCGAAATCCTCCCTCGGATAATCAAACATCTTCTGGATGTCAAAGCCTATGGAAAAAAACTTGTGACTGCTGCTGCCAAGCACAAGTCCATGTACATGCGGGTCCTGCCTTGTTCTCTTCAGGATTTCATCCAGCTCACCCACAAGCTTCAGATCCAGGGCATTCTTGACGTCCCGATTCAACCTGACTATTGCTACCGTGTCCTGATAATCTAAAGAAATCATACCCATATTTCACCCTGCCCTGCCCGCTATACGCCATAGACTATAGGTCAAACCGCAAAAAGCAATACAAGCATTATACGTTGTTCATGTGCTGTTTGATAGATTGAATTTCCGGTTTGAATATATATATAAGGATTCTCATGGCGTTCATACGGATGAAAGGTGTGGAAGGGTTAGTCTATGTCCCGCAGGATGATGGGGGCTTGAAAAAGCACCCATGCCAAGACTGCTACTTCTGCCAGTGGTGCAGCGATAACAGATGTGATCTGTGCCTTAAGGCAAAACCGTGTAAAAATACAGCCGGAGTGGTCGATATCATCACCCTTGATTCTATAAAACACCGTTGATATGGCGGATGCTCTTCAAGGTGAAGCGTATTTTTGAACCAGGGTGTTATGGAATACATGATTTGGACGATACGCTATGTGAGCACATCATAGGAGAATCTGCATGAATCATAGGTCAGAGGCGGTGATCAGCAATGCAATAAAGGAATTGTTTGAGGTTATGACTGTATCAGCTGAAGAAAATGCCAAGAAAAAGATCAAAAAAAATCTTGATACATTTTTGGTAAAAGAACAAATATCTGCATCGTGAAGTGACTTCCTCTCGTTTTTCCCATCAAGTGTTGCAAACCCTGATGCCTCTTCTGCGTTTACATGCATAGCGTACTGTATTATGATGACAACTTGAGGTTAACCCGCAATGAATATTTCCGGAGAAACCCGACTGTGCCTCGTTATTGATGAAAACCAGCTGCACAATCTTTTTCTTATCCTTCAGTTCGGTTTCGCCCTGAGGATACAGGTGGGCTGCTCCCTAAAGACATTCCTCATGGAGGAGATCGGACTAAGCCCGGAGTTTATCGAAGACAAAATACAAACCGTCTTTCTCGACGGTCAACCGGTGGATGACCTGGACTCTGCCATTGTCAGGAACGGTTCATCCCTGGCACTGTCTTCGGCCATGCCGGGACTTGTGGGTGCGGCAATGAGGCGGGGGGGCTTCTACGGTGCTCTGAGGTCATCCATAACCTACAAGGAAAAAGGGGAACCGGATATGGTTCATGAAGGCACTGTCCAGATAAAGCTCTATAACCTTCTCATGAAAGAACTGGGCGCCCTGTTTCTCATGAAAGGCATCTATCTGTCTTCTTCAGATCTTGCAGGCTTCCTCTCTAATCAACCGGAATCTTTCTGGATGGCCTGCAAGGGTGTTTCCCTGGACGATGAGCCCCTTTCCGTGGATGATCTCTTAAAAGGCAGTGGCCTGTCACAGCATGAAACGACACACCTTACCGTTCGTACCAATAACTAAAATATTGCAATAAAGGATCACCACCGCTGCAGGCAGCGAGGTATTTAAGACCTTGCAGTTTCGAATAGGCCATCCACAACAAGCTGCTTCGGAATTGGCCCGGCGTTATTAGAATCCTTCCATGCGGGCGATTATCTCGCACATGACCTCATCCGCACCTGCGCCGATGGACATGATGCGGGAATCCCTGAAATACCGCGAGATGAGCGTCTCGTTCATGAAGCCTATACCCCCGAACATCTGCAGGCATCCACTGGCGACCTCGGAGATCAGCTGTCCGGCACAGAGTTTCCCCATGGATATCTCCCGGGTGACATCGAGGCCTTTCGTCTTCATTCGTACGATATGATATGACAGCTGTTTCAGACATTCATTCCTCATGAGCCACCCTGCCAATCGGTGCCGCAGCACCTGTTTGGTGATGAGGGGTTTGCCGAACACGACCCGCTGCCTTAAATATTCCACGGTCATGTCGATCATGTCTTGGACGCACACATAGGTACCGGGCAGCACGGCGAAGCGTTCGTGCTGGAACTGTTTCATCTGGTAGATGAACCCCTCCCCCTCGGAGCCTATCAGGTTTTCAGCAGGCACCTTGACATTGTCGAAGAAGAGCTCGGCCGTATCGCTGCTCCTCAGACCCACCTTGTCGAGCTTCTTGCTCACGGAAAACCCGGGGAGATTTGTCGGCACTACGAAAAGACTGAACGCATGATATCCCGTATCATCCCCTGATCGCGCGAGCAGGGTCAGGAAGTCTGCCTGGGTGCCGTTGGTTATATATGTTTTGGAGCCGTTTATTATATAGCTGTCACCCTTTTTCACAGCCCGTGTCCTGATGGCAAACACATCGGAGCCGGCATCGGGCTCGGTGACTGCAATGGCCGATACCATGTCACCCGCGATGGCCGCCTTCAAGTATGTCTCTTTCAGGTACTCGCTCCCATATTCAGCAATGGCAGGTGTAGCCATATTTGTCTGGACGGCGATCGCTGTGGACACCCCCATGCCGTGAATATGCCCGATTTCCTCGAGGAGGACGGCCTCATACCAGTAGTCAAGACCCTGGCCTCCATAACGGGTGTCATACCGGATACCCAAGAATCCGAGATCCCCCATCTTCTTGAACAGTTCATGGAGCGGAACGGTCTTTTCCTCCCATTCGTCCATATGGGGATTAATTTCCTTGTCGATGAATCTCTTTACGGATACCCGGAATGCTTCATGTGTCTCATCAAAATACATCCCGCCCCCCCCTTTCTCTAAAGCGCACTATCCGGACTGAATCTCTTCATCCTGGCAAGAGGTCCGTATTCCATCCTGCCACCTGGGTAGCTGTGAGTATAGCATTCTATCTCTCTGGGACATCAATCCCTTACAGGTTGCTGCACCTGTCAGATCAAACAGGCACGATGGATTCCGGCATCTCCACAAGGCGTGCCCGCAGATATTCGCCCAGGGTCTTTGCCTGGGGGTCCATGCGGAAAGAAGCTGCGGCGCCCTCCCCCAGGATACCCTTGATATAGAAGTTCAC
>CAYMDG010000011.1:17555-21206 GCA_964388905.1 uncultured Bacteriovoracaceae bacterium
CTTCACGCACTCCACGGTGAATTCCTTGTTCTCCACAACTACCTTCTGGCGAATCTGGCTGCTGGAAACAAGTGCCGGCCAGTACACTATTGCAGGGCTCCCCTTTGCAGGCGGCGCCGTACCGGTAAAGCCCGGGATATTGGCAAGGGCAAGCTCCACGATCTTGGACGAGATCTTGTCCACCTTTTTCTGGTCCGGGTCCAGGACAGTGATACGCAGATATGCGAAGGCCTCCTCATTTGTATCAGGGTTATCCTTGTTGGACCGGATAAGCTGGATCTCGGCCTTCTGGAACTGCCCTTTCCCCCCGATGGCATCGAAGAGCGCCTCTTCAAGGATGCGTGCCTTCTTATCGATGTCCAGTCCGGTAAGGATCACGGTCATGGAGTTACGATATCCACCCAAGGTGTTGATGCAGACCTTGGAAGTAGTGGTCGGCGGCTCCCCCTTGACGCCCTCCACCTGAACGCGGTCAGGACCTTGCCGGGATACCCTTATGGTGTCGAAGCGGGCAACCATGTCCGGGGTCAGATAGCGTTGATCGCTGATCTCATAGAGGAGCTGAGCCTTGACCGTATCCACCGAAACGAGCCCTCCGGTTCCAGGGTGCTTGGTGATGACGAACGAACCGTCTTCCTGGATCTCGGCAATGGGGAAGCCCACCTTCTTGAAGCTCGGGACCTCATCGATAAAGGAATAGTTGCCGCCGGTGGCCTGGGCCCCGCACTCGATAATGTGCCCGGCAGTTGTGGCGCCGGCGAGCCTGTCCCAATCATCGGGCTTCCAGCCGTGCCACCAGGCTGCAGGGCCGACAACAAGCGAGGCATCGGCAATGCGGCCACCAACCACTATGTCTGCACCCTCTTCAAGGGCTTTCACGATTCCCCAGCACCCCAGGTAGGCATTTGCGGATATGACGATGGCCTTGGAGTCTTTCAGCGCGATCCCCTTGTCCAGGTGGGTTAAATCCTCACCGGATGCCTGGAGTTCAGCAAGGCGGGACATGAGGTCATCCCCCTCGATATAGGCTATTTTCGGGTGCAGGCCCAGTTCGCCTGCGATGCGTGCCAACTCTGAGGCCAGCCCCTTGGGATTCAATCCGCCTGCGTTCGATACCACTCGGATTTTTTTATCAAGGCATTCACCCATGACCTGTTCCATCTGCCTCAAAAAGGTCGAAGCGTAGCCGGCATTCGGATCCTTCATCTTGGTCCTGAAGAGGATCGCCATGGTCAGCTCTGCGAGGTAATCACCCGTGAGAAAATCGATGGGCCCGCCCTGCACCATCTCTTTGGCAGCACTCAACCGGTCGCCGAAGAATCCGCTGCAGTTGGCTATTATGACCTTGTCCCTTTTGTTGAAATCATTCACACCCATGGACATCCTCCCTCATTTCCCTTTAAAAATCGGCTGCCGCTTCTCGATAAACGCCGTAATGCCCTCCAGGGCGTCCTCGGTGGAGGCCACCTCGGCAATCTTTCCCGATAGGTAGTCCAGGGCATCATCCAGCTCCATGTTTTCGGCTGCATGGAAGGCCTCCTTACCTATCTTCATGCCGATGGGGCTCTTGGCTGTGAGGCTTTTCAAGACTGCGTCGATTGCACCGTCCAGTTCCCCGGCAGGCACCACCCTGGTGATCAGGCCCATATCAAGTGCATCGACAGCCTTGATCCTCTCTGCCAGCAGGATCATCTCCATGGCCTTTTTTCTCGGTATGTTCCGGAATATAAGGGCACCTATCATCATGGGCCACAGGCCGACATTGACCTCGGGCGTGCCGAACTGGGAGTCGTCGCTTGCGATCACCATGTCGCAGGCCAGCATGAAACCCATTCCTCCTGCCAGGCAAAAACCCTTTACCCGGGCAACAGTAGGCTTGGGAAAGGAGGTGAGTCGTTTCAGCAGCTGTGCATAGCTGGCAAACACCTTCTTGCCTTCTGTGGATAAGCTGTCTCCCAACTGTGCGCCCGTACAGAAGGCTTTGTCCCCGGCACCGGTGACCAGGAGGGCACGGACATCCGCATCTTTGTCTGCCCTGTCCAGATATTCAAGAAAAAGATGTATGGCCTCCGGGGTAATCGCGTTCCGCTGCTGCTCCCGGTTTATCGTGATACGGGCTACATTGTTTTCAACACTATAGAGAAGGTGTTCATCAGGCATGTGCACGTCCTCCCTCTGACGGGTATCCATTCTTTAAAAACCTTTCCTGTTCATCTTCATCATCTCACACGTGAGATGATGAAAATGAACAGGCCAATTTTTCCTACCCCTAATCCTGTTCCTTCCCTTCTTCTGCGGCCTTCTCAATATCCACAAGAATCTGGCCGGGCATGACCTTTTCACCCTCTGCGACATTTACCTTCAGCACCTTACCGGCAAATGGAGCCTGGAGTGTCGTCTCCATCTTCATGGCAGAAACGACCACGATACCCTGGCCCTTTTTCACTTCATCACCTTCAGTTGTCATAATGCGCACCACCACCGATGGCATGGGCGGGGTAACCACCTGGGGCAGCTCCTTCAACGACGACCTCTTCAGGCCGATTTGGGCCAGGGCATCAGCGTCCTGGACCAGATAGGTGATGCCGCCCACGTTGATGAGCTTACCCTCCTGATTATCGGTAAGATATGCGTTGATCCCGATGCCATCCACTTCGAGATGGATCTGGTTTGCCGATATGACGCGGAACCCCACCATGACATCCCTGCCATTGATCGTGGCTTTGATGGTGTTATCGGTAAGGTCGGCATTGATGGGAATGTCCTGCCCGGCAATTCGTAAGGTATAGTTCATGTCATGTCTCCGTTTTTAAGTCCTTGCTTGCACCTAGGGCCGGTAATTGCCCAGGGTCATCCATGGCGAGAAGGTTTCGGTATCTGTATGAGCAGCAGATGAAGGCCTCCTGCGGTTCGCCATCTCATCCACCAGGTACGCCAGGGCCACCAGGTCAGTACCTTTGATGGATGGCAGCCAGTTTTCAAAATGGGTCTGGATAAAGTCCGTGTATGTCTCACCCCTGGAGAATGCATCCGATGACAGGATGTCCACGAGGAACGGGATGGGGGTCAATACGCCTAAGATCACATAGTCCTTCAAGGCCCTGATCATGCGGCATATGCAATCTTGTCTGTTGCCCGCATGAACGATCAGCTTGGAAAGGATGGGGTCATACTCCATGGGCACCGTGTAACCCGAATATATGCCTGAGTCATTCCTGATTCCAGGCCCGTGCGGCTCCTTGACGAACCGGATCTTCCACGATGAAGGCATGAAAGCGTTCAAGGGGTCTTCAGCATAGATGCGGCACTCAATGGCATGGCCCTGCCCTCTTATATCCGACTGGGTGAGCCTTAAATAGTTGCCTGCCGCGATCTCGACCTGGGCACGCACCAGGTCGATGCCCGTGATCATCTCGGTGATGGGGTGTTCCACCTGGAGACGGGTGTTGACCTCGAGGAAATAGAAGCGGTTGTCCTGGTCGAGAAGGAATTCCACGGTCCCGGCGTTCACATAGCCCGCAGCCTTTGCTGCAGCAACGGCAGCCTTGCCCATTTCATCCCTGAGCTCTGGCGTCATGGCAGGAGACGGCGTTTCCTCGATGATCTTCTGGTGGCGGCGCTGGATGGAGCATTCCCGCTCAAGCAGGTGGA
>CAYMDG010000011.1:21306-24989 GCA_964388905.1 uncultured Bacteriovoracaceae bacterium
ACCGCTCACATCCTGAAAATCCCGAAGCCCGTCACGTCATCCCGGATCGGGGCATTCAATGCGGCAGAGATGGCAAGACCCAGGACATTGCGGGTGTCTGCCGGGTCGAGGATACCATCGTCCCACAGGTTCGAAGTGCTGTAGTACGCGTCGCCCTGCATTTTGGCAGCCTCCACAATGGGCTTCCGGATGGCGTCCTCTTCTTCTGATGTCATGGGAGGAAGCCCTGCCTTGACGTTCTGGTCGTTCTTCAGGGTTATGAGCACCCCGGCTGCCTGCTCGCCACCCATGACCCCGATCTGTGCATTTGGCCACATCCACAGGAACCGCGGAGAATAGGCCCTGCCGCACATACCATAGTTGCCGGCACCGAATGATGCCCCAACGATGACCGTAAATTTCGGGACCGTGCAGGTGGAAACGGCATTCACCATCTTGTGCCCGTCCTTGGTTATGCCGAGCCGCTCATACTGTCTGCCGATGATATAACCGTTTATGTTCTGCAGGAACACCAGCGGTATCCCCCTGCGGTCGCAGAGCTGGATAAACTGGGTGGCCTTGAGTGCGCTGTCCGAGAACAGGATCCCGTTATTCCCGAGTATCCCCACCGGGTGTCCGTGGATTGAGGCAAACCCGCACACGAGCGTGGGCCCGTAGAGTTCCTTGAACTCCAGGAACTCGCTGGCATCCACCATGCGTGCAATGATCTCCCTGCAATCGTAAGGCACCTTCAGGTCCCTGCTCACGATCCCGTAGATCTCTTTTGCGTCGTAGACCGGCGGCTTGGGCTCGCGCATGGTGAGCCTGGCCTTCTCGTTTCTGGGCAGATTCTTTACAATCTTGCGCACTATGGAAACGGCATGGGCGTCGTCTTGGGCGAAATAGTCCGAAACACCCGACTCGATGCAGTGCACCTCGGCGCCTCCGAGCTCATCGGCGGTCACTTCTTCTCCCGTGGCGGCCTTGACAAGCGGCGGCCCGCCCAGGAATATGGCCCCCGTGCCCTTCACGTGCACCACCTCGTCGGACATGGCGGGCACATACGCGCCACCTGCCGTACACAGCCCCATGACAGCGGTGATCTGAGGGATACCCATCTTGGAGATGACTGCCTGGTTATAGAAAATCCTGCCGCCGTCGTCGATGTCTGGAAAGATCTCCGACTGCATGGGCAGGTACGCCCCGGCAGAGTCGAGCAGGCTGACCATGGGCAAACGGTTCTCCATGCAGATGGCCTGGCAGCGCAGATTCTTCTTTACGCCCATGGGGTAGACCGCCCCGCCCTTGATCATGGCGTCACTTGCAACTACCAGCACCTCATGGCCTTCCACAATGCCTATGCCTGCCACAAGCCCGGCGGCATGGACCCGGCCGTCGTACATGCCCCTGGCGGCCATTGGCGCAATCTCCAGAAACGGGGTGTTCCTGTCAAGGAGGAGGTCGAGCTTCTTGCGCACCGGCATCTTGCCCTGGGCAGCCAGACGGTCGATATCCTTGGCCGGACGTTCCTCCCTGGCCTTTTTCAGTTCGGCCTTGAGGTCCGCCACCAGTGCATCCATGGCCTCGTAGTTCTTCTTGTATTCCTCAGAGTTGGTATCGATTCTGGTCTCTATGACATCCATAATCTCGTCCTTACGTCTTTGATGGGTGACTGTTATTCTGCTAATCCTGACCGCTCATATGACATATCTGTTTTAATCGGACCATTCAAACACATCATCTGCCTCATGGCAGATGATGTAATTGAATGGTTGCATTTTTTCTCCAGGCATGACCTCTCTACACACCTACAAACCTGTCAAGTTCCGCCTTTGCGATCAAAGCCCGCTGCATCTCGGAGGTACCTTCACAGATCTCTCCGAACTTGGCATCGCGGTAGATCCGTTCCATATCGCTGCCTGCAAGGTACCCATGCCCGGCAAAGATCTGCATGCCCCAGTTTGCTATCTTGGTTGCGGCCTCGCTGGCAAAGAGCTTTGCACTCGCCGCCAGCACCTGGGCCCCGTGTTCCGAGGTATTGAAGGCCCAGGCGGCTCTCATTGCAAGCATTCTCCCCAGGTCGTTGTAGGCGAACATGTCCGCAAGCTTGAAACCCACATCCTGGTACATGCCGATGGGCCTGCCAAAGGCTGTCCTTGCTTTTGCATGGGCGGTTGAGGTCTCCATGCAGGCCATGCCAATTCCAACACACAGTGCCGCTATCCCCACCGTTCCCATGGTCAGTATGCGGTCAAGTTGCTCATGGCCTTTTCCCGGTTCACCCCCCAAGATCCCTGATGCAATACAATCACTCATGGCCACGGCAGCAATAGGGGCACCCCGCAAACCCATAGTCTCGATGGGCTCCCCGATCATTAAGCCAACAGAGCCTTTTTCAACAATAAAGATACCCATGCCGCGCTCGGCGCCGGCATCTTTATCGTGATATGCAAGTACAAGCAGGACATCGGCTATGGGCGCGTTCACCACGATATCCTTTTTGCCGTTGATAACCCACTTGCCATCGACCTTGCGTGCGATCGCGGCGATACCCGCCGTGTCCGACCCGGCCTGCTCTTCAGAGTGTGCAAAGGCGCCCACTATTTCACCATTCAAAAGAGAGGGGAGATACCGGAGTTTCTGCTCGGGAGTTCCGAACAACTTCAATGCACCGGCACACAAAAAGGCGCTTGCACGCGCGCTCAGGTACGTGGCCGGGCAGGCCTTTGCCGTCTCTTCACCCGCAAGATAGAGTGCGATGAGGTCCAGTCCGTCTCCGGTGTGCCCTGCCTCCAGAACGCCTCCTTTGGCGAGCAGCTTCAGGTTCTCCTTCATATACATGCATGCGTCCCTGCGAGAGGAACCATCGAGCATCTTCGCCCTGGGCATAATTTCATTCCGGCAGAAGGTAGCGATGTCCTGCTGCAGTTTCACTTCTTGTGGAGAAAGCTGATAATTCATCCATTCACCCCCTGTCCTGTTACATCATCATGATACGGGACACGATCATACGCATGATATCCGATGTCCCCCCGCCGATGGCCGCCAGTTTCGAGTCACGGAAATTCCTCTCCACCGGGTACTCGTGCATGAAGCCGTAGCCCCCGAAGACCTGGACTGCTTCCGATGCCATCTCGAAGCCGCGATCGCCTGCATAAACCTTGCTTACGGCCGCCTGCAAGGGGTTGAGCATCTGGCCTTTGTCCTTGGCTGAAGCGACCCGGTATATGGCGAGCCTTGCCGCCTCAATGAAGACCTTCATATCTGCAATCCGGTGTGAGATGGCCTGGAAATTCCTGATGGGACGGCCGAACTGGTGACGCTGGTTGGCATAGCGGGCACAGGAATCAAGATTATTGAGTGCTGCGCCCAGCATGGGAGACAGCAGCGTGCAGCGGTCCCACTCTACGCCGGACAGTGCAATGATCCAGCCCTTCCCTTCTCCTCCCAGAACATTCTCGGCCGGGACCTCACAATCCTCGAAAAATACCTCTGAGGTTGAAGAGCACTTGCATCCCATCTTGTGGAAGGGCTTGCCGGTAGATAAACCCGGAGTGCCCTTCTCCACGATAAAGGCCGTGATGCCTTCGTGTTTCTTCGACCGGTCCACATTGGCGAACACTACGAAGACATCCGCCACCGGGGCATTAGTGATGAAGGTCTTGGAGCCGTTGATCACATATCTGTCGTGCTTTTTCATTGCC
>CAYMDG010000011.1:25089-27403 GCA_964388905.1 uncultured Bacteriovoracaceae bacterium
GAACATCTTCTGCTCGTCCGTAAGATAAAAATCCATTGAAAACCCCCTTTGGGTCAGCAGGGACATCTCATGAATGCATGCGGTGACACCTGTTTGAGAAACCTCTTGAAGCACGGGCTTTCATAAGATGCCTTCCAAGGAAACCGTGCAATCAATCAAAAACCGCCAGCTGAACGTCTGCATGCTTTTCATATGCAGTATTACTTGAAGTTTTTTTGCTACTATGAGTAGTATATTAACCATCGGTTAATATAGTTGTCAAGGTCAATGCATTTAATCTTGCCTGCCATTAAGCCATATCAGACGGATATCCTCTATTTTCCTTGACAATCCGTTTCCCTGATGTGTTATATTTTACTCATAGTAGCAATATTACCTTCGGTTCATTATAAAACTGCACCACGATGATTGAGAAAGAGGGAACTGATGCATAAACATCGAGAGGTCATAAAGGACAGGAAAAAGAGAGAAAAGGACCAGCGCATCCAGAGTATTCTTTTCGCAGCCAAAAAGGTCTTCTTCTCCAAAGGCTACCAGAGAACTACCATGGACGAAATAGCCTTTGAGGCCGAGATCAGCAAACCCACCATCTACCAGTACTTCAGGACAAAAGACGAACTCTACTCGGCCCTCATGCTCCCTTTCCTGGAAGAATTCGGCTCCCATTTTGAGAAGATCGTGAAAAAGCTCGATGCAAGGCGCTATACAACCGGCAAATCCATTGTAAAGGATATCTTCAAGGCCTTTCTCAAGAGCTATGAAACCGCCCCCGATTCACTTCGGGTAGCGAACACCTTTTTTCAGCACGCCGACCTCATCAATGCCCTGAGCCAGGACACCAGGGTCGAAATCAGCAAAAGAGGCAAATATGACTTCGAGCTTGCCAGGGGTATCCTGGAAAAGGGAATTGCCCTGGGCCTGATAAAGAAGATCAGTCCCTATGCCCTTTCAGACATCATATGGGGGCTGCTGCTGGGCATCACCCAGGTCATGGACATGAAGGCAATGGGACATACTGACGCGAGCAAGTACCTCAGATCAACGCTCGCGGAGGCGGAGAAGCTCCTTGCGTGTGCAATAGTTTTGAAGTGAACTGAATCCTCAACGACAAGGCAAGCAGACAATACAAGCAAATGGGCGTCTTTCAGCTGCAGGGTTGCTCCTATACAAGCAGCATATGAGACTGCGTCCACCTTACAGCTTTTTAAACGGCCTCTGCCATAACTTACCTAGTTCGCCTGGGGCTGAATGTGAGGGCAAAGCGTGTCCCGCCTGTGCGGTCAATGTTGAACGTGCCCCCAAGCTGGTTCTCGCCGAGCATTCTTACGAGCATCAGCCCTATTGTCTTTGTCTTTGCCAGGTCCAAGTTTGTGGGTAGTCCGATACCGTTGTCAGCCACGATAAGGGTATAGACGGACCCGTCCCGTTCCAGTGAAACAGAAAGCTCGCAGGAGTCTGAACCGGGGCGAGGATTGTTTCCTGGGAAGGCATATTTGAGGACATTGGCAACCAACTCGTTTACAATCAGACCACAGGCGATGGCAGTATCAAGGTCCAGCTCAACACCCTGTGCTGCCACGGTGTAGCGGAGAGTGCCTGGACCGCTACAGGACAATCGAAGATGGGTGATCAATGTCTCAAGATAATTCTGAAAGTCAATACGGGAAAGATTCTCAGACTGGTAAATCTTCTCATGGATGAGCGCCATTGACTCAATTTTGCCACTCAATTCGGTCAGAATAGTTTTGGTTGGAGTATCGCCTATCTCTTGACGGTGAAGCCTAAGCAATGCGATGATGGATGCAAAGTTGTTCTTGACCCGGTGGTGTACCTCCCTCAGGAGGACCTCTTTTTCAGCCAGAGAGACCCGCAGCGAATCCTCCGCACGCTTTCGATCCGTTATGTCCAGAGCAGACATCCGGCAATACCGGCCCAAGCTTTTACCGGTATCCATGACCGACCCCTCGATATGGATATACCTTGGATTGTCTTTCTTGCGGGATAGCATGACCTCGCAGGTTTCATTCGTGTTGCTCTCGTATACTTTACGGAGAAACAAGAAGAAGTCAGTTTTGTCAGAAACGAAAAGATCGAACTGCCGGTTGATCAAACTCGCACGGTTCTCCCCCAGAAGGGCCGCGCCCGTGAGGTTGACTTCCCTGATGATACCCTCGTCAGTAAGGGTATAATAGCCCGCAGGGGCAAAGTCATAAAGATCGGAGTACTTTTCCAGACTCGCCTCGATCTCGGCACGTGCCTGTAGGAGTTCCTCGTTCTGCATCTCCAGCTCTATCTGATGCACCTGCAACTCATG
>CAYMDG010000012.1:0-7854 GCA_964388905.1 uncultured Bacteriovoracaceae bacterium
TGCCGCCCGTCCGCGTATCCATACATTCATTTCTTCATCTGATATCCACCTCAAGCATCAACTCCGCAAGACAAGGGATGAGGTCTTGAAAGAGGCATGCGAAGCGGTTAAACATGCCTGCGGGTATACGAAGAATGTCGAGTTTTCTCCCATGGATGCCACACGAAGCGACAAAGGCTATCTGTGTGAAATGGTGGAGGCGGTCATTGCCTGTGGGGCAACTACGGTAAACATCCCGGACACGGTCGGTTATGCTATGCCGGAGGAATTCGGTGCATTGATTGCCCTTCTGTTTGAAAAGGTGAAGAACATCTCTCAAGCTATCATCTCCGTGCACTGCCACAACGACCTCGGCCTGGGGGTTGCCAATTCACTTTCAGCAATTCGAAACGGTGCAAGGCAGGTTGAATGCACCATAAACGGCATCGGTGAACGTGCGGGTAATGCCGCCATGGAAGAACTTGTCATGGCCATTACGACGCGCAAAGACCTGTTCGGGCTCCATACTGGGATAAAGACGGAAAACATCTACCAGACCTCCAGGCTGCTCACCCAGATTACCGGTGTACGTGTCCAGCCGAACAAGGCCATTGTGGGTGCCAATGCATTTGCCCACGAATCCGGCATTCACCAGGACGGCCTGATAAAAGACAAGCTCACCTATGAGATCATGACCCCGCAGTCAGTGGGAATACCTGACAGCCATATGGTATTAGGTAAGCATTC
Organism: uncultured Bacteriovoracaceae bacterium; assembly: GCA_964388905.1. Taxonomy (GTDB): domain Bacteria; phylum Desulfobacterota; class Desulfomonilia; order UBA1062; family UBA1062; genus MWEI01. Next base: position 727 of record CAYMDG010000012.1, read on the forward strand.
CGGACGTCATGCCATTATCAAGCACCTCAAGCAGCTTGGGTATGACCTGAGCGATGATGAACTGAACAGGGTCTTTGTCCGCTTCAAGGAACTGGCAGATGTAAAGAAGGAGATATTTGATGAAGATCTCGAGACCGTCCTCTACGAAGAGGTATTGAGGATTGAAGAAAAGTACAAGCTTGTTTATCTCAATGTAGTCAGTGGTAATGTTGCCATCCCTACTGCGACCATGCAGATGGAGATTGTCGGGGAGATCGTTCAGGATGCAGGATTTGGCGTCGGACCTGTTGATGCAACCTTCGCCGCCATCCGGAAGATCACCGGCACCAGCTATGACCTGATGAAATATACCGTCAACGCCGTTACCGGCGGCACGGATGCCCAGGGCGAAGCCACGGTGCTGCTGAAATATATCAATCGCTCTGTTGCCGGACACGGTGCACACCCTGATGTGCTGGTGGCCTCGGCAAAGGCCTATATCAATGCACTGAACCGTATCGAATGGCTCAAGAAAGACGAGGGGAGCGAGACAGCAGACAAGAAATAATTCATTACAGGTGCTTTACATAGATGATCTTGCTGTCGCCCGGTGAGTAATAATCTTTGAGCGTGGCCTCTTGGTGGTAGCCGGCATTGAGGTAGAACCCTTGTGTCGGCTTGTAGAGGTCTCGGGAAGAGGTCTCGATGTAGACACCCATGCCGCCCATGGTCTTTATTTTCTTTTCGGTCTTTACCAGCAGTTTCTTGCCGATGCTTAAGCCCTGGTAGTCTTTGTGTACAGCTATCCAATAGAGGTCGAAACTGCCAACCGTGCAAGGAATGCGGCCATAACAGGTATAACCAAGGACCTTGCCGGTCTCATCTTCACAGAAGAGAAAGAGGTAGTCGCTGATTGACCCTCCTGACAGGCCTGCATCCACGAGCTCAACTGCAACCTCGATTTCTTCGGCAGTGAAGAACCCTGTGGATTCCACTAACCCTTTTACGGTTTTCATGTCCGCAGGAATCACATGATCTCGAAAGGTGTATTTCATGTACCGGCGTGCTTTCTTGGCGCGGATGCCCTTAGATTACTGACGCAAGGCGTCCTGGACAATGCAGGCTATCATGTCGTGGTAGAGGATACCGGACTTTTCAGAAGCCGCCATGAAGCCTCCGTTGGGCGAGATGCATGGGTTGGCGTTTATCTCAAGGACCCAGGGCTTGTTATCGGAGTCCACCCTGACATCTACCCTGGCATAACCCTTCAGATCAAAGCCTTCCCAACACTTCTTCGCAAGGCACCTGAGCTCTGAGAGCAGTGGTGCATCTTCGGGTGGAAAGTCGAGAACGCGCGTCGTACCTTCATATTCAGGTGAGCCCTCTATCCACTTGGCCTTGTAGTCCACGATCCTGGGCATATGATCCGCATAGTCAAAGGTTATCTCGGCCGGCAGAAGAACTTGTGGGCCGTCTTTGCCTGCAAGCAGTGCAAGGTTGAATTCCCGGCCGTCTATATAACGTTCTGCAAAACAAGGTTTCCCGATTTTTAGGGCCTTCTGATGGAGAAGGTCCATGAGTTCGTCCATGTCACGCACATCCACCACCGACTCACTATCGAGTCCTATGGATGCTTCCTCCCACTGGGCCTTAATAATATACCGGCAAGGGAAGGGAGGCTCACATTCGATCTGTTTGCCCGGCACGACCCACTCCGGGGTAGGTATTTCCATAAGCTGCATCCATCTTTTGGCCAGCACCTTGTTTGATGTGATGAACATAGCCTCGGCCCCGGCGCCGGTATAGGGAATCTTGAGATGGTCAAGGTAGGAGCAGGCCAGGTGAATGAGTTGTCCATCGCCGTTGATGCACTCCACCAGGTTGAATACGCAAAGGGGCTTAAGGTTTTTCAGCCCGGATAAGAAACCTCTTTTCCCGAGCTCAAAAGGTATGATTTGAGTTTCATAGCCCATCTTTTTCAGTTCAACGTCCACGGCCTCTACCTGATCCAGCACATCCCAGTCATCAGGCCCTGCTTTTTTAGGGACAGGCTGATGGAGTATAAGAATAGTTTCGCTCATAAACGCCCTTTTAGGAGAGCCTTTTTATTGTGCTTGCCAGGATACCCTCGATGAGATCCTGGTATGAGATGTTGAGAAGCCTGCATATAATGGGCAGGTCCGAATGGACCGGGTTGAGGCCTGCTAAAGGATTTACCTCAATGAAGTTTAATTGGCCTAGTCTGTCCATCCTGATGTCAACCCTCCCGCCATCCCTGCACCCAAGGGCTTTCCACGATTTAAGTGCAATATCGGCACATGCCCGGACAGTCTCCTGCTCGGGGATATGATAGTCGATGATTTCTTCGTAATTCGACTTGTTGCTAAAAGAGTAAATCCTCTCACCTTCATGGTGTTTCCTGAACAGGACCTCCATAACGCCTATAACGTGCGCCCCCTGAGCAGTTCCTACGATGCCTGCGGTGAATTCACGGCCGGGCAGGTAAGTTTCCACCAGCACCGGCTGGTTGAACTCTTCCAACAGATGCGTACATAGTACAGAGAGTTGTTCGGTTGTGTCAACCTTTGATGAATCATTAATGCCTTTTCCCGTACCTTCTGCTACGGGTTTGACAAACAGCGGAAAGGGAAGGCTTATTGAATCGACTTCATCGGGTTTTTCGACCACTACGAAATCCGCAGTGCGAATACCTGCGGCACGTATGACGGTCTTGGTCAGACCCTTATGCAAGGTGAGCGTGAGCACGAATGGATCAGAGAATGTATAGGGGATACGGTATGAATCCAGAAGCGCAGGCACAAGAGCCTCCCGTCCTACGCCGTGCATGCCCTCGGCAATGTTGAACACCAGATCCCACCTATGGCCTGATGCGAGTCTTTTGACGAGCTGTTTGACGTTGCCGATACGGTCCGTGGTGTGACCCAGTGCCTGAAGTGCCTCATCGATCCCGTCTATCGTGTCGATTCGGTCGAACTCGGCGGTCTCCTCGTAACTGTATCCCTCTTTCAGGTAGTCATCTCTCAGGTCGTAGGTGATGCCGATGTTCATATCTAGGGTGCCACAGGACACTCGGTATGTTTGTCCGGGTATCTGAACGTCCTGCCTTCATAGTTTCTCAGGATGACCTCATCTTTATAATGGCCCTGATAGTAATCGGGAAGGAGCGGGATCTTACCGCCGCCACCTGGTGCATCGATTACATAGTGCGGCACTGCATAGCCTGAAGTATGCCCCCGCAGACCCTCGATCATCTCGAGGCCCTTATCCACAGTGGTCCTGAAATGCGAAGAACCTAGGATAGGGTCACACTGGTAGAGGTAGTATGGCCGTACACGGATTTTCATAAGGCCATGGAAAAGCGCCCTTAAGGTCGGTATATCGTCGTTGATGCCTTTGAGCAGGACGGTCTGGCTGCCGAGCGGTATGCCGGCATCTGCCAGGAGATTGCATGCCGCGCTTGTCTCGGGTGTCAGCTCATCTTGATGGGTGAAGTGGATGCTCAGCCACAGGGGCTGGTACTTTTTCAGGATCCTCAGCAGCCGGGCCGTTAATCTCTGCGGCAACACCACGGGGACCTTGGTGCCGATCCGGATGACCTCCACGTGGGGTATGCGGGAGATGCTGGAAAGGAGATAGTCCAGGTGGCTGTCTGTCAGGGTCAGCGGATCTCCGCCCGAAAGGAGGACGTCGCGGATCTGGGGTGTCCTCTCGATATAGGCAATGGCCTCCTGCCACTGGGCGATGCTGCCCTTGAACTTGCCATGGTTGCCAACCATGCGTGAACGCGTGCAGTACCTGCAGTATGTTGAACAGAAGCCCGTGGTAAGGAACAGTGCCCGGTCAGGGTAGCGATGGACCAGTCCCTGCACGGGGCTTTGGTTTTCCTCGCCAAGCGGGTCCAACGCCTCACCGGGCGATGATAGATACTCATCACCGACAGGGACCACGGCGCGTCTGATGGCCTGTGATGGTTCCCAGGCATTTATCAGGCTGGCATAATAGGGGGTTATCCTTAAGGGCAGGCCTGACGTGTGCCTCATGATAGCGCTGTATTCACCGTGTGTGAGGTTGACAATTCTCTTTATCTGTTCAAGGCTGGTAATGCTGTTGCGGATCTGCCAGTGCCAGTTTGACCAGTCGGCCTCAGTAACCTTTGGGAAGAACCGGTGAAGAAAATACCGTGAATGCTGGCTGACAGGTATGCGGCCTACAAGGGATAATTTCTGTGCAGGCTCGGTTTTGAACAACAAGTCTTGGACGAGTGAGCGTGATATCGATGGGGGCTCCTCGGGGGGTTCCGTACCTAAGGGGTCTGGATCATCATGGGGAACAGACACTGCAGGACCGTTGTTCTTCATTTTGTGACTCCTCCTTTGGTGAAATATCGGCATGATATTTTTCGATGATGAATAATAATTGCTGAAAAAATTGGATTACACCGGGGGGGGAGGTTTGTATACCCGCGAGCGACTATCATCTTAATGATCGTCAATGCGGCGCGGCATCTATCCACCGTGCCGCCAGGATCTGAAATGAATGCCCATTCACTCTCATAACTCCCAAAACCACCTGTCCTTCAAACGGTCTGTTTCTCACCCTCTATGAGGAGGTGCTTCTTTTTTTCTTTTAGACGTTCTTATAGAAATTGCAAGCGATAAATGCAAAGATTTGAAAATAATTTTCATCATGAATTTGTGAGTGAGTGATGAATGGAAAAAAGTGGAGCGGGACGGGAGGTGAATCGTAAAAAAAAAGAAGCGGCAACAGACACTTTTATCTTCAATTTTGTCATTGAACGGACCAATTTTTTAATGCTTCTTAAATGCAAGATCTGAGTTTAACCCCCTAGCGAGTCTGATGTCTTTCATGAAAATATGATCAATCACCTTTTGATGATGGAGAATATTATGGTATTGATGAATGGAATCATAAAGACCATGTTAGCGAGGATATACCATGCAAGGTGATAATCTTGACAAACTCGCCATAGCCAGATCCGCCAAGGATAAACGTGCACGGAGATCAACCAGGCCGATGTATCTCGTTCTTTACGCCATGATAGCGGCAGCTGTTGTCATTTCCCTCGCATGGCTGTTCCTGTCAAAAGGCCAGGAGGTTAAGGTTGGAAGCGTATCGAGTGTTTATCCAGCCCAGCTGCTGGCAAAGCTCAAGGCGAGCGGTTATGTGGTGGCACAGCGCAAGGCCGATGTTGCTGCAAAGGTAACGGGACAGCTCACCTCTATCATGGTTCAGGAAGGCAGTCTGGTCAGCGAGGGCCAGGTGATTGCGCGCCTCGAGAGTGCGGATGCCTTAGCTCAGGTAGACCAGGCAACGGCCAACCTCAATGCCGCCCAGGCCAGAGTCGAGCAGATCAGGGCGGAGATGGGAAATACCGTGCTGGACTATGAACGCAAGAAAAAGCTTGTGAGCTCAGGTGCGGTTTCCAGATCCGAATACGATGCAGCACAGTCCCGCTACCTCGGCGCCAAGGCCTCACTGGATGCGGCCCGCTCCGATGTGCAATCGAGGGCAGCAGCGCTCAAGATCGCCCAGGTGACATTGTCGTACTATGAAATCCGTTCACCCTTTAACGCCGTAGTGTTGACTAAGAATGCCGATGTGGGAGACATCATCACCCCCTTCGGCTCTGCGGCCAACGCCAAGGCAGCTGTCGTTTCAATAGCGGACCTCAGCTCGCTGCAGGTTGAGGTGGATGTGTCCGAGTCCAGCATAGGTCTGGTAAGGGTAGGCCTTCCTTGTGACATAATGCTGGATGCCCTTCCTGATGTTCGGTTCGAGGGTGTGGTGGATACCATTGTTCCTACCGTGGACAAATCCAAGGCCACTGTTTTGGTCAAGGTCCGCTTTACAAGCCATGACCCGCGCATCCTCCCGGAGATGAGCGCCAAGGTAGGGTTCCTCTCGAAGGGATTGAAACCCGGAGAGCAGGGGCCCCGAACCATGGTGAACGTATCCGCCCTTAAGACCACTGGCGCGAAGAGGTACGTCTTTGTTGTGAAGGATGACCGCGCGCATAAGAAAGAGGTGCGAACCGGCATGGTGATCGGCGACATGGTGGAGTTGGAAGATGGGCTCAAGCCTGGGGATACCGTGGTGATAAACCCACCCAAGGGACTGAACGACAATTCAAAGATCGCAATCATCCAGCAATGAGCATGAATACGAATGAACCTATTGTAGAGATCCATAATGTCTGTAAAGCATACCACCGCGGGAGTCATCTGGTCCCGGTGCTTGAAGACATAACCTTTACTATTGCGCAAGGTGAATTCCTGGCCATCATGGGTCCGTCCGGATCGGGCAAGAGTACCCTGTTGAACCTCATTGCAGGCATCGACCGGGTAGACAGCGGCTCCATCATCGTGGGCGGCGAAGAGATCACTGCCTTTTCCGAGACCGAGCTTGCAAAGTGGCGCGCCGGCAATGTGGGATTTATCTTCCAGTTCTACAACCTCATCCCTGTGCTCACTGCATACGAGAACGTTGATCTGCCGCTTCACCTTACGGCCCTTTCCAGGGCCCAAAGGCGCGATCATGTGGAGATGGCGCTGTCAATGGTAAGCCTGACGGAGCGCATGGACCACTATCCCAATCAGCTTTCAGGGGGTGAACAGCAGCGCGTGGCCATTGCCAGGGCCATTGTCATCGACCCGGCCATCCTGGTGGCCGACGAGCCTACTGGAGACCTGGACAGGAAGTCTGCTGAGGACGTGCTCAACCTGATGGATCGGCTGAACACCGAGATGGGCAAGACCGTTATCATGGTGACCCATGATCCGCATGCGGCAGAGCGGGCACATGTCATGAGGCATCTGGAAAAGGGTTTGTTCAATTCATGATTCTCCTCAAGATGATCATGAAGAACGCCTTCAGGCGCAAGGTTAGGACAGGGCTCACTATTGTCGCCATAGGCATAGCCATTCTTGCATTCGGGCTGCTACGCACCGTGCTCTCCACCATGGATGCAGGTATAAATGCAACCTCGGCAACCAGGCTTGTAACCAGGAATTCCGTCTCGCTCATCTTCCAGCTTCCCCTTGCATACTATGACAAGATCCGCCATGTGAGCGGTGTGAAGGCGGTATCCTACGGCAACTGGTTCGGCGG
>CAYMDG010000012.1:7954-10857 GCA_964388905.1 uncultured Bacteriovoracaceae bacterium
GATGAGACCCAGTTCATCTTCCACTGGGACTACCTTAATGAGACACTGAAGAAGATTTACCCTGCCATGGCCGATCAGGTAGGATTTTACATGATTGGTGTGACTGATCCGCATATCTCTGCAGATGTTGCAGTCGAAATCGATGCCATGTTCAAGAATTCCAGTGCCGAGACGCTTACTGAGACGGAAAGGGCCTTTGTGCTGGGATTCGTCTCCATGAGCGAGGCCATTGTGAAGGTCATCAAGATCGTATCGATCCTGGTGATTGTAATCATTATGGCAGTGGTGGCAAACACCATGGCCATGACCACCAGGGAGCGGATCGGTGAGTATGCCGTGCTCAAGACATTGGGGTATTCGGGCCTCCAGATCGGGACCTTGATTATGGGGGAGGCCCTGGTGATAACCTTTGCCGGCTGCCTGTTGGGTATTGCCCTGACATATCCTGTCGCTAACTTCTTCACCACGGCCCTGGCTGCCTATTTCCCTGTTTTTTTCGTGGAGCCCTCCACGGTCATGCTCGACTTCGGTGCAGCTTTTATTGTGGGGGTGATAGCGGCTGTTATCCCCATCCGGCAGGCTGCCTACATCCGCATCGCAGAAGGCCTGAGGAGGATAGGTTAGATGGCAGTGCCTATCTCGTACAGCTTCCGCAACCTTTGGACCAGGAGACTCACTACCTTCCTGACCGCCTCGGGCATGGCGCTGGTGGTCTTTGTATTTGCCGCCATACTCATGCTGGCCGAAGGCCTGCAGAAGACACTGGTGGCAACCGGCTCATACGACAATGTAGTAGTGTTGCGCAAGGGTTCCACCAGCGAGGTGGACAGCGGCATTGAACGGGAAAAGGCCCTTGTGGTGGAGACGCTGCCGCAAATCGCCACAGACGAAAAGGGTGGGGCGCTCGCGGCAAAGGAGGTGGTCATCCTCATAACACTCACGAAAAAGCAGGGCGGGACATCGAATGTCACCATCCGCGGGACTGGAGAAAACTCGCTCAGGCTCAGGCCCCAGATCAGGCTCGTCCAGGGGCGCATGCCGCGTTTCGGTGTTACGGAGATGGTCGCAGGCTCAAGCCTTGCCAAAAGGTTCCGCGGGCTTGAGGTGGGCAGCAGCCTGGGAGGCGGCCTGAAGGAATGGAGGATCGTGGGCATCATGGATGCAGGCAACACAGCGTTCAGCTCAGAGATCTGGGCTGATGCGGAGCAGGTCATGCAGTCCTTCAGGAGGCCGGTCTATTCATCGCTTATCTTCAAGCTGACGGATACCGCCAGGTTCGATGTAGTAAAGAAGCATATTGAGGACGACCCTCGGCTCAGCCTGCAGGCAAAGCGCGAGACAACATTCTACCTCGATCAATCCGAGATGATGGCTAAGTTTCTGAAGATCCTGGGTATTTCGATTACCGTTCTCTTCTCGCTGGGTGCAATTATCGGCGCCATGATCACCATGCATGCGGCCGTTGCCAACCGTACCGCCGAGATCGGGACTCTGCGGGCCCTGGGCTTCCAGCGGCGGTCAATCCTGGCGAGCTTTCTCCTGGAGTCTCTTTTCCTGGGCCTTGTGGGTGGAGGCATGGGGCTTTTTCTCGCATCGTTCATGCAACTCATCACCATATCCACGGTAAATTTCCAGACCTTTTCCGAACTCGCATTCAGGTTCGCCATCACGCCGGCCATTATCATCGAGTCACTGGCCTTCTCTCTCATCATGGGTCTTTTAGGCGGTGTCCTGCCTGCATACAGGGCGTCCCGCATGAACATCGTGGAGTCGCTGCGGACGAGTTGATCTTTTTTGGAGGCACTAAATGCCTCATGGGGCAAAGAACCGGGAAAAGAGCATGAGCATGGCAGGCAGGCTTAAGAGCGAGAACAGAAAGCTAGCCACCATGAACTGATTCACAATATTCCTGTTGCCGCCCTCGCGCTCGGTAATCACGGGTATGGCGGTTACGGGCGGGACCGAGGCCTGCATCATGATGAGGAAAGCAATAGGGTATGGTGGTTTCACGACCATGAGCACCCCAAGGGTTACCAGGGGGAACATGAGATTTTTCATGATCACGAATTTCAGGTTTTCATGGTATGCCGGCCTCTCGCTTCCCTTCATGTCAAGATAGATGTTGCCGCCCAGAACAAGCATGAGTAGCGGAACGGACATGGCGCCCACCATCCTGACGCCATCAATAAAGAACTTGGGTATGAAGGCATCAAGCCCTGCAAAGCGGACTGCTATGGCCCCGATTGTGGCCAGGAGAACCGGATTGAAGACCTTGGCAGGGTCCACCTTGAAGCCCTTGCTGAAGAACAGGGGCGCCGCGTTGAAGAAGAATGCCGGGTAGAGCAGCGTGAAGAAGAAGAGCTCCACCAGGAGAACCGAGTTTGATCCATACATCTCGGCTATAATAGCCAGCGGGAAGAAGATCCCGTTCTGGAAGAGCAAGCTAACCCGGAACTCCCGGAGGTATTCGGCTCTGGCGACTATGGAGCAGATGAAGGTAAGCACGATGAACAGTGCTGTGGAGCCCAGCCACCAAAGGGGCAGGGTCCACCAGGTGGTGTTCTTCTCAGGATGGAAGTTTGTGAGGATGCCCGCAAAGGTAAGGCAGGGGAGCGCAATGTCAATGGCGAGCGCGGACAGCGATCCGAGGACCGCACCGGCGATCACCTTTCTGCTCAGCATCCAGTACCCCAAGATGCCGACAGTCAGAAGCATGGCAACTGCGGTGAAGGTGGTCAGGAAGATGTGCATAGACACACTCTACCCATTTTTCATAAGAGATTCGAGCATTTTTCCGATCTCTGTGGTCGGCTCCAGGCAGGACGATCCTGTGCATACATAGGCTGTTGCACTGCCTTTAAGGGGTCGCTTGCCCTGCACCGGAGAGTGTTTGTCCCTGTCTT
>CAYMDG010000012.1:10957-15668 GCA_964388905.1 uncultured Bacteriovoracaceae bacterium
GCACTGCCTTTAAGGGGTCGCTTGCCCTGCACCGGAGAGTGTTTGTCCCTGTCTTCCCCACTTGAGGAAAGCATTATGGATGCATGGGGCAGGAAACGTTTATGCAGCGCATCGATCATACACCTCGTGTCATCCTTGGACGGTTCGCCTGCAATGACAACCTCCTGGACCGGACCTTCCATAAAACCAAGCCCACAGAGCATGAAGGTGAAGGCAGTCGGGATATGGTTTGCCTGGAGGGAAAAGGTCTTTGCTATCATGTTGGAGCGATCTTTATATGAGTGATCCCCGGTGAGTCCTCCAAGCCTTAATAGGTCAAGCATGGCCACCGAATTGCCCGAAGGTATCGCATTGTCATAACCGGTCTTTGTCCGCGCAATGGGCACATCGGTATCGTCTGCAGCAGTAAAGAATCCGCCCTCAGTAATATCCCAGAAGTGCTCAATCATGACTCCGGCAAGGTTCATGGCCGACGCCAGGTATTTCTCCTCAAAGGCTGCCTCATAGAGCTCTATAAGCCCCCAGATAAGGAAGGCATAGTCGTCGAGTCCTGCCTTGCGATCGGCCTTTCCGTTCACAAAGACATGACTGAGTCTTCCTTCCACCATCATCTTCTCCAGGATGAAGTCAGCGGCCTTTTGAGCCGCCTTGATATACTCTGGTGTTGAAAAGGCGGCACCGGCCTTTGCAAGGGCCGCTATCATGAGCCCGTTCCAGTCGGTGAGTGCCTTGGTGTCCTTCAGCGGTGGGATTCTGTGTGAGCGCGCCTCCCTGAGGGTGCTCAGGATGGATTGAAGACTCCTGGCCATGATCTCGCTGTCCGTACTGTGCATCGCTGAAAGGGCCGCAAGGTCCTGCCCCTGAATGATTATGTTGAGACCTTCTGGTTGATCACAAGGGAAGTTGCCGTTTTCGCGCAAACCGAAGGCTTGCGCTGCAAGGGCATACTCGGCGTCGCCCAGGAGTGCCCTTAACTCTGAGGTTTTCCAGAGGTAGTATTTCCCCTCCTCGCCCTCGCTGTCCGCGTCCTGCGAGGCGGTAAACAGGCCCTCAGGGGTGCGCAGGTCCCGGAACACATAGCTGATGATCTCACCGGTAATCCGGCGGAAGTCTGCGCTCCCGGTCACCTGAAAGGCCTCGGTATAGGCCATGGTAAGCAGGGCCTGGTCATAGAGCATCTTTTCGAAATGGGGCACAAGCCACCTATCATCGGTTGCATACCGGTGAAACCCGTACCCCACATGGTCATACATGCCACCTTCATGCATGGCATGAAGCGTCTTCACTGCCATGTCCAAGGCTTTCTCATTCTTGGTGCGGTAATGATACCGCAGGAGGAACATGATGGTCTGGGGCATGGGGAATTTCGGTGCAGCACCGAAACCGCCATTTTCCGGGTCAAAACGCCTCTCTAGCTCTTCATAGGCCTGATCATGGAGCTTCGGGTTCATATCGGGACCGGTCCGTACAATGCCTGAACGTCTGATCATCTGAGTTATCTCGGCAGCCTCGGTGATGACCCGGTCCCTCTTGTCCCGCCAGATGGTTCCGAGTGTCCTCACCAGGTCCATCATCCCCATGAGCCCGGATCTGGAGTGTTTTGGCAGGTAGGTGGCTGCAAAGAAAGGTTCTTTATCGGGCGTCATGACGATGGTCAGCGGCCAGCCGCCGCTACCCGTCAGGACCTGGCATGCCTGCATGTAGATGGCATCGATATGCGGCAGCTCCTCACGGTCAACCTTCACGTTCACAAAGGTGTCGTTCATGAGGGATGCCACTTCATCATCCTCGAAGCACTCGTGTGCCATGACATGGCACCAGTGGCACGACGAGTAGCCGATGGAGAGGAATATGGGCTTGTCTTGCGCCTTAGCCTTTAGAAAGGCCTCCTCGCCCCAGGGGAACCATTCCACCGGGTTGTGGGCATGCTGGAGTAGATAGGGACTTGTCTCATTCCCGAGCCGGTTGCGCATGGTAAAGCCCTCCTGAACCAAGGTATGTGCATATCACAAAAGCCCCTGGTTTTCCTTCAATAGGGAGGCGCACCGTGATGATCAAGGGCCCCTTAGTTCAGGGGACTTGGAAGAAAAACCTCACCCGTGAGTCGAACCGGTGTAAGCCGGCCACCCGGGCAGCCTCGAGGGCCTGAGCGTACTCGGCATGGGTGATTCTCCGGTTTATCCGGGAATCGTCCTTTGCCTTGTAGCAGGGGCGGTACTGGTCCATGACATTCACGTAGGTGTTCTTCGAGATCTCCTGTGCGAGAAATCGCATTATCTCCCGCGTGCCTGACAGACCGCCAGGCATGACCAGATGGCGCACGAGCAGACCTTTTTGTGCAATGCCTTCGGGATCAATCACCAGGTCACCTACCTGGGCATGCATTTCTTTGCATGCGGCACATGCAACCTCCCGATAATCCGGCGCACTGCAGAATGTTTTCGCGGGTTCTTCTTCCCAGAATTTGAAATCGGGCATGTAGACGTCGAAGATGCCTTCAAGCATGCTGATAGTCTCTATGCTGTCGTAACCTCCGGTATTGTAGACAAGGGGCAGGTCAAGCCCGGCTGCCACGGCAAGCTCGAGGGCTTCCAGTATCTGGGGTACTACGAAAGACGGAGTCACGAAGTTGAGGTTGTGGCAACCTTTGTCCGCCAGGTGGAGCATCATGCCTGCGAGCTCTTTCGCGCCCACCTCCATCCCGTCTCTCAGGTGGCTGATGTCGTAGTTCTGGCAGAAGGTGCAGAGCAGGTTGCATGAGCTGAAGAATATGGTGCCGGACCCATGCGTGCCCACCAGGGGTTCCTCTTCACCGAAATGCGCCCCGAAGCTCGCCACCTTGGCATACCTGCCGGTTCTGCAGAAACCCGATTCTCCCTGGAGCCGGTTCACCCCGCAGGCACGTGGGCATAACCTGCAGTCTTCAAGCATGGAAAGGGCTTGAACAACGCGCCCTTTCAAGAGCCCCTTTTCGTGGAGCAGGGTATAGGATGCCTGGCTCATAACCTTTCCATGCAGGACACTTCCACACGCTTACCGTATTTCCCTAAAGGACACTTCGTTGAATGCTACTTCTTCTTGTATGTACCCATGAGTTCCGCTGTTCCCAGGATGTGTCCTTCCATTGCCTTGAGGACCCCTTTCTTCTTCACGCCGGGTTCGAGGTTCAGCATGATGTTCAAGGCATAGAGCCTGAAGAAGTACCGGTGTGTGCCCCAGGGCGGGCATGGGCCGCCATAGCCGAAGTCACCGAAGCTGCTCTTGCCGTGTATACCGCCTGGGGAAGGCTTCTCCTGTTTTGTGAAGGCCTCAGGGAGCGATGTCAGTGAGGGCGGGATGTTGTAGTAGACCCAGTGTACCCACGTACCTATGGGAGCATCCGGGTCGTCGCAGATAAGGGCAAAGCTCTTTGTGCCATTGGGCGTACCTGACCAGGCAAGGGGCGGGGAGATATCCTTGCCCTGGCAGGTGTAGATGGAAGGGATTGTACTGCCTGCCGTGAACGCGGTGCTCTTGAGCTCAAAGGCGTATGCACTGCAGATGAGGCAGGATAATAAAGAAGCTCCCAGGAACAGGCTGACCATGTATGTTGTGAATACCCTTTTCATAATCACCATGAAAAACCTCCTTAATATGGCTTCACTCATTCATAATAAACAGCAAAGGATGATTTTCAAATAGCCTATGTGTCTGACCTCCAAGGAATCCATTATCTGCAGACAGCATCAACAATAGTGATTCAATAAAAGGATCGTTATGAAAGGAGATAAGGTCATGAAAGCATTGAAACTCATATTGGCAATGACGGTTTTCCTCGTAGGCCTGGGGTTCAGTGTTTATGCGAGCGATGACGGTATCAGCGATATCAGCAGCGGTGCATTAAATATCAACACAGCGACTGCCCAAGAGTTGAGCATGCTGCCTTTCGTTGACATGCAGACTGCCCAGAACATCATTAACTTCAGGAATTCACATGGGCCCTTGACTGCAGTCGACGAGCTGAGGAACGTCAAGGGTATCACCCGTCCATTACTGGATAATCTAAGATCACACCTGAAGGTTAAGGGAACATCCGACTTCAACGCTTATGGAGCAATCTATTAGGAATCCACCATAAGGATTAATTGAACGAACGAAAGGACACGGAGATTGAATTAATCTCCGTGTCCTTTCGTGGTTTACTAAAAAAATATTTACTCTTTGACAATAATCATCACTGTCATGCCTTCGTATCCTTCACCGCGATAAAAATCACCGTGGAACTGGAAGTTGCCTATTTTATCCGGCACGATACGGTTCTTGATGATTTACCCTGGGTAGTTATCCACTCAGATACAAATCCGGGCACGAGATCTATACTTCCTGTACTAACGTTGTCTTATTCCCTTTTTTTATGCTCAATCCATGGAATGGCAAGCACATTTCGTACACATGATTACAATTATTGCCAATTCCCAAACAATTTAATCTCATAACACATTGACATTACAAAGACATATTTTTAGGCACAAAAATTGTAAGTTGTCTGCCAATGGTCCAAATATATAAGATTCAATCAGAAAAAGGTGATCCACTTCACGATGCAGCCTGCTGCATGATCAATACTTTTAGACTAAGCTCAACGAAGCATATAAGTTTGTTTTGGGGAGACCCTTATTAATCAATCCTGGGTATTAGAGAAAGAAGGTAAAGATTGATTACATTGAGGTAT
>CAYMDG010000012.1:15768-20935 GCA_964388905.1 uncultured Bacteriovoracaceae bacterium
TTAATCAATCCTGGGTATTAGAGAAAGAAGGTAAAGATTGATTACATTGAGGTATTCAACATATGACAGTGTATCATGCCAGGTTTACAAAGATAGCCAGATTATTGGGCGTGTCCGTGTTGCAAAAGGAATGACATGTAACAAATATCTAGCAATAATTCATGGGAGAGGACAAGAGGATTGTAGCACAAAGGAATTTGATACACTGTTTGATGCTTTGTATTGGTTAGAAAAAAGCGAAGGGACGAGCAACAGTAGTTAACAGGTTATCAATGCTTACTTTAAGTGAAAACAAAACAACACTTACAACACTTGTTTGATGTACTTGGCTTAAACATACGCAATTTACCACTTCAAATCAGAGAGTAATCCCTGGCACGGGATCATCGGTTTGACCAATCGACGATAATTTGCAATTCTTTTCCAGTTGATGGAAATTCTTGCTCATAATTTAATAGTGGTGCAATACAACCTAAGGATAGCTGCCTGGAATATAATTGATTTACTCCTGGCATTTTAATTGCTATAAAATGTAAATAAATAGGGGATTATATGAAACATCTAAAACTTCTAATATTCGGGGTTAGTGCGGTCTTGATTGTTTATGGATGCTCAGGAGGCGGAGGAGGCAGTAAAGCACCGAAAATTTCTCTGTCTGAATCAAGTTTGGACTTCGCCGGTGTTGTTCTGAATAACAGTGTAGATCAAACCATTGAGATAGTAAATACTGGCCATAAGAATCTGATCATTGGACAAATAGTCTCCAATCAGCCGTTCAGCATTGTAGCTGATACCTGTTCCAATGCAACGCTGGCGCCATTTAAAAAAGGCTCGTTGAGTATTCGATTCTCTCCAACTAGCCAGGGTTCATTCGATGCCACACTTTCCATTCCCTCCAATGACCCGCATTCCAAGACAGTGGACATTAGTCTGAGCGGCATTGGATACGGGCTGAACACATGGATCAACAAAGTCAACTCTACCAGTTGTCCATCCATTAGCGTAGATGTCACTGTGACAGATCCCAGCAGTAATATTCTCTTAAATTCATTAACAGCAGACAATTTCAAGCTGTATCAGAACGGGCAGATCCTCCAAAGCATCACTGCAACCGCAATTGAATATCCGTCACCAGTTACATTGGTACTGGCTTTAGATTTGAGCAGAAGCACTGGCGAGGATAGTCATGAGATACAGGCAGCAGCTATATCTTTTATTAAGAGTCTAAGCAGTGTAGATTCGGCAGCAATATGCAAATTCAATGGTTTTATAGAATTTTATCCGTTAAGTGCGCCTTCTTTCTTCATCGCGGCTGACACTCCAGGAATAACTGCATTGAGTAATTATATAAATACTTCATTTCCTATCATCGATGGAACGGCCTTGTATGACGCTGTTTTTCAATCCATCGATAGAGCCATACAGGGAACAAATAAGCGTGCGGTAATAGTCTTATCCGACGGATATGATGAAGGTTCTGTTAAAACACTAAACGGAGTGATTACCAAAGCCGAGCAACAAGGAATTAAAGTATTCACAATATATTATGGCGATCAAAATTATGGAAAGCCGAGTATCATGCAAAGATTAGCGAGTGAAACCGGAGGGCAATTTAATATTGCCCTTACTACTACTGATATTGAATCTATTTTACTGCAAATTTCAAATGTCCTAAGTAATAATTACACACTTTCATATACATCGTCAGCATGTTCGGGGACAACTTCTTTGGATGTGCGAGTTGATTGGAATGGCTTGTACGGACAAGACTCACGAACAATAAGTTTCCCCTGAAATCTATACATGGGTCTCAGTGCTGCGCTGAAAAATGACTGCACGTTGACTCTCTGTCTGTCAAGTAGTTCACCATCCTTAATTTTGTCCAATCGAAAATTATATAACAAGATCTCTTATTTCTCCACGGTTCGCATTGAAGCCAGTCTCTGATGCTAAGCGATTATAACAAGATGAGGATCGATAACCGGGGCCCAACTCATAAAAAGGCTCGAATGAAAGGGCAACCATCCGATGAACGTTAACAAGTATGAAGGATTCTGATTATATATTCGCTGCCATTGTAGCTGTTGAGGGAATGTCGCTTATATGTTCTCCATAATGAGCGAATTTAATGGTTTTATCGGGAGCCACGATAAAAACAGCCGGAAGTTGTGTCTCATGACCTTCAAATTTACCGTGCTTATAGCCTTTTAGCGTTGCCTTTACAGCCATTATCAGGCCTGCAGGATGCATGTATTTGAGGATACTGCCGGCTTCCACATGATAAAGCTGAAAAAGATCACCCTTCGGATCACATATGATGGTAAACGGCCACTCTTCTTTTTTTGTAGCGGATGCTACTGTGGCAGGAGAACTTTGCAGGATAACAAAAAGCACTGCCCCTTTTTGATCAATGAGGTCTATCTCGCGCTTCAGATTAGCCATATCGACCTGGCAGATTGGACACCCAAGATAGCGCAGAAAAACCAGAACAGCCGGTTTACCTCCTGCAGCCTCAATAAAGTTTTTTCTTCCCTCCCAGGGTGTATCAAATTGAAAGTCAGGGGCATTGTCTCCAAGCCTAAGTTTTGCAGCCATATTCTCTTTACCTCCTGTTCTATTTTCTCCATCTGACTGGTTTTATGGATCTGTTCTTATTGCATCTTGAGATTATGTGTCTTCATTGTTGAGAAGGTATATATACAGAATAAGTATGATAAGAAAGGATGGAAGAGGCTGATAAACTTTCGATACATTCTCAACAAGCTTCCATTTCATCGTGACCATACATTAAGGACTACCGGCATTGTTCTGTAAGAAACATTGGTATATAGTGCCATGATTAAAATCTTAACAGAAATAAACCAGAACTGTTTTGAGATATGCTTGATGAGCTTGCCGCATGAAGAATGCCATATGAGGAGACAAGGATGAAATCCGAGATAGGCTTCGATAATGAACGATATATTCAGGAACAGGCAAAGGAGATTCTCCAGCGGGTGGAACGGTTCAACAACAAGCTCTATCTGGAATTCGGGGGCAAGCTCCTGTATGATTACCACGCAGCGCGGGTCCTTCCGGGATATGACCCCAATGTGAAAATGAGGCTCCTTCATGAGCTCAAGGACAAGGCGGACATCATCCTGTGCATCTATGCCGGCGATATAGAACGAAAGAAAATCAGGGCCGATTTCGGCATCACCTATGACTCGGATGCCATGAAGCTCATCGACGACCTCAAGCCCTGGGGCATCGACGTGCTCGGTGTGGTGATCACGCGCTTCGAAGGCCAGCCCGCTGCAACCCTGTTCAAGAACAAGCTCGAAAGGCGCGGCATCAAGGTCTACACGCACCGCTTTACAAAGGGTTATCCCACCGACATAGACCTCATAGTCAGCGACGAGGGCTATGGAGCGAATTCCTATATAGAATCTAAAAAGCCCCTGGTGATCATAACCGGCCCCGGGCCGGGCAGCGGCAAGCTCGCCACGAGCCTCTCGCAACTCTACCATGACTATCACCGGGGTGTGAAAGCAGGATATGCAAAGTTCGAGACCTTTCCCATCTGGAACATCCCTCTCATGCACCCGGTCAATATTGCCTATGAGGCAGCCACTGCAGACATCAGGGATTTCAACCTTATCGACCCGTTTCACCTCGAAGCCTATGGACAGACTTCGGTGAATTACAACCGGGATGTGGAGGTCTTCCCCGTATTGAGGCGCATCCTGGAAAAGATCACGGGTGGGGAGTCCTTCTACAAGTCGCCCACGGACATGGGTGTGAATCGCGCAGGGTTTGCCATTGTGGACGATGATGTAGTGAAGGAGGCCTCCTGTCAGGAGGTGATCCGCCGTTACTTCCGCTACCAGTGCGAGTATGTGATGGGATTTGCGGACAAGGAAACCGTACAGCGGGTCGAACTCCTCATTAAGAGCTTCGGCCTGACCCCCGAACACCGCAAGGTTGTTGTCCCTTCAAGGAATACGGCCTCAGAGGCGTACAGTGATGAGGCAAAGGGCAACGATGGGATCTATTGCGGGGCGGCCATTGAGCTCAAGGACGGCACCATAATTACCGGCAGCAACTCCCCCATGATGCATGCCGCATCAAGCTTGATCCTCAAGGCTATCAAGCACCTCGCGGAGATCCCGGTAAAACTCGAGCTGCTTCCAACAAATATCATAGAATCGATACGGAACTTCAAGACAGAGATCCTGAAGGAAAAATCCGTAAGCCTCGACCTCGAAGAGGCCCTTGTGTCCTTGAGCATCAGCACCATCGGCAATCCTGCTGCCCGGCTTGCCCTTGAAAAGATTAAGGAACTGAAGGGTTGTGAAGTGCACATGACCCATATCCCCACACCCGGAGATGAGGCAGGCCTGAGGCGCCTCGGGCTCAATGTGACGAGTGACCCGAACTTTGCTACGAACAACCTGTTCATTTCGTGAAAAGACAAGGAGTAAAAGGATATGGCAAAGGATCCTGGTATCGGATACAAGGTTACTGCCACGGTGTTATCGGTCAACGGCGACTGCAGTGCGGGACACCAGACGGGTGAGGCCTTCGAGATCAGCTGCCATGATCCTGCCGGATTATGCGGGTACTTCTATCACAGCATCTTCCCGTCACTGCAGTGCTTCCAGTTCGGCGGCGCAATGCCGTGGTGGCAGGGAGATACCGTGGATGTGTCCTGCCCGGACAACGACAACCTGGTCACTATCAGGCTAGAGCGGAAACCCAGGTAGAGAAAAGCATTTTACTCGCTCAGCCACAGCCTGGCCGTGGAGGACTCTTCCATGATCTTCTCCTTTGCCGCAAGGTAGGTTTTGAATCCGCCGCTCAGGTTCTTCGACCTGAAGCCGTTTTGCGCAAGGATGCGATGCGCAATGTAGCCCCTTAACCCCGCTGCACAGAAGGGTATATATATCTTGTCTCTGTCAAGTTTTTCTATCCTGTCGCGAAGATGGTGCAGGGGGATGTGGATGGCGCCTTCGATCCTGCCTGATATCTCCAGTTCATCAATATTGCGCAGATCAATGAGGACATGCCTTGTCATGTCCAGCGAGCCCATCTCGTCCCAGTGGATCACCTCCATGTCCCCATTGAGAATGTTTGAGGCCACGAATCCTGCAACATTCACCGGGTCCTTGGCAGATGAGTAGGGCGG
>CAYMDG010000012.1:21035-27263 GCA_964388905.1 uncultured Bacteriovoracaceae bacterium
GTTTTTTCCTGGTTGGTCGTGATGAGGAGCTGATCCGATTGTCCGGATATGGACTTCACGCCGTCCCCAAGGATCAGAGATACCCCCCTGGCCTTCAGATGGGCATGGACAAGGGATGCCATCTCATAATCGAGCGGTGTCATGACCTGGCCCTGCATCTCGATGATGGTTGTCGCGACACCTCGTTCTATCAAGTTTTCCGCCATCTCTATGCCGATGAACCCGCCGCCTACCACCACGGCGCTCTTTGGCTTTTCCGTGTCCACAAAGCCCCTGATCCGGTCGGAATCCGGTATGGAGCGCAGGCTGAAGACCTTGTCGCTGTCAATGCCTTCGAGGCGCGGCCTTATGGGTTCCGCACCCGGAGACAGGATGATCTTGTCATAGCCCAAGGTATAGGTATTACCGGCCGGGTACTGCCTGACATGAACGATCTTGTTTTCCCGGTCAATGGCAGTTACCTCGCTCATCACCCTTACGTCGATGCGGTACCTGTCTCTGAAAACCTCGGGTGTGGTCATGAGCAGATTATCTCGCCTCTTGATGACATGCCCGATGTAGTAGGGAAGTCCGCAGTTGGCAAAGGAGATGAACTCGCACCGTTCGAAAAGCACGATCTGAGCATTCTCATCAACCCTGCGGGCCCTGGCGGCTGCAGTTGCTCCGCCTGCAACTCCGCCAATGATTATAAGCCTTGTGCCCATAAACGACCTCCTGGTCAGATGCTGTTCGAGTTTTCTTTGATAATTACCCCAAAGGACAGTCGAAGCATGTAAACCGCAATCCCAAAGGCCACTGCCGCGTTGAGAGAGGTCTTTATGCCCTGCATGGGGATGGCAATGACCTTTTCGCACTGATCCAAGATGCCAGGGTCCACCCCGCACACCTCATTGCCCACAACAAGGACAACGGTTTTGTCATCATAATCGAAACATGCCTTGTGGATAGGCATGGAGCGGTCTCCACCCTCCAGCGCCCACAGCCTCATGCCCTGTGACTTGAGCGCCTGGGCTGCAGCGCACCCGTTGAGGTCGTGGGACCAGCCGATGGTTTCATCGGCACCCAGGGCGGTTTTTTTGAGCTTCGGATTATCCGGTGTGGGTGTGATGCCGCACAAATGCAGGTGAGAGATGCCTGCCCCGTCCGAGGTCCTGAATATCGAGCCCACATTATAGATGCTCCTGATGTTGTCCAGAAGCACCTCCATCCTCGGCAACCCCGGTACAGAGACCATCCGGTGAGGCTTGTGCTCTTCATAGGGGTCGCTGCCCAAGAGTGTCGGCCATCCACACCTGGGGCACCTAAGATCTGACGCCTGGTCTTCGAGCATTGGGAACCGCAGTCCGCAAACCTTTTTTGTGCAAAGCCTCACCTGGAGTTTCACTGCCCCTCGCATGCGTGATAACCTACCATAGGCTGTATCGTAGAGGAATCAGAAAGGAAGCTGCAGGAGGTCGAGGTGTGCCTATTGACAGCATACACATTGGTCTTATTTTAATATGGGTAACTGTAAATGTAAGGTGAATAAACCAAGGGAGGCGCTCATGAGGATCCTGATGTACTATGACGGAACAGAGGAATCAAAGGAGGCAATATCCATCGCAAAGCTCCATGGGAAGGCCTTCGATGCAAAGATCGAAGTGGTATCATCTCTCCCCAAGGGCGGCGAACAGCAGCTCAAGGAGATCGAGGAGAGAGAAAGCGAACTTGAATATGTAAAGACCGTTTTTGAAAAAGAAAACATCCCATGCGAGACCCACCTGCTCATCCGCGGCCACGAAGCGGGTGATGATATTATCCGTTTTGCCGCAGAGAAAAACGTGGACGAAATCATCATCGGGACAGAGAAACGCACCAGGGTGGAAAAATTTTTCCTGGGCTCGGTGGCCCAGCATGTAATCTACAACTCGAACCGCCCCGTGGTCATCGTCTGATAATTTAAAGGAGGGTCACTCCCATGAAACCCATTGTCATAGTCGGTGCCGTGGCTGCCGGCATGAGCGCGGCGAGTGTGATCAAGCGTGAGCGCAAGGATCTGCAGGTCATAGTATATACAAAAGAACACTATATATCATACAGCGCCTGAGGCTTGCCCTATTATGTATCCGGGCTGATACATAAATCCGACCAGCTCATGGCGCTGTCACCGGAAGAGGCAATAAACAAGCGCGGTATAGACCTGAAGGTAAGGCATGAGGTGATTCAAATCGATCGTCCGGGAAAGAGGGTAACTGTACGCGAACTTGAAACAGACAGGACCTTTGAGCAGGAATATGAAAAACTTATCGTTGCCAGTGGTGCCAAGGCCATAAGGCCGGACTTGCCCGGCATAGAGTTGCCTGGAATATTCACCCTCAAGAATTTTCAGGATGGTCTGGATCTGAAGGGATTCATCGATCATGAGAAACCCACCCGAGGGGTCATCATCGGAGGAGGGTATATCGGTGTGGAGGTGGCTGAAGCCTTCTGCGCTCTGGGCATGGAAGTCTCGGTGATTGAGGCCCTGCCTAGTATTATGGCAATCATGGATGAGGACATGTCGATTCTTGTGGCTGATGAAATGACAAAGAACCTGGTCAAAATCATTACAGGGAAGAAAGTGGTAGGATTCAGGGGCTCCGGTCGTATTGAAAAGGTGATCCTTGAAGGTGGCGATTCGGTTGATGCTGATTGCGTGATCCTTGCAATCGGTGTAGCCCCCAACTCAGATATGGCAGCCGGTGCAGGCCTTGAAGTGGGTGAGCGTAATGCCATAAAGACGGACCGTTTCCAGAAGACCAGCGACCCGGACATTTATGCCGCCGGTGACTGCTCGACGGCCTATCACAGGATTCTTGACTTCGATGTATTCATCCCCCTGGGGCTCACTGCCAACCGTCAGGGCAGGTTGTGCGGGGAGAACCTGGTGGCCGAACTGGCAGGCAATGAGCAAAAGCAGTTCCCCGGAATCATCGGTACGGCCATAACCAAGGTATTCGACCTGGAGGCGGGAAAAACCGGTATCGGCCGCTTTGATATGGAGCGATACAAGCTTGGGGGCATCAGTTCGGTTTCCATCAAGGCCAGAAACCTGCCGGGTTATTACCCAGGCTCAACGGACATGTGGGTGAAGATCTATTTCCACGAGGCCTCCAAGGTTATTGTAGGCGGACAGATAGTTGGGAAAGGGGGTTCGGCAATGAGGCTCGATACCCTAGTTGCCGCAGTGAGCGCAGGCATGACATTGGATGATCTCTACAGCCTTGACATGGCCTATGCCCCGCCTTTTGCCCCGGTCTGGGACCCTCTGCTCATCGCTGCAAAGACAGGAATGAAATAAGATCCTTTTTTAGATTTGCACGGGGCAGGTACAAGGCCTGCCCCTACATCCTTTTTTATTCCAGCCATCAGGCAACATTTGCTCCCTTGCGGTGAATATTTACCTATCCCCCGCAGGTTCATCATACCCGTGAATGAGGTGAGTCCATGCTCTAGGGCACCTTGGCACTATGGTTGCTGATAGAGTCGGCAAAGACTTTATATGGAGGCGATAATGCAGTCACCCTTAACCGCACTCATGGGAATTGCCAAAGGAGCAGTGGACCTCATGCACAGGGCCACGGGCCGCGACAGTCCCAAGGCAAGGTTCGACGAACAGCTCCAATCGGTCCTTGCAGAGGCACCCAGGGCAGACAAGCCTACCACCGACAAGCCCATCACCGACAATCTGATTGCAGACAAGCCGATTAAAGAAAAGGTCAAGGCAGCAAAAGGCTCCACGGATGATGATATTAAGGGGCTTCTTGAAAACCCCCAGGCAGCTCAAGTGCTGCAGTACCTGTCAGAGCTTAAATCCATGGGCCTGAGCAATGCTGATGCAATAGCGCTCCTGACGGGCCAGGCTGAGTTATCTGATGACGGATTAAAGGCAATCCTGGCCGCTATAGGGATCAAGGGCACGGACATTGCTCGGCTTATGGCAGACCCGAAACTGGTGGACGGACTTAAGACACGGCTTGCGCAAACTGTTTCAGCAAAGGTCCATGCCGGTATTAACGCTTTGTTGCAAGGCAAGGGCGCAGAGATATCCGATGAAGAATTGAAGGCAATCCTTGCCGAGATACGATCATTACAGCTCAGAGAACATCCGGGTGCTAATGTCCCTGATGCGGACAAGATGATCCAGCAGGCCACAGCAGGCAATGAGACATCTCCTGTGATAACGGCCCAACTCGTTACGGACAAGGGGATTCCCCTGGGCAGTACAAAAGAGATCTCTCAGGCCTCCACAGAGATTATGGAGTCTGTAGCCGAGTTCCTGAAAACCTCTGAAACCCAGATAGTTATAAAAGGAAATCCCTTATTCACTCGGATGCTCGAAGCCCAGCCTGAACAATCTTCTCAGGTACAGGATTCAACAACAGCCATGCCGGAAGTCCTTCAGGCCGCAGATGTTCTGGAAAAGACCTTGAATATTCCCAAGAAAACCCTGCGGGATCTATTCTTCTCCTCAGACCCCCAGGTGCGGCAGTCAGCACTAGATGAGGCCACTACACAGATCAATGAATTTATGAAAGCCAATGCCGGCAAGGACCTGCCAAAACAGGTCACAGGGGCGCTCGGGCTGCTGAAAGGCGCACTGTCTAAGGATGAATTCGTTAAAATAGAAACCGTGTTCAAGGCATTCAACCAGGACCCGGCACTTATTGCCCAACCGGCTGTCTTTGACAAGCATGTCCTGCAAGGCCTTGCCAAGGCCGTGGGAAATAATCCGGGAATGGCCCAGGGCAGTTATGCCCAGCAGGTAATAGATCAGATCCGGCAGGTATTACCCTCGGGTATGAAGGTGGGCGAAGGTTCCATGACCCTGAAGCTCAACCCCCCCATGCTCGGAAGGGTGGATGTGGACATCCGTATGCAGGACGGCCGGATCATGGCCTCTTTCAAGGCCGACCAGCCCATAACCCGCGACATACTCCAACAGAACATGCACCTGTTAAAGGATGCGCTGGGCGAACAGGGCATAAAGGCAGCACAGTTCGTGGTCACTACTGACACCTTCAATTCACGCGACCACCGTGAGGCCCAAGCGGCGTGGATGGGTTATGCGCAGGGCAAAGGCGGTTCTTCCCGGCAGAGCGATGAACGCCAGGCAGGATCTCCCAATAAGGAACATGACGAGTACGGCCATACCTATGGTTCCCTGAACGGGTATGCCGACAATGGCGGGCTCGATATTTTTGCCTAGCGGTTTGAAAGGAGAAGGATAATGGCAACAATCGGATTGGATAATATCTTGGCGACTCAGTCGGCAGGGGATACTACTTCCAAAAACGCAGTGAAGGACAAGATCTCGGAGCAGAAGAACATGTTCCTCACCCTGCTGGTGAAGCAGCTCCAGTACCAGGACCCATTGGATCCGGTAAAGAACACCGATTTCACTGCCCAGCTCGCCCAGTTCTCCCAGCTGGAGACTATGACGGACATGAAGCAAAGCATGGACAAGATGAGCACGCTACAGACCTCTGTAAACAACATGCAGGCCGTGGCCTTTATCGGCAAGAAGGTGGATGCCGTAGGGAACACCATCCAGTTTTCCGGACAGCCTGCAAATCTTAATATTACGCTGGAAGACAAGGCGGCTCAGGTCAAGGTCACCCTGTACAACTCCGAGGGTTCCCCGGTACGGAGCATTGTTACGAAAAATGTCCCCAAGGGCGATATGGCATGCACCTGGGACGGCAAAGGGGATGATGGAGAAACCGTAAGCAACAGTAAGTACCACTATTCCATCGAGGCAACAGGCTATGATGGAAAGGCAATTGCCACCACATCCTATGCCAGGGGATTGGTTACCGGTGTGAGGTATGACAGCGGGAACATATACCTGGAAATCGGCGACAAGGAAGTATCACTCGCTGATGTAAACAATATATCTAACTAAGACAAGAATAAGGAGGAGCAAATGAGTATATCCAGTGCACTGTTTTCAGGAATCAGCGGTCTTTCCACCAATGGTAATGCCATGAGTGTCATCGGCGACAACATCGCCAACGTAAATACCATCGGCTACAAGTCCAGCAGGACTACATTCCAGGATGTCCTTGCCCAGTCCGTGGCAACGGCCTCGGGCACATCCCAGATCGGCCGTGGCGCGGCGCTGAGTTCCATTGACACCTTGTTCCAGCAGGGCTCCTTCGAATCCACGTCCAATGCCACAGACCTGGCCATCGGCGGGCAGGGTTTCTT
>CAYMDG010000013.1:0-26631 GCA_964388905.1 uncultured Bacteriovoracaceae bacterium
AGGGTTTTATTGCAAACCCGAAATATTTCTCATACATATCTGTAACCTAATGAACTGTTCTCACAGGTCTGAATAATATAACCACTTATAACCATGGAGTTATCTTCGCTTAATGAAAATACATCATATATTGGTTTGGGGCAACTGAAAAGAATGCATGTCTGATGCTTGCTGTAATCAATAATGATCACAATGAATGAGGAAAAGGAAAGATGTTCTTTAGAATAGAATAATGGGGCAGGGTCTGTATCACCCTGCCCCATGAGTTGTCAGCATTGATTGCTGTTTAGATTGGGCTATGAGGTGATTCTGCGCCTGAACCCGATCAAGCCAAGCAGCCCGGAGGCGAATATCCACATGGATGCAGGAATGGGCACTGCTTGGATATCCCATGTGATATCATCCATAGTCCCGACAATAAAAGGATTGATGATTCCGAGAACATCCGGCTCAGAGGTGATTGTCATCCTGTAATTATTGCCCTGATCGATAATCCCTTCACACATGTAATAAGATAGGATTGATTCTACAAATTTATAGTTGGTATCATACCTCATGAGTAAAGCGAAAACTCCAGAGGTATTCGTAATGGTGTAACTATTTCCGTCAGTGAAGTCGAATTTAAAGGGGTAGGCACCACCTGAAAAAGAACCTAAACCGCCTCGTAAATAGCCGGAATCAAGGGGCATCTGCATGAAGTCGGTCCACAAGATATTGTCAACTTCAGATCCGAGATATTCCCAGGAGAGTCCCTGGCCCGTAGGATAACTGCGGGAGTCCATTACCCCTGCATCAAATAGATTTCCATATGTTGTTAATGCCCAGGTTCCGGTCTTTATTGCCCCGGAGGATGAAGTCCATGTCCCTTCGCTTAATGATGCGAAGGCAGTACTGGAAAACATGACAACCATAAGCATAATAGCCGTTACCAATAATTTTTTCATATGGAACCTCCTTGTTTTTAAGCCTTGTTCCATACCAGTCTGCTTCAATCTGACATTAATTAATAACGAAAAAGATCAAGTCAAGGGGTGACAAGATATTTAATACCATCATTCATTTTTTTAAGCCCTGTGTCATATTCAGTCTGCTTCAATCCGATATTATATAATAATGAATAAAGATCAAGTCAAGGGGCGACAAGATATTTATTATACCATCGTTAATTTCTTTTAAAATCTTTAATTATTCACGGCTGCTTATATTCCAGCACTGTCTTTGAAGCCGGGAGGTCCATGTTTGCCTGCAGCACACGCTTTCTGTGGTTACAGAACTTTTCTTTCACCTACTTCGTGTCGATTCATAATTCATCTTAGGATCATAGACACAGGGCGCACAGGGTTGTATCCCGGATTACGGAAATGGTGCAAACTCAAGATATTTATAAGCCTTTCTTGGCCTCTTTTCCGTATCTCCTTAATAGGAAATGAATCTGTCAGGCATGTCCGCAAGCCGTTTAAAAGATATTGATTCCAAACACTTGGTCATCTGCCAAGTGTAGGCATAGATGATGCTACGTTTATCCGGACAGTTCCGATTGTAAGAGGCATATGTGATATCCAGAGCAATCTCGATGGATGACTCAAGCAGATCATATTGATGACGAAAATATATTTATATGCTTCATATTAAAATTATCCTAGAAGGTACATCATGAAGAATGTATGTAAACTGATCCTGCTGGTTTCTCTGGCGTTTGTCTTCTCCTGCTCAGGAGGGGGTGGCAGTGGATCGGAATCTGGAACGAGTAATCTTACAGAAACGGATAAAAGTTCTGAAGTAGCTGTGGGTACATCTCCTGCCACAAAGATAAGTACAGCTACTGATACTGATGTGAGTACCGCTACTGACACAGTGGTGAATACGCCTTCCGGCACAGATCCGATCAGCTCTAACCCTGCAGATGTCCCCGTCAATGACCCTGTGGTATCACCCCCTTTCCCGGCTCCGGTCCCTGGGAATAGTCCGGATGTTTTTTCTGGACCGATATACTACATCGACCCGGTTAATGGTAATGACAGCACAGGGCAGGTTAATGACCAGAATCATCCGTATCAGCACTGGTCAGCCATGAGGTGGACAGCGGGGTGTAACTATCTTCAGAAACGTGGGACCACATCATCTGAGCCGCTTGTTACCATCAATGCATCAGGCACAAGTGGAAGTTTGATATTATTGGGTGCATACGGAGAGGGGTCAAACCCCGTCCTTAATCTTCCGGTAGGGCAGTCTGCCCAATTCTTTGCAAGTAGCAATGCATACATCAAAATCCAAAACCTCAAATTTACCGGAGGATCATCCGGGGGAGGGAAAAGACTGCTTTATTTCTATAACTGCCAAGACATATCCATCAATAATTGTTCTTTTGATTCGTCTCCTGTTGAAGAAGCCATATTATTTTTCAATGAGAGTTCCTCTGTAGGTTTTTACAATCTTTATGTAGATGATTGCTCTTTTTCCAACCTGTCAGACGCATCATATGGGGAGTGTGTCCGTTTCTATATAGCCAGTGCCACTCATCCCCTTTATGACTTTGGTGTGAGAAGAGCAACCATGTGTAATGTCGGATATGGCGTCAGGGTAATTGGGACTGAATCAATAATCGGAGTGAACGACAATTCGCCTTATGGTTTTGATTTCTCCGACAATATCATCAGCTCAACTAGTAAATGCGCTATAGCTGTCAGCTGTGGACTGAAGACCATGGTCGGGCATCCGAATTATATCAGCGGAAACATCATGCAGAATATCGGGTCTTCTTTGGTACCACACATCAATGCGGTTCAGCTCAACTGGGTAAGGAATACTATTATCGAAAGCAATACCATTGATACCGTTCAGACATCTATCCCAGATGGTGCAGGAATAAAACTGGATTGGGCGTGGACTAATAATACATACATCAGCGATGGGAACACTATAAGAGACAATATCGTGCATGGGTGTAACGCGAATGCAAGCACAGCAGGGATAAGCGTTTTTAAGGGTAGGAATAATAAAATCTATAACAACTACTCTTACGGTAATGCCAATGGGTTTGATCTTAATAATGCCGAGAGTACAGGGAATGTATTTTATCATAATACAGCCGCGAATAATGTCCACTCTGGCTTGCGTATTCAGAATGCAGGACCTCAAGCCACACTCAGGAATAATATTTTTGCAAATAACTCGACATTCGGGGTGTTGGTGGTCAATCCAGGGAGTGTTGCCCCGTTAACGGATTATAACTGTTATTATGGGAATCCGTCCGGTGCAGCATTCGACGGGCTACATTCAGTAATAATCCCCTTCGGATCACATGATATAATATCAAACCCTCTCATTGTTGGGTATACAATCCCCAGTAGCTCTCCTTGCAAAGATACTGGTATAGCATTAACTGATGTCACGACAGACATCCTCGGCCTGGCTAGACCGGTCGGTACTGGCTATGATATTGGGTGTTATGAGTGGAGATAGATAAAGCATAATGTTGAAGTGGTGACATAAAAAGAGGTAGGATAGAGCTGGTCCCATTATCTCTGTTATGCTCCATAACCTGTTTACAGAAATATATCAGAATAAACATGGTAGCCAATTGAAAAAGTACGAGACTGGATTCCTGTGAAAGCGGGAATCCAGTCTTTTCAGATACTTCTAAACCCCCACCGGAGTATACTCTGTGAAGAAGAGACCAGGGTTAAACCTTTTCTTAGTTATGTAATTAGCTTAAATAAACATATTTTTAAATGGTTGCAATACCTAGTAAAATCAAATTCATAGATATTGCTTAGTCTCACTTTTAATGATAGTTTCTTTAATATGAGAAGGTCTTATACAGACAATTAGGGACTTGACCGTGACTGGTTGACTATTTATTATTGTCTCTTATCATATGATTATTATTTAAAAAAATAGATTGTTTTGTGAAGATCTGGTTCTGGTACGATACTCCTTTTTAGGCTGAATTGCCAATAGGTTGAAATGGTGTGTTTTGGGGATATCCATTATGAATCGAACCAGCATGATAGGTGGTATTCATCAAAGAATAGCTATCACCCTTATGTGATGGACATTGTTTGTCTCTATTGTGGAAAGGTTTGTACAGGGCAAAATCAGCCGCTGGTCTTTTCTGGGTTGTATGATAAACATGCACCCGGAGAGGCGGAGCTGTGAAGAGGGCTGAAGTGCGTAAAGGCTGAAGATGAGATAATGAACATCCTCCAGAGATTAAAAAAATTCGGTGCGAAGAAAGTCTTAGTCGGAATAGAGTATGCGACTGACAAGGCGGATGAAGAGATTGTTCGAAGTTATGAACAGAAGGGATTCGAATTTTATCCTATTACCTCTGATTCACCGCCAGAAATGGTCCGTAGGCTTGGAGATATTTTCGCTCAGGACTACTTTCTGAAACAATATCCGTTGAATAGAGATGCAAAGAAGAGAGAGAAGTTTATTTGGTCTCGGTTGAACAATGGAGAAGTATGCTTTGCAGTCCTGTATGCGGGGGATATTGCCTTAATAACCTGGTTGGGTTTCGAAAAAACATATCGTCTCAATAGGATGGTCCTGGCAAGAAATCTCGTCATAGATTTTTCGAACACAGCCTATTCTTATAATACCTATGCAAAAGAACAGTACCGGGGGCAGTCATTGCAGGTTGGAGTAAAGCACTTCCAGTTCTCTTATCTGAAAAAGCGTAATTATAGCAAAATAATAGGGTTCATAGGCGCCAGAAATACCGCTTCTTTAGTTAATGCAGCCAAGACAGGCAGATACACCGGGGTAATAATTGAAACAAACTATGGTTTGTACAAAGCCTATCAGTTCCTGCCCATTGATTTTGCAGGTTCATGAGATCAGATGGCATACTGGCTTGGAAATATGAAAAGATCTCACTCTGACTTTTCCAGAAAGCTTCGCAAAGTAATTCAGCAAGATGATGTGTGCATTGTTCTTGGCATGGACAACCAAACTGGATTGAGCATTGCACACTGCTTGGGGGTTTATGGAGTCAAGGTGATTGGGATGGACCAGAGGCAATTACCTATAGGAAGGTTTTCAAAATATTGCAGTTATTTTTTCAGGTTTGTTAACTACCAACATCTCTTGTCGATGCTGTCAGACCTGGGAGAATATCGCGATAAGAAGATACCCATCATTGCCTCCAGCGATATTGCAGTGCTGTTTATGGATGAGAACAAGAACACCCTCAACAGGAACTATCTATTCAACTGGCAGAGTCAGTTAAAACAACGGAACATCATTGACAAGAAAAAGATGATCCGTTTGGCTCAGGATGCAGGGCTCGACACACCGTTGACCTTTTGTAATGATGAAATGAGCGTATCTCAGATTCAAAAACAAATGATTTATCCGGCTATAGTTAAGCCACCTTATACAATGGGAAAGAAAAAGGGCATTCTGGTTCGTTCCGGGTATGAACTTGAGAAGGTTCTGACGCATGAGTTATTCGAACAAGGTTTTATCATCCAAGAATATATTGTTGGCCCGGAAGACAATATCCATATTGTTGGGTCCTATTCGGGTCGAGACGCAAAAGTGGTCGTAGCTTCCTGTGGGGTTAAGATCAGGCAATTGCCAAAGGATATGGGTGTGGCGACTCATATCCATGCACAGGAAAACGAGGAAATCCTGTTTCATGCAGCTCGATTATTGGAACACATCAATTATTTTGGAATATCGGGTATTGAGTTTAAGAGATCTCTGACTGATGGAAGATACAAGTTCATCGAGATTAATCCGAGGGTCTCTGGGTATAATGAATTTTGTTTGGCTCAGGGCATGAATCTTCCTCATCTCTGCTATCTGGATCTTCTGGGCAGACTCAATAGAGATACATTGCCGCAATATCTAAGGAAGAATGTTTCATGGGTTTCGATCCTGGATGATCTCCACACATTTTTCAGGTTCTATTTTCTGAGGAGCCCTCAAACAATCTCTGGATTTGTCAAAGATCTGATAAGTGCAGATACTTATGCAGTAGATCCACGAGAGGATCTCCTCCCCTTCATTTTCTCCACGATTGATAATTTTAAGAAAGGCTTTATTCTTTTCAGAGATCAAGGAGAAAAGGCCGTAAAAACCTTTGCCCAGCCCTCAGTTGATTAGAGGCAGATCCGGAGCAAAAAATAGCGATAGACCCTATCAACTCAATGATAATATTAATGGTATTGGTATTTGAACCCGATGTATGAGAAGTACATGAAGCCTGTCATGGATGATACTTCTGTAAAGATCCCCAAAAAAGTTTATGATGTTCTGAAACATGGTGAGCTGTGTATTGTCCTCGGGTTGGGCACACAGGCAGGGTTGAGTATTGTGCGATGTCTGGGACGGCAAGGTGTTCGGATAATCGGCCTTGATAAGAGAAACATGCCCATGGGCAGGGTTTCACGGTACTGCGACCACTTCATCTCATACCAGTCCCCTGATAATCTGCTCGGCATTCTGACTGAATTGGGAAGATCCCTGGATCGCAAGCTCCCGGTAATAGTATCCAGCGATTCGTTAGCCATATTTATGGATGAACATAGAGACCTCCTGGCCGAGCATTATCTCTTTAATTGGCAATCCAAGCGCCGTATCAGCGAGATCATAAATAAACATGACATGTTGCGGCTGGCACACGAAGCCGGAATCGATACACCGCACACCTGGCATTCCGACAGGGTAACCCTGGAGCAGCTCAGGCAGGAGATCGTCTATCCCGCCTTTATAAAGCCGCCGTATACCACAGGTACGAAGAAGGGTGTTATTGTCCGGTCTCTGCTGGAACTCGATGAAGCCTTAAAAAACGACCTATTCCAGAATGGGTTCATCGCCCAGGAATATCTGGAAGGGCCGGAGACCAACATTGTTTTTGCTGGGACGTATTCCGGAAGGGACGGGAGTTTGATAGCCAGCAGCTGCGGACGGAAAATCCGTCAATTGCCAAGCAATATCGGGATCTCGACCTGTGTCCAGGATTATCATGACGATGAGGTCACCCATCAAGCGGCCTTGTTTCTCAAACATGTGGGTTATTATGGGATCGCAGATATCGAATTCAAGAAATCCATTGTTGATGGTAGATATAAGTTCATCGAGATTAATCCTCGTGTCTCAGGTTGGAACGAGTTCTGTATGGCCCGGGGACTGAATCTTCCCTATGTCTGTTATCTGGATCTGCTGGAAAGGCTGGATGATCCCGATGCGTTAAACCGAGATATTTCCTGTATCAAGTGGATATCGTTCCTGGATGATCTGCACACCTTCTTCCGTTTCTATTTCCCGAAACGTCCGTCAGCGATCGCCGGCTGGTTCAGGGATATCGCGACTGCGGATGTCGATGCCGTCTTTTCCCTGCAGGATCCGCTCCCATTCCTCATCGCGGCAGCCGAACTGATTGGAAAAGCTTCTAATTTTAGCACAGTGCAAGCGATCTCGGGTGTGATGAACCGCCCCCCTCTCCATATCGTCCTGCAAAAGGAGGAGGTTGCCATCGTGCTGGGTGCGGGGAATCAGACTGGTCTAAGCATACTGAGGAGTCTCGGCCGACAGGGGGTGCGGGTGATCGGCCTAAGCCATGAATACTTGCCCATGGCCAGGGTCTCACGATACTGTGATTATTTTATCCGGTACCATTCACAGCAGCACATGGAAGAGATTCTGGAGGGCTTAGGTGGCTTGTTTGACCGTAAGCTCCCGCTCTTCGTCTCCACGGATGCATTGGCCATCTTCATGGATGACCACCATGACCAGCTCTCGCCTTACTTCCTCTTCCACTGGCAGCAACAGACTAGCTATCGGGAGATTATTGAGAAGCATTCCATGCAGAGGCTGGCACGGCGTGCTGGTTTGAATGTCCCCTTGACCTTCTCTTCAGAGGATACTCCAGTAGACCAAATTGCAAAGCGGGCTGTTTTCCCGTGTATGGTAAAGCCGCTACTCACCGTCACAGGGTTTAAGGGGGTGCTGGTCAGATCCTCATACGAGCTTGCATCAGCACTCAAGGCCGACGTCTTCAGCAATGGTTATATTGTGCAGGAATACATCCCAGGGCCGGAAACGAGCATCGCTGTTGTCGGCACCTACACAAACCGGGATGCCAAATTGCAGGCCGAAAGTTGCGGCCGGAAGATCAGACAGCTTCCCAAGGGCATGGGTATTGCCACGTATCTTCATACAGCGCACGATCAGGAGGTGGTGAGCGCTGCCGCAGTCCTGCTCAAAGAAATCGGTTTTTTCGGAATTGCAGATATCGAGTTCAAACGAT
This sequence comes from uncultured Bacteriovoracaceae bacterium, assembly GCA_964388905.1. Lineage (GTDB taxonomy): Bacteria > Desulfobacterota > Desulfomonilia > UBA1062 > UBA1062 > MWEI01. The sequence continues at coordinate 8,261 of CAYMDG010000013.1, forward strand.
CAGAAGCAGACGGCAGGCTTCGGTTCATTGAGATCAATCCGCGCCCCTCTGGGATCAACGAGTTCTATTATGCCTCAGGGATCGATCTGGTGCATATGGGATACCAGGATCTGCTGGGCCGGCTCGATCCGGGATTACACAGAGCAGGCCGGGGAGCCGGGGTACGGTGGATATCGCTTCTCGATGATATCAATACAGTCGTGCGTTACTACCTGCCACAGGATGTACTTATTCTTCCTGCCTGGATAAGTGATATGATTTCTGCTGATGCCTATGCCGTCTTTGCAAAGGACGATCCGCTTCCTTTTCTGCCGGCGTTAGGGGACAACCTTTATAAGGCTTTCAGATCGATGAAGAAACTTCTGCCTATGCCCAGGAAGAAGGGGACGGCATCATGAGCATCTTCAATCGGCTCGTAAAAAACACACTTTCTCTTTACACCGCAAGGCTTTACGAAGTACTTCTTCAGCTTGCTGTCTTAGCTTTCATATTGTCGAACATGGGCCGTGAGAATTACGGTGCGGCCTTGCTCATCATATCCATTCAGGAGTCTATCGATCTTGTTCGCAGTGGTTTCGGCAAGGCTACGATCAAATATCTGGCAGAGTGTAGTGCCAGGAATGACGATCAGGGAACTCAGCAGATCTTTTCTACAACCACCGCAATCCATGCGTTCATGGGTGTCTTGGGGCTTCTGATCTGTCTGATTATTTCTCCCTTCAGCGCCTCGATCTTCTCTATTCCCCTTGAGTTGATCAATGAGGCGAAGATGGCGACAATCATTATGGGGGTCGGCATCTTTGTGAGTTTCGTGTTTCTCCCATGGAGGCATGCCCTGCTGGCGCACGAACGATATGACCTCAGTTCTCTCTCGCGTATCCTTGCAAGGAGCATGAATGCCATAACGATCATCGTGATATATTATTTATTCAATCGCATGATTGTGAGCATTATTCTGGGCACGGTGGTAGGCAATTTTTGCGAAGTGATGCTGTGCCGCTGGATGGCACACCGATTAAAGCTTGATTTTAGAGTAAGATTCTCTTTTGTTTCGAGCAGTTCAGTGGCAATGATCGGTCGATATGCCTTCTATGATATCCTTCACCCCATTGCCAACATATTCTATAAAAACGGTTCCTTCTTTCTTTGCGCGCATATGATCTCACTGTCAGCCGTGGCAGGCCTCGGCATCATATTCAATATATGCAGGTTGTTGAGTTATCTGATCAATGAGGTTGCACAGACACTTGTGCCTGTAACGAGCCGGTTGGCATCGCTCGGTGAGGAAAATAAAATCCAGAAAATTCTTATCAATACTACTACCATTGGGGTTTGCCTGGGAGGGTTTGTGCTGGTCGGCATGGTGCCCCTCATGGCTTCGTTTCTTACCTTGTGGCTTGGAAAATCGTATGTATATCTCACGAATGCCGCCATCTGGCTCCTGATCGCTGAATCCCTCAGAAGTTCGGTGAGCTATATTCATGGGACCCTGAGTGGAACCGGGCATGTACGTTTCGATGGCCTGAGCGATCTTGTCGGTGCCATCGCAGGTATAGCGGTGGGTGTTTTTCTGGTTTCTTTCATGGAGATGGGCTTCATGGGCTATGTTGTCGGGCTCTGTTGCGTAAACATCTTCCGGTTCATTTCCATTACCGTGTATGGAGCAGAGGTATTCCATATCAATATGCTCAAATTGTTCTGGCTGGGACATCTCAGGGTTTATGCCATTGTTGCCCTATTCATCACTGCAGGGTTACTCCTAAAGGTTCACGCACATTCCTGGGTAATCCTGCTTCTGGAAGGCGGATTGCCGGCGGGATTATTCCTCATTGCCTGTTTCTATACCGTTATTGATACGCCTGACCAGCAGAGGCTCAAAGATTTAGTTACTGCCAGTGTAAGATTGATCAGACAGAAGTATGTGGGTTGATTATATCATGTATCTTGTCCTTGTGAATGTTGTTAACGCGATCGAAGCAGATGATTAGAAATATTATATGACCTTAGAATCCGCTGATAGGATGATTGATACCCTGCGATATGAAATTCTTCGTACTCGAGAAGAGTTCTTGGCGTTGCAACCTTCGTGGGAACGTATTTTCAATGAGAACCAAGCAAACAATTTCTATCTCAGTTACGATTGGTTCGCTTTCCTTATTCAATACCAGTCGGTTCAAATCCATGATCTCTATATCATCACAGTCTGTTCAGAAGTAGAAGCCGAAGTCGTTGCAATTATTCCCTGCTGCCTGATCCGGCGACGCCTGTGTTTTTTTCATCATGCCTCTCTAGAACTGATCGGGAATATATATTCTCCTTATAGGGGATGTCTCGTTAAAAAGGGGATGGAAAATGAAATAGCGTGTGGTTTTGTAGATTTTCTCATGAGGTGCAGTCCCAGGTATTGGCACATGATCAACTTCGAGAACCTCTCAGGAAATGACCCTTTCATCTCTGCACTCAAAAAGACCATCAAGGAGCATAAATTATATCACCATGCAGAGGAACAATTTGAAAACATTATAAATGTCTTCACCCCATTCCCTAATTCAGAACCCTACTTCAGATCCCTTAAAAAATCTTTTCGTGAACCCATTATAAGACATATCAATATGATGAATCGTGATGGAGGATTTGATATTGTTCTCACCCAAAATGCACACCAGGATATTAAGCGGTGTATGGATGATTACTATGATATTTATGCCAGGAGCTGGAAGAAAAGAGAAGGGGATCCTTTTTTCCATCGAAAGCTTGCTCAATACCTTTCTGAAAAGGGCAGTCTGCGTATTTTCATTCTCTATATGAATCAAAATCTCCCAAAGGGGGACTCGAACGACTCAGTTCCAGTTTTTTCCTCGTATAAAAGTTCTGTACGGACAGATAGTCCTGTTCCAGACAAGGGTATACCCGTGGCAGCCAATTATTTCATTTTATATGGAAAGAATGCTTACTTCTTGAAGACCGCATATCGGGAGGATTATGCAAGGTATAATCCGGGTATTGTTTTAATATGGTTTTCATATAAATATCTGCTTGAAGTCGAACAGGTTCATATCGTTGATCAACAAAGGGGTTATGAAGAGTACAAGATGAAATTTGGAGGCGTGATCAATGAAATGCGCCTTCAATTGTTTATTGCCAATCCTAAATACCTAATAACAAGGATCGACCTGTGGTGCAGGGAAAAATTAATCCCCTTTATGCAGAGAGTTAGAAGGAGTGTTCTCAGCCCTTCGTGGTCAAAGTATTTCAAGCAATTAGCGAAGGAACACTCTCCCAAACAATGAACCTCGATCTCAAAATTTCTATAAGTATTTCATGACAATTAAAAGGTATATCCGTAATCTTTTTGCTGGGTCACTTGGCCTATGCTTTAATGTTCTCGGCCTTGTTGAAAAAGCAGCCTGCAGGATAAGCCCCGGGCATATCTTACCGTTGTGTTTTCATAATCCAGACATGAAGCTCTTTACAGAAGTTGTTTTGTGGCTGGAAAAAAATGGGTTCACGTTCATATCATCAGCCCATCTACAGGAGATCATTGAAGGAGGTGTTATACCTTCAGAAAAAATGGTCTGGCTCTCCTTTGACGATGGTTGGCGTGATAATATGATCAATGTACTGCCTACGTTAAGAGAACATAATATCCCGGCAACCTTTTTCATTACAACCGCCACTATTGAAAGGGATGACGGTGTTTTCTGGTTCTCCTACGCTCGGATGAATAGAAATTATCTGCCTGAACCATATCGTTCACGGGTAGAGGATCTGTGGGGCATCCCAGAATCCCAACGGAAGATAATTATTGACACACTCAAGGGTAACGGTAGTTGTGTTATGAAGAGAGAGGCGTTTACGATAGCCGAGCTTCAAACCCTTGCACGGCTCCCAAACATATCTATAGGCGCTCATACGGATAATCATCCCATCACAGCCAATTGCACTGACCTAGAGTTGACAAGTGAGATAGTCACTTCAAAGAACAAGCTTGAGACCTGGCTCGACCAAGAAGTGCTCTACTTTGCATATCCTAAGGGTATTGAAACGGGCCGGGAACGCGACATACTCATTCAGCATGGATATACCCTGGCAACAATAATTAATGATGTGATCATAAGCCCGGACATGTTGAAAAGACTTGATAAGTACCGCATACCGAGGGTACCCATACCGGATGATGGATACTTTACTGAAATCATTTGTCACCTGGTTTGTGTATGGCAGCCGTTCATGCGGTTTATAAAAAGAATGCTATAAAAACATGTTTCATGGGAACCATCTACATCATTAAATCTAGAAAATGGGTTTTGACTAGAACAAGGCATCATAAAGGGTTAATGCTTTATTTAAGCATATAGGATCATAGTATCAAGAGGTTCTTTTCGGCAATTGCTGTTTATTAGACTTTATAATCGCATGGATACTCCATGCTTACATCTGCTCAGTACCTCCATCCGCTGGGTGGAGCTTAGGTTATTAAGAATTGACTAGTTTATGAAGACGAGACTTAATGAACTTGATGCATTGAGAGGTCTTGCGGTGTTGATGGTTGTAGGTTTTCACTATACAACTCGTTATCAAGAGCTTTATGGGCATTCCAGGCCATTGCTATTTGAGTTGTCGTTAGGCCGATACGGAGTTCAGTTTTTTTTTATTTTAAGCGGCTTCGCTATCTTTATGACCCTACAAAAGACACGCCATTATCTGAACTTTATTGTGTCTCGATTTGCAAGGCTCTATCCAGCTTATTGGGCTGCTGTTGTACTAACATTTAGCGCAGTATCAATATTTTCTCTCCCTGGCCGGGAAACAAACCTCTATGAAGCAGTAGTAAATCTATCAATGCTGCAGACTCTATTCCATGTCCCTAATGTTGATAGCGCATACTGGATCTTGCCGATTATCTTAATCTTCTACTTCTATATGATCGTTTTGTATATACTGGGGCTCTTGCCACGGATTGAAATCATAGCTTCGGTGTGGCTAGCCATCATGGCTCTTTCGAAAGTACTTGAAAGGGAGTTTGGCATCATAATCCCTGGTATTATTAAAATGTCACTGCTCATTTCATATGCGAATCTATTTCTAGCTGGAATTATGTTTTACAAATGTTACTTTGGCTCGAAATCCTTGTCTGTACATTTGTTAATAGGAACATGTCTGGTTGTTCAGTTTTTTATCTACGGGCTTACTTCTGGAATTGTATGCAGTGTATTTTTTGGAATCCTCTATATTTGTGCATTCCACAAAACATATTATCTTTCGATGAAACCACTTGTATTCCTTGGCACGATTTCATATAGCTTGTACCTTCTGCATCAAAACATAGGATATATCATCATGCGGGGGCTCTACAGCCACAACTTCAGTCCGCCTAGTGCAATATGTATTGCGCTAATTGCCTCAATCTCATTGGCTTCTGTTCTTACTTTCGTTATAGAAAATCCAGCTCGTGATGCTATTCGTACACACTGGAAAAACACATCTGCAAGAAGGGGTATGAATGCAGATAGTCAGACTAATACTTATAGCGGTTGTTGAGGATTAATTTGATGACAGATAACAGAAGTTGGTACAATAAAGGTTTAATTATGCCAATGGATGGAATATTCATCCAATCATATAATGCATATAATAATTATTGCTTTGATATTTACACATGAAGAACAGATTGATTCCACTTGATATTGCTAAAGGAGTTGCCATTATTCTTATTGTATGGGCGCATGCGGATGCAAAGATGGATTCTGTTTTCTATAAATCATCCTTACGGTTTATTCATGAAGTGATATATTCATTTCATATCCCCCTTTTTTTTATTGTGGCGGGGGTGTTGGCTAAGATATCATTAGATAAACCAGGTTTTAGATTAGTAGTTTATATAAAACAACTAGTCACTCGATTACTAATACCATTCTACTCGTTAAGCCTTTTATTCTTTTTCATTAATATTCTTGTCCCAAGGTCATTCACACACTCTCCAAGTGTAATGGAGATGGTCTTGGGTTTGACAATAATGCAGTCACATCCCAACTATCTCCCGTCAGGGGTATTATGGTTTCTTTTTGTATTATTCATATGTGCATTCTTTCACGCACTTATCATTAAAAAGACAAAAATAAATCTATATGTGTGGTTAACCATCTCCTTGCTAATAACGCTCTCTTGTGGGCTTTTCTGGAATACATATATTCTGGGGTTGGATAGAATTACTAGGAATCTTTTTTTCTATGTATTCGGCTATTGTGTTTCTGATCAGATAGTTGTTGGAAATATCAAAAGAAATACTACCTTTATTCTCGTAATGATTGTCATCTGGGTTGCAGGGTTTTACTTCTTTTATAATGGATACTATGCATTCAGAACTGTCACAGGTGTTTCAGGTGCCCTGTGTATCTTATCAATGGCCTTTGTTAATCTCCCCAATAGATTACAATGGTTCACAGGCAGGCTTCAGTTCCTTGGTGAACATTCTATACTAATCTTTGTTTTACATATGCCGGTTTTACTTTTAATTTTCAAGGGACTTCAGGTAGTAAACTTGTTGAATAGTTTCTTAGGGTTTGGAATTGCTGTTTTTTCAGGTATCCTATTTCCTCTGATCATTGGGATGATTATCAGCCGTGTACCGCTTCTTTATCGATGTCTCTTCGGTAAATTGCCTAATGACAGAAACATTCTTTGCAAATCACCAATGGCTCCTTTTTAGAAGAGACAGTATCGGGGATTGAAATTATGCCGTTGCTTTATGCAAGAATTATCACTGTTGTTATATCAGTAATCATGGTGCTTCTGTTCTCTTCGCCCATAGGTATAACATACTTCTATTTCTTATTCAGACCATTAGTTCAGCCTTTTTCAATAAATAAATATACTATTTTTGCAAATATCCCTCTCACGAGTGTTTTTTCCATAATCATCATTGCAGCTGCCTATTTGAATGGGTTATTTAGATCCGATGCAACACTCAGACATGGGAGGATCGTCCCTTTATATTTAATGCTCTATTTCTCTTTAATGTCCTTATTCTACACCCCTAGTTATTCTGATTCTATTGGACAAATTCTCAAGATGCTCGGAGCCATTGGTATATATATTCTAATTTTCAATGCCTTGAAAACAGATGAAGATGCACGGAAAATTCTATGGGCATATGTATTAGGTTCTATTGCACCTATGTTATTTGGCTACTATCAATATGTTACTGGAACCGGTCACGCTTGGGGTGGTGAATATTATATTGGGAAGCGTATAGATAGTTTTCTTGGTATCTGGAATGAGTATGGAATGTTCCTGAGTATTACGATTGTAGCCGCAACAATGCTGTTGTTGCAGGAAAGTTCCCGAATAAGGCGACTATTTATTATTGGAATCATAGGTTCCCTTTTACTCTCATCTATTCTGGCTTTAAATAGAGGTTCATGGGTAAGCCTATCCATGGGATTTATCGTTGCCAGCTTCTTTTACAGGGATAAGATTAAGATTAAATGGTTGGTATTCGCTTCCTTGATTATTGTGTTGGCATTTGGTGGAGTAATCTATGAGCGTTTCTCTGCCTTACATCAATTATCTTCTGCCGGACGTACTCAGGATACATTTATGGGAAGGATTGCGGCCTGGATGGAGTTGCTGCCGATCGCTCTCGAAAAGCCTTTCTTTGGCCATGGGATCGGGGCAATTGTGAAGGTTACCCAAAAATACTTCAATACCGCACTTATCCCGCATAATGATTATATACGCTTATGTGTTGAAATAGGATTTATAGGGGTTTCAATCTATATATTCTTCCTGGTTAGTGAACTGTTCCGGTGTGTCAGAAACGTCAGACGCAATGAGAATTGGAAAATTAATTATCCCATGTTTGTTGCTATGGTTTATTTTGTAATCATCTCATCTGTACAGAACATTCTTCAGAGTGCAACTGTATTGCCCATGTTCCTTGGACTTCTTGCGATAAGTCACAAGTACGATAAGCTCTTAGTTGAAAAAGAACCACAGATTATGCGCGGAAGGTCCTATGGTCGCAAAAATGTCGCCTGAAGGACGAAAGGGATATAGTGGTTACTTACACATCTCGCGCAAGAATTCGATCGATATTCGTAGTGATTCCAATTGTCGCACGCTTATACCTTAAGGTGTTCTATGGGAAGCAACAGAACTAGTATGAGCATTTCATGGTACTCATTTATTCTCTCTGTTTTATTAATTCCTGTAACTGCTTGGGCAGATGGCCAGTGGGAACCAGTCCCGCTCCGTTCTGAGGCGCAAAAAGAAAAAGGTATTATTGGCGGAGAGGGCCTACAGAATGTGCAGGCCATCGTATACGCGCCGAGCAATCCTTCGATAGTCTACCTTTCTACAGATACATCCCAGGTCTGGAAATCAATGGATGGTGGTGTATCATGGAGGCATACATCACGAGGATTCATCAGCAATGGGGCAAGGTCACTCATTGTCGACCCGGTGAATCCCGGGACTGTTTTTGCTGCCGGTTTCTATGGCCATTCTTATAAGGATGGGATAAGGATAAACAATCGTTTGCAGGGTATTTATCGCTCAACGGATGGATCTGAAAGCTGGAGTTTCATAAAGAAAACCGACTTTTTCAAGCAGGAATCTACAGGATGTCTCTTTGCCTTCGATTCATCTAGCGCGACAGCCGGCCATACAAGGATCATCTATTGCGGATCCTTTAATGAAGGACTATTGCGGTCAGATGACAGTGGTTTGACATGGTCCCCGGCAGGTTTTTCCGGCATGCATATAATAGACATGAAGGAAGATCCTTCTTCCCCAGGGAGCATGTTTATTGCCGTAGAAGGAGGCTTGTACCGCTATAGCACTGGCTCAATACGCAAGATCGGTTCAGGGCTTCCCACATGGCCAAGATCAATTGGCATCAGTCCCAATGAACCTAGGACTATCTATGCAGCTGCGGGTATCTATGGGATTTATAAATCTACGAATGGCGGTGAGAGTTTTTACAGTTCCAGCCAGGGGCTCTTTCCTGTCTTGTTTTATTCGGATGTTGCTGTCAGCCCTTTGAACGCCAATCTCGTATATGCAAGGACACACCTATCAGGATGGCGTCCTTTCTACAGCCATGATGGCGGAATATCCTGGCATAAGCCTCTCACAACCAATCTCGGGAACCTCATGGAGGAAGAAGGCTTTTATTTTTCAAGCCCTTTTACTCAGCATCCTCGTGAACCCCTGACCGCATTAAGTGTCTCCAACGGCATGTCCCGTGTGATCAGGACGACAGACGGCGGTAAGGATTGGGCCTTTTCGTCATCAGGGTTTATGGGCGGGCGGATGGAAGACATAGCCTTTGATAATGAAAGGATGCTCTTTTGTCTGACAGATCATGGATGCTGGTTAACCCAGAATCGAGGGGATACCTTCCGGCAGCTCAAGACGAAAAGGATGCTGGGATTGATGTCATCGAGCTCGGGCGCTATGCGCGGTAATACTATTGTTTCCTCCATAGGCACCTGGGGAGCAAAAGGTCTGGCTGTCAGCAATAATCTAGGTGGTTCATGGACGTACTTTCCTGACATGATTGACAGGTACAGATTCATTTCTTTTCACGGCAGCAATAACAAAATCATTTATGCCGGACCTTACAGGAGTATTGATGGAGGCAAGATCTGGGTTAGGCTACTTCACCAAGTAAGGGCAATGTATCCGGGCAATGGAGATATTGTTTATGCGCTTCAGGATTCAGCTGATAAGGGATGCGTGATACTGAAGTCACTGGACCAGGGTAGAACATGGACTAATCCATATGCTTCTTGTCCATATCCCAAGGATTCAATACAGGATATCAAGATCTCTCAGGTAGATCCTGATAAGCTTTATCTTGCCTGCTCCTCGGGTGTGTTACTCTATGGCGGGAGCATATGGAAATTAAGAAATGAAAAAAATGGGCTTGCAAAGGATGCCGGTGGGATGTGTTATGTCAGCTGTATCGCAATTGATCCCAACAACACTAAGCTGTTGTATGCGGGCAGGAGGGCCCCTGGTTTTGGCCAGTCGAACGGCATCTTCCACTCCGTAGATGGTGGCATGACATGGGATAGTATCTCTGATAATTTAGGGCAGGAGATCTCTGTCTGGGCAATAAAGATCGATCCGAGAGACAGCACTGTATATATTGGGACCTCTCAAGGTACTTGGAAGCGTTCCGCTACGAGCAATGCAACAATGAAAGACACGGGTATTCACCAATACCATATCAGGGATAAGCACTCTCTTTGCATACGGTGACTGACATAGACTCTGCCGTGAGATATTCGATGATCAACATGGTATTTCATTTTGATGAAGGGGTGTAATCAACCATGAAAGTCATATTGTCAAACTACCGTTATTTCGTCTCCGGCGGACCTGAGAGATATCTTTTTTCCATAAAAGACATCCTTGAGAAGAATGGTCATGGCGTGTTTCCCTTCTCTGTCCGGTCACGACACAATGTGCCTTCGGAGTGGGAGAAATTTTTCATGACCCCTATTTCCGACAATGAGGAAACTTATTTCGAAGAGTATAAGCTGAATCTGAAGACTATGTTGAAGGTTCTGGATAGGGCATTCTACTCCCCGGAGGGTTTTTTCAAAGCCCGACGTTATGCAAAGTTGATGAGGCCTGATCTAGTTTATTCGCTGCACTTCTTGAATAAGATGTCACCATCGATCATCGACGGTTTCAAGTCTTGCGGGTTGCCGGTTGTAGTGAGGTTGTCCGACTTCGGTCTTATATGTCCACAATCAAACTTCTTTACCCATGATGACAAGTGTGAGGAGTGCATTACGGGATCTTTGTTCTGTGCGGTCAAGAACAAGTGCGTACAGGGTTCAACCATTGGAAGCCTGTTGAAATACCTTGCATGGAATCTCCACCGGCTCATGGGGAGTATTTCAAGGATTGATGCATTCATCTCCCCCTCGCAATTTACTATCCGGAAATTTGTGGAAGCAGGTTTTCCTGTGGAAAAGTTTCACTACATACCTACCTTCATCGATACAGATGGTATTACCCCCCAGAATACAGACAATGGCTACATACTATATTACGGCCGGTTGGTTAAAGAAAAAGGGGTGGATCTATTACTGGAAGCCTATGATAATATTTCAGGCAATAAGCCCCGATTACTTGTTATCGGTGATCTCGGAGGTTCCGTTTATTCAGATTCACTTATTACACGTTACTCATCCAGCGTTGAATTTTTAAAATTCATGCCCAAAGAACAGTTGCTGCCTTACATACAAGGGGCACGGTTCGTGGTCATCCCCTCAGTTTGTTATGACAACCTTCCCAACACCTTGCTGGAGGCCTTTGCATGTGGTAAGGGGGTTGTCGTATCGGATCATGGGTGTTTCCATGAATTCGTGGCTGATAAAGGTACCGGTATATTGTTTACTCCCGGGGATGCCGGAGACTTAAGGGATAAGCTTGAATGGGCTTTAGAAAATCCGGAGACCATGCGGGAAATGGGGAAGCTGGCACGAGAGATGGTTGAAAGAAACCACAAGCCCCAGTTGCATTATGAACAGTTATTAGGTGTTTTCAACTCGTTGATGAACTAATTTATTATTCGGGGCACTGAGAAGAAGCAGGACATACCTATGGAAGCTTGTCTGATCATCACCTACCGCTGCAATGCGCGGTGCTACATGTGCAACACCTGGCAGAACCCGACGGTTAAGGGCGAGGAATTTACCTCGGACTTGGTCAAGAAGCTACCCGGCGGTCTCACCTTTATCAATATCACGGGTGGTGAACCCTTTATAAGGGAAGATCTCGAAAATTTAGTTGAAGAAGCGCTTAATAAAACAAAACGTCTTGTAATCAGCACCAATGGGTATTTCACCGAACGGATAATGAGCGTAGCCAAAAAGTTCGGTAACCGCATCGGGTTTAGGATCTCCCTGGAAGGACTCCCTGCCGCTAATGACGAGCTGCGCGGCATCAAGGACGGCTTTGATCATGGTCTACGCTCGCTCATGGCCTTACATGGCATGGGTATCACGGATATCGGTTTCGGCATCACAGTCTCTGACCGTAATGCGAAAGACATGATCGAACTCTACCGTCTCTCCAATTCAATGGAGCTGGAATTCGCCACTGCTACGACGCATAACTCGTTCTACTTCCACAAGGATGACAATGCTTATGAAGACCGGGAGACAGTGGCTCAGTCCTTTGAGGAGATCGCCTCAGAGCTTCTGAAGACCAGCCGGCCAAAGAACTGGTTCCGGGCCTATTTCAACATGGGCCTGGCCAACAAGGTGCGCGGAGGGAACAGGCCGCTTCCTTGCGAGGTCGGAACGGATGTCTTTTTCCTCGATCCCTTCGGCAATATTATGCCCTGCAACGGTTCGGACGAACCTATGATCATGGGTAATCTGAACAATCAGGGCTTTGATGAGATCTGGCATGGGCCACATGCCGAAGAAATAAGGTCTCAGGTGCGGCGGTGCTCCAAGCAGTGCTGGATGATCGGTTCGGCAGCTCCAGCCATGAAGAAGCGTATCTGGGTACCCACCCTCTGGGTCGTCAGAAATAAGGCCAGGCAGATGAGAAATTCACTTTGTTTCAAACCAGATTGCCTTGAACAAAACTGATTCGGATACTCTCTATTCAAATGTTCATTGTGAATGCTCTCCCAATCGATATCAACGTGAAGGTGTGAGTACTTGAAGAAAATTTACGATGACATGGATTGTTTAAAAGCAATCGGCATCCTCATCGTTGTCTGGGCTCACCTTCACGATAGAACGGCCGGCCCCCAGGCATGGACTGTTATCAGAGATTTCATCTCCCATATCCCGATGCCAATCTTCTTTATGTGTTCCGGCTATTTTTTTCATGAAAAGAATAAAATTTCAGTCCCTTTTGTAAGCCACATGAAGCAAATAATGCCACGCTACGTAATCCCATTTGTCAGCTTCTCTCTGATCACGGCCTTATATAAGTTTTTAATCCAAAATGTGGTTGGATATTCCTATGTAAAATACTCTTTTACTTTCGATGCGATTATTCCTCACCTTCTCAATCCACAGGGGGGATTCGCAACATACCTTTGGTTTCTCTATGTCCTTCTTCTCATTCAATTGTTGTATCCACTCTTGAAGAGATCATTCAAATATGATCTGCTCTTGCTTGTGGCATTCATCGCTTTTAATGCACTGGAGATGCCCAAAGTATTTTGCCTGAATCTTGTTGTCGGGAATATGCCCTATTTTCTTGTTGGTGTATTGCTTTCAACTGTACATTTCAGGGAACTGATCTCAGTAAAATTTTCATTGTTATCCGGGTCGATACTCTTGTTTATTTTTTTCTTATTCCGTTCTTTTTTCGATGATCTCTTCTTCTCATTTTTTTTAATGTATACATCACTCACTGTTTTCCTATGGTTGGTTTTGTTTCATTTAATAAGAATGAGACCCTTGGAGAAATGGAGCTATATTGGCAGAAGAAGCCTTGATATATATCTTTGGCATACCCTCATTATTGGTGTGGTCAAGGTTGTTCTGATAAAAACATTGAATCCTTCTTTCTGGATTCTTACAGTCACGTGCTATATTTTCACATGCATTTTCTGTATATTACTTACTGGAATTATTGATGCCTTGCCCCGCATTAAGTATATTCTTTATGGAAGGAATTGACGCATTAAATGCTACCATCCAAATAAGCCGGGGGATGCCTCCTACAATGCCCTTGATACTAGCACGAATGGAACGACCTACCGAAAAGTGATTACGAGAAATCCAATTTTATTCAAAAGGCTAAGGATATTGGAATGAAAATCTTCGTAACCGGAACTCGAGGCATACCCGATATACCGGGCGGGGTGGAAAAGCACTGTGAGGAATTATTCCCCAGGATCGCCTCCCTTGGCCATGAGGTGGTCCTTTCCAGGCGCAGTTCTTACGTGCAGGATACCCTGAGAGAGTGGAACGGGGTTCAACTTATTGATTGCTTTGCCCCAAGGGTAAAGAGCCTTGAGGCCATCGTTCATACCATGATCTCCCTAATACAGGCCAGGATGCTCTCTCCTGATATTGTCCATATCAATGCCATAGGTCCTTCCTTGCTGGTGCCTATTGGCCGTCTTCTCGGACTCAAGATTGTTGTAACAAACCATGGACCGGATTATGACCGGCAGAAGTGGGGCAGGGTGGCCAAGGGTGTGCTCAAACTGGGAGAATTGTCAGGAGGGATCTTCGCCAACGAGGTTATTGTGATCTCGGAAGTGATCCGGGAGATTGTGAGAAGGCGTTGCCACCGCCATGCAAACCTGATCCCCAACGGGGTTACCCTTCCTGCCCCGAGCACCGCGACCGACTACCTGGAAGGTATCGGGGTGCGCCCGGGTGAATATATTCTTGCCGTAGCCCGCTTTGTCCCGGAAAAGGGCCTGCATGATCTGATAGAGGCCTTCTTGCAGATGTCCGGGGAATATCAGCTTGTAATCGCAGGTGATGCCGATCATGAGACTGAATACAGCTCAGGGCTTAAGAAACGAGCTGAAGCGGATAACCGCATAATGCTCACAGGCTACATAACCGGAGAGAAACTGAACCAGGTGTATTCTCATGCGCGTCTTTTCGTCCTCCCGTCCTACCATGAAGGGCTGCCCATAGCCCTGCTGGAAGCCTTAAGTTATGGCCTGTCCGTACTCGTTTCCGACATACCGGCAAACAAGGAGGTCGGCCTTTCTCCTGAACGCTATTTCAGGTGCGGTGATGTGAGAAGATTAACGGACAGAATGCAGATGCTCATAAAAGAGAACCTTGCTTACAATGAAAGTAGTTCCATTAAGTCGCAAGTTGCACAAAAATATAACTGGGATAGAATTGCCGAACAGACTATTGAGGTATATAAGAAAGCGCTCGGTACTGCAGATGAAAATTGATACCTATAAAAAGATACTCGCTCCAATAGCACTCATTGTAAGTTTCCTCATATCTTTCTGGCCGGTCATCTTGAAACTTCTCCTGCGCTGGGATAACGGTGATGATAACTATTGCTATCTAATCGTCCCTCTGTTTCTCTACCTCTGCTGGGAAAAGCAACGGGAGTTTCACTTTCAGGAATTCTCCTGGACCTCGTGGGGGATAGTGCCTGCACTGCTCTCAACAGCGTTAATTCTGCTGGGCGAGTTGGGCTCGGTTGAAACCCTCATGTATATCGGCCTCTGGGCATGCATAACGAGTGTATTCTTTACCCTCTATGGACAGAGAATACGGGCACTCCTATTTCCTCTCCTCATCCTTTTGTTCATTGTCCCTCTTCCACCGTTCATCAACCGTAATCTCACATTCCATCTGAAGATGATTGCCAGTGCCGTGTCGGTTGATATGCTGAGACTGGTCGGCGTCAGCGTCGTGCTGGAAGGAAACATCATTGACCTGGGCATGGATAAACTCCAGGTGGCGGATGCATGCAGCGGACTGCGCTACTTCATGCCCATGATACTTATGGGGCTTCTTGTAGCGCATTTCTTTACCAGGGGCCTCTGGCGGAAAACAATCGTGCTCCTGCTGGTTGTACCCCTGGCCATTTTCATCAACATAACCCGGATTTTCTTTGCCGGTATCTGTGTGGTGAACGGTCATGCTGAACTGGCTCAGAACATGTTTCATGATTTTTCCGGGTGGTTGGCGTTCATTCTGGCAGGGATCATCCTGGTGGCAGTGGCACTCCTGCTTAAACGCATGGGCAGGTATCCTTCACAAGGAAACGAGACCGTTGGTGTTACTGCGCCAATGCAGTTAGGGATCGGCTATGTCCTGACTACCATCATGATATGCAGCGTTTTTGTTTCAGGAGGCGTTGCATTAAACCGGTTTTCTTCCGTGAATCACGTTCCACCCAGGATGAGCTTTAAAGATTTTCCCATGAAGATCAATCAATGGGAAGGCACCAGGTTCTTCCTTACCGATGAAGTGATGCAATCTCTCTGGGCGGATGACTATATCAGTGCGTCTTATAGAAAACCCGGCTCTTCCAGTGTCATCAATCTTTTCATACCCTACTATCAATATCAGGGGACAATGCACACGGTCCACGCGCCCCAGTCATGCCTTCTCGGAGGTGGGTGGTCTCTGCAGTCGTCAACGGATTCTCCCATAAAGGTAGGCGGCAAGTTTATCACCATAAGGGTCATGTCACTGGAAAAAGACAACCGGCATTTGATAGGAAGCTATTTCTTCCTCCAGAGGGGCAGGGTTCTCACCAGTCCCTGGATGAACAAATGGTATCTTCTGGAGGATTCCATAGCGAAAAGGCGCACCGACGGGGCACTGGTGCGGGTTGAACTGTTAATGGGAGAAGATGTTTCCTATGAGAAGGCCTATGGTGAACTCCAGTCTTTTATCAACATGATATGGCCCATCCTCCCGCAATATGTACCCAATTGAGAAAACCTGTTTTATAAGGTAAAATAAAAAACGGAGACAGAATGTACCAACAACAGGTTAATCTGATTAATACCTTCAAGATGCTCTTCGATGCCCTGAGCATCATAACAGGAGGCTATTGCGCCTACTATATTATAATCTATTTCTATCCCTGGCTGTGGAGTCTCAATGCTGCTGAATTCATCACATCCATCCTCCTGGTCATGTTCGTGAATAATTATATTATGGGTCGTTTTGGCCTGTACAGCGACAGGAGGCATGAATCATATCAGCAACTGCTTACGGCCTTAACAAAGATAGTCATTATTGATTTTGTAATCCTTGGAGCCGGGATGCTGATCTATAAACAGATGTACAGTGCAAGATTGTTCTATTCGTATTTCCTCATTATTGCATACATAATCCTTGTTTCAGAAAGAACTATCCTCAGGTTTTTTTATGAGATAAATCACAAAAGCGGACTGAACCTCAGGCGGATTCTTCTGGTCGGAGATATCGAGCGAAGCAGGCTTATTGCGGAATCGCTTCAGAAACAGCTCAGCTGGGGTCATGAGATCGTCGGAACCTTGACCGACAATAGAGGAGAACTTTCCAGCCCGAGAACGATAGGATTTATTGATGATCTTCAAGAAGTTCTCCATACCCAGGCCATAGACGAAGTGATCTTTGCACTTGGCTCACACTCGCATATAGAGCTGCAGCCCTACCTGAAGATCTGCAGGAGCATGGGCATCACCACGAGGATACTCCCCGCGCTCTGGTTCCAGGGTAACACGAGTCTCCGGGCAGAAAATTACCAGGGGATTCCTTTCCTGACCTTTTATGAAAACAGCTATAGTGCATCCGGTCTTTTCTATAAGAGAATTCTGGACATTGTCGGAGGAATAGCAGGGACAGTGATTTTTTTCATTCTGTACCCCTTTATCGCCTTGGCGATAAAGATGGATTCACCCGGGCCGGTAATTTTCAAACAGGCGCGTGTGGGTCAGAACGGGCGAATCTTCAAACTCTACAAGTTCAGGTCCATGTCAAGTGATGCTGAGTCGATCAAGGGGCAGTTGTTAAAAGATAATGAGATGAAAGGGGCCATGTTCAAGATCACCAATGATCCTCGCATAACAAAAGTAGGGAAATGGCTGAGAGAGACCTCAATTGATGAGATACCCCAATTCTTGAATGTCTTGAAGGGTGAGATGAGCTTGGTCGGTACCAGGCCCCCCACGCCGGAAGAAGTGAAACAATATAAGGACTGGCATTATAGGAGGATATCCATCAAGCCGGGCATCACCGGTTTATGGCAGATATCAGGAAGAAGCGAGATCACTGATTTTGATGAGATCGTGGAACTGGACTGCGCCTACTTGGCTAATTGGCGGTTTCTAAGTGATATTGAAATAATACTCAAAACGGTGTGGGTAATCATTCAAAGAAAAGGTGCAAAATAGGGTTCAGGGCACAATCTAAAAGATGCAAGGATTTCTGCAGGAGTCTTTCCAATGAAGAAGATGATTCTGTTCACGTTGTGCATATTCCTTCTCGCTCTATCGCTCAGTGGTTGTATGAGCAAGGAAGAGAAGAAGGTGAAGTTTTACAATAAAGGCATGGCGCTTTTTGAGCGGACGCAATATGTAAAGGCAAGCCTCGAATTCAAGAATGCCCTCCAGCTTGACCCGAAATATCTGGACGGCTGGTACATGATGGGCATGATCGAAGAGAAGCAGGGAGATCTGAAAAAGGCCTTTGACTATTTCTCCAAGGCCACCACGCTGAATCCCGGCCATATTAAGTCAAATCTTGAACTGGGAAAGATCTTTCTCGTGGCCAAGATGCCTGAGGAGGCAATGGGAAAGGCTGAGCTGGTCCTGAAGAAAGAACCGAATAATGATGAAGCGCTTCTGCTCAAGGCCGGCATCCTCATTGACGGCATCAAGGGTGATGAGGGGG
>CAYMDG010000014.1:0-7788 GCA_964388905.1 uncultured Bacteriovoracaceae bacterium
CAGCTTTTCATCCGAGATTTTGCCCGTACCCGATGTGTCGATCATTACGGATACGGGATCCGCTACGCCGATGGCATAAGCCAGCTGAACTACGCACCTTTTCGCAAGCCCTGCGGCTACGATATTCTTTGCAATGTAACGTGCCATATATGCTGCGGAACGGTCGACCTTGGATGGGTCTTTCCCTGAGAATGCTCCGCCGCCATGGCTCGCGAATCCACCATAGGTATCTACGATTATTTTGCGACCCGTGAGCCCTGTGTCGGCATGAGGCCCGCCCAGGACGAAGCGGCCAGTGGCGTTGATGTAGTATTTGGTATTTTTATCCATCAGGTTTGCAGGGATCTGCTTTTTAATGACCTCTTCCATGATGCCGCTGCGGACGTCCTCATAGCTCGCATCCTCGTCATGTTGGGCAGCTATGACAATACTGTCGACCCGTGTGGGTTTTCCGTTCTCATACTGCACCGACACCTGGGATTTTCCATCAGGCCTTAAGAATTCCAGCACACCATTCTTTCTGGTATCGGCCAGTCCTTTGGTCAACAGGTGTGCATAGTGGATGGGGGCAGGCATGAGCACATCGGTATCATCGCAGGCAAAACCGAACATCATGCCCTGATCTCCGGCACCCTGCTCCTTAAAGAGCCCGTCGCCCTCGGCGACGCCCTGGTTGATGTCAGGGGATTGTTTGTCAAGGGTTACGAGTACGCCGCAGGTGTTCCAGCTGAAGCCCATGACGGCCTCGGTATAGCCGATTTCCTTAACGGTCTGCCGCGCTACGCGCTGCACATCCACATAGTGCGTGGTGGTAATCTCTCCGGACACTATCACAAGGCCGGTGGTCACCAAGGTTTCGCATGCCACATGGGCCTGTTTGTCATTGGCAAGGATCTCATCCAAGATGGCATCAGAGATGTTGTCTGCAACCTTGTCGGGATGTCCTTCTGTTACTGATTCGGATGAGAATAAGAAGTTTCTGTCACCCATTTTAATAATCCTCCTGTTTCCTTTAAGTATTCGCGTCATGGTAAGACGACTTTTGCGATTTGTAATCCGCGTGCTCTCCTTCTTATGAAGCCATGGTCTTGGGCAGATAAATCCTTTTCCTGTTAACCCTTCCTCGTCAGTCCGAGGTATGCTGCAATTTCGGATGCGCTTCCCTTAAGCGTCACTGGTGTGTTTTTCAGCTCCTCTTTTGTCGTGATCTCGTATTCGGGGCCGAAGGCATCATCAAAATACAGCTGCTGGAACGAGGCGAACTTGAGCTGGTGTGAAGTGGAGTCCACTACAAACCTGCCTGCAGAAGGGATCAGTTTATCGTGAAGCGCCTTCTTCAGGCCTGCAACAGACTCACCGCCCTGGGTGCAGACTACGTGTCCATGCCTGTTGGTGGTCAGCATGCCTTCCATGATTTCGTTTTCTGTGACCGAGATAACAAAGAATCTGTCATTGAAATGTTTCTCAACAAGTTGAGAGACTTTGGGGAATGACACCGGGTCCCCGATCATGGCCGCTTGCGCCACTGAAGGGGCTACCTTCAAGGGGGTGAACCGGCCGGTGGCCCGCCAGCGGGCTACAGGGTCGGCATGATGGCTCTGTACGCCAAGGATTGTCGGCAGCTCCGAGATGATGCCAAGTTCATGGAGGTCTGCGAAACCCTCCATGACCGCAGTGATGTTGCCAGCATTCCCTATGGGGACAACTACGGTGAGACTTGCCGTGTCCCAGTCGAGCTGCTGGGCTATCTCATAGGCATAGGTCTTCTGTCCAAGGATCCGCGCCGGATTCTTGGAGTTCAGAAGGAACACGTTGTACTCCTGGGCAAGTTCCTCCACCACGCGCATGCAGTCGTCGAATACGCCCGGCATTTCGATCACCTGTGCCCCTGAACCGAGCGGCTGGGACAACTGTTGCCAGGTTACCTTGCCCTTGGGCAGAAGCACTACGGCCCTTACCTTGGATTTCGGAAGATAGCTCAGATATAAAGCGGCAGCAGCTGAGGTGTCACCGGTAGAGGCGCAGATTCCGAGCACATCCTTAAGGTTTTTAACCCTGATGATATGATTGAGGAAGGATATGGCCGACGCCATGCCCCGGTCTTTGAAACTGGCCGATGGATTCAGCCCGTCATTCTTCACATAAAATGGTGCGCCTACCCAGTCGCTCAGCTCAGGATTCGCCCTTACTATAGGGGTTTGGCCTTCTCCCAGATAGATGATATCTTGCAGGGGTATGATGGGAAGGATCAGCTCATGGAAGCGGAAGACACCCTGGATCTCCAGTGTATTGCTGCTTCTTCGTTCATCGAAGATCTTCTTCCATGTCTCTGGCGGCGTTGTCTTTAAACCGTTGAAGGCGGTATTCTCAATCCTCAGGAGTGACTTGCAGGAAGGGCAGGTGTAGATGAAGTCATAAATATCATAGCGCGCTCCGCACCCTATGCATGCATAGACCAGGTCCCCCTTTGTCTCAGGCATGTATGGTTCGGGTATTTCCTGCATCAATTCCTCTTAAGTCTTTTTGTATCATCTTCGTATTATTCATATCGCAGTAAAACTCAAGCACATTGTTCCCGTGCAAACCCATACCCCTTCATGCACTATCACCCCGAGCGCATCTGTGAGGGTTGGGTACACAAGGAAACCCGTGCCGCCTTTAGCCTATGAAGGCCACACAGTGTATAATAGGCTATTGACTTTTTCAACACTTTATTGGCATCTTAGCTGCTTATTTCTTGAATCTGGGAGAGAATACATGGATGCCCTTAAAAACATTGAAGTGCCATCAGGAAAGAAGTTGGCAAGCGGTAAGGTCAGGGAGATATTCGCAGCAGGCAACGAGCATCTTCTTATCGTCACCACCGACCGGATCTCAGCCTTTGACGTGGTTCTGCCCGACCCAATCCCTGCAAAAGGTCATGTCTTAAATCAGCTTTCCCTGTTCTGGTTTGAAAAGGGGTCGTCCATCATAAAGAACCACGTGGTAACCTTCGATGTAGACGCTTACCCTGAGCCGTATAAGGGGGACCTGCGACTGTACGGCAGGTCCATGCTGGTAAAGAAAACCAGGCCACTGCCTGTAGAATGCATAGTTAGGGGATACATCTCCGGCTCGGGCTGGAAAGAGTACCTTAATCTCGGGTCCGTGTCCGGGATAAAGCTCCCTGCCACGCTTAAAGAGTCAGACCGTCTGCCTGAACCAATTTTCACACCATCCACCAAGGCTGAAATAGGGGAGCACGATCTCAACATTGACATGAAGGCTGCCGGTGACCTCGTGGGGCAGGACCTTATAGAAAAGGTAAAGAGTGTTTCCCTTTCCATCTACTCCATGGCAGCTGCGCATGCATTGGAAAAAGGGATCATCATAGCGGATACGAAATTCGAGTTTGGACTTTTGGACGGGGAGCTTATCTGGATCGACGAGGCCCTCACGCCTGATTCTTCAAGGTTCTGGCCATTGGATGCATATAAACCAGGCGGGGCACAGCCTAGTTTTGACAAGCAGTTTGTGCGTGACTACCTGGAGACGCTGGATTGGAACAAGACCGCACCTGGGCCGTGCCTGCCCCAGGACATTATCCGGAAGACCTCTCAGAAGTATATTGCCGCCTATGAGCAACTGACCGGGAAAGAATTTACATAAAAAAAACCACCGCCTTAACTGGCGGCGGTTTTTCAGGAAGGAGGATGCTATGTCTGAAGACGCTGGCGGTCTTACCTCTCTAAAGAGGAGATGCCGGGGGTACCGAACAACAGGTCTGCGCGGCTCACTTTTTTTAGTTTCATCATTTTAACCTTAATGGTTGATTAGCCCGCCTAGGGATCCGTTCCTTCGAATACCCCAGCTGTTCTCCCTACAAAAGGTATCGGCAAGTATGTTAATCCCTTAAGGTGGTTTCTTAAAAAAAACTGCATGATCTTCTGGAAGGAGATCTCTTGATTCTCATCTAACGGATCTTGTAACCGCCTTGGGTAGTCAGGAGGTTGTTCACCCAGTTCCGGGCAGACTCCGATACCTCGCCGAAGGGTATCGGGTACCCGGCCATCAGGTCTACCAAATGTTTCAGTATGCGCGCCGTGGCGCCCCATACCACGCCACCCTCAATCTCGAGGAAGTAGATATTGATACCCTTACCCCGGAAAGTTGTCCTTTCCGCCATCCAGGACGATTCGCTCATGGCCTTTCTCAGGGGTGCCAGCAGGAGGATTTCGGATTCGCTGTTTATCCGGAAGTCATATGGATATGGTATGGTTCCAACCACTGGTGTTATGTGATACCCGACAATGGAGATATGGTCGTCCAGCAGGCCCAGGATTTCCACATCGTCCCGGCTGAGCCCTATCTCTTCTTCGGCCTCCCGCAGTGCTGTCTGGATTAAATCCTTATCGTCCGACTCAGCCCTCCCACCCGGGAAACAGATCTCGCCCTTGTGGTGTTCCACGTCCATGGAGCGCATGGTTACAACCACCTGGGGTTCACCATCCTTCCAGCACAGGGGCAGTAGGACTGCAGACTCCTTGAGGTCTTCCCGGGGGATGATCCGCCTCTTGTGCTGCGACAAGATGGTTCGAATGTATTCTTTCAACCATGACTCATCACCGAGAAGCTCATTGATTACGGTACTGTGCATGGGTGATTCTATTACCACAAAGACCTTGCCATGAACAGGCTTGACCATCAAAGGCCTTGCTGTATATGATACCATTCATGAGAAACAAAGGTGCCATCAAGAACTACATTGTCCTTATCAGGGATCTGGTGAGCGATGTGGATTTGCTCCTGGATGACGATATTGAGCACGATACATCGCTCAGGTGGAAGGACCGGGCTGCGATCATCTTAGGGAAAATACTTGGCAGGGATCATACCTATGTAAGGCAATTCGAGAAGATCGAGTTCAGCACCCCGTTCTTCGACGATTTTGATGAGTTCATGGAGGAAGACACCTTCCGGCTCGCGCTGGAGGATGCCAGATCATTCCTCATCTCGCTCATAGACGAACTCGAGAGCGAGCACAACTGCACACCCGGCCTCATGGACATGGAAAGCCTGTTCGCAGAAATGAACCGATATGTCCTTGCACGGGTGGGGGATCCGAAAACACGCTCAAGCCTCCACAACCGGATCACCAGACTACGAAACGGCATGATGTCGGGCGAGATCTCGGGTGATGAGGTGCGGTATCATATGGAGCACATCGGATTCCTTGATTCCGGACTCTATGAACGCATTGTACCGCTTGTGACATGGTATTACATTCAAGGGACAGGTTTTAAAGGGGCACACAACAACTAACCCGGATTACGCCTCCCTTATACATTCATTATTCCAGGAAAGGAGTTTACATGGCAAAAATCACAAGAGTCCTTGTGAGCGTAACGGACAAGACGGGTATTGTAGAATTCATGAAAGAGCTGGCCTCATTCGGCGTGGAGATCATCTCCACCGGGGGTACTGCCAAGACACTCAAAGACAGCGGCATCAAGGTAGTTGACATTTCCGAGTACACAGGCTTTCCAGAGATGATGGATGGCAGGCTCAAGACCCTGCACCCCCTGGTGCACGGCGGCATGCTGGCCATCCGCGACAATGCCGAGCATATCAATGCCATGAAAAAGCACGGCATTAAGCCCATTGATATGCTCGTGGTCAACCTATACCGGTTCGAGGAGACGATTGCCAAGGGCGCATCGTTGAACGAGGCTGTCGAGAACATCGACATCGGCGGGCCTGCCATGGTGAGGGCTGCCTCCAAGAACTACAAGTATGTGTCCGTAGTGACCGACACCGCCCAATATTCAAAGATCATTGCCGAGATGAAAAAGTCCGGCGGCTCAGTTAGCGAGACGACCAACTTCGAACTTGCCAGGGACGCCTTCTCGTTGACCGCGCGTTATGATGCCGCCATCTCCAATCACCTCCAGGGCATTGATGTTGAGGAGGGACAGTTCCCGCTCACCTACACAGTCCAGTACAAACGCTCCCAGATCATGCGTTATGGTGAAAATCCCCACCAGAAGGCTGCCTTCTACACAGAGCCCAACGTCGACCAACCTTCCATCTCCGGTGCAGAACAGCTCTGGGGCAAGGAGCTCTCATACAACAATATCATGGACTCCGATGCGGCGCTGGATCTCATCATGGAGTTCGAAAAGCCTGCGTGCGTGATCCTCAAGCACTCCAACCCCTGCGGGGCCGCACAGTCGACAAGCTCGTTGACTGAGGCGTACCGGAAGGCGCTGGCCGTGGACACGACATCGGCCTTTGGCGGTATAGTGGGGCTGAACCGGATAGTGGATGAAGAGACGGCAAAGGCCATCGGTGAGATCTTCACCGAGGTTGTAGTGGCCCCTGGCTATACCCCTGCGGCCCTTGCCTTACTTGAAGCGAAGAAGAATATCCGCTTGCTGAAGGTCCCGGATATTGCCCAGGGGATAAAGGCAAAAAAACAGATGCTCTCCTCGCGCAGGGTAACCGGAGGCCTTCTCCTCCAGGAACGCGACCTGGGCGACATTGACCTGGCCAAGGCCCAGGTGGTTACCACCCGCCAACCCACCGCCGAGGAGATGGAGGCGTTGAAGTTTGCATGGCGCATCGTCAAGTATGTCAAATCCAACGCGGTGATCTATGCCGCAGCCGACCAGCTTATAGGCGTGGGCGCAGGCCAGATGAGCCGGGTGGATTCATCGAAACTGGCCATTATCAAGGCTGCCAACGCCGGTTTGTCCACCAAGGGTACGGTTGTGGCGTCCGATGCCTTTTTCCCCTTCCGTGACGGCATCGACGAGGCTGCCAAGGCTGGTGCAACGGCAGTCGTGCAACCGGGCGGATCGGTGCGCGACCAGGAGGTCATTCAGGCTGCAAATGAGCATGACATGGCTATGATCTTTACCGGCATGCGCCACTTCAGGCACTAGGGGGTACATCGATGAGGGTGCTGGCGGTTGGTTCGGGCGGAAGAGAGCATGCACTATGCTGGAAGATCGAACAGAGCAGCCTGGTGGACGAGGTTTTCTGCGCCCCGGGTAACGGAGGTATTGCCCAAAGTGCCATCTGTATCGACATCGGGGCAGATGATGTTACCGGACTATTGCGGTTCGCCAAATACAATGGAATTGATCTCACCATAGTCGGCCCCGAGGCGCCTTTGACCAATGGAATTGTCGATGCCTTCTTATCAGAAGGCCTTGCAGTCTTCGGCCCGGACAAGGCTGCAGCAGCTCTCGAAGGATCCAAGGCCTTTGCCAAGGACGTGATGAATGCTTGCCATATCCCCACGGCCCAATACGGGGTCTTCTCAGATGCAGATGCAGCCAGGGCTTATATCCGAAATGCCGGATTCAATGTAGTGGTCAAGGCCGATGGACTGGCAGCAGGCAAGGGAGTGCTTGTCACCTCTTCAAAGGAAGAGGCCTATGCAGCCATAGACGAGGTCATGGTGAAGAGGTCTTTCGGCGATGCCGGGAACCAGGTTGTCATCGAGGAACAGCTCGAAGGCGAGGAGGCATCTTTCATAGCCATCTGCGACGGCGAGAACATTCTGCCGCTTGCCTCGTCCCAGGACCACAAACGGGTCTTCGACCATGACGAGGGGCCCAACACGGGCGGCATGGGGGCATACTCGCCCGCGCCAATAGTGG
The DNA here is from genome assembly GCA_964388905.1 of uncultured Bacteriovoracaceae bacterium. Classification (GTDB taxonomy): domain Bacteria; phylum Desulfobacterota; class Desulfomonilia; order UBA1062; family UBA1062; genus MWEI01. The sequence goes on from CAYMDG010000014.1 coordinate 7,647, forward strand.
ATGATGCCATGACCAGTGTTGTAATGGAAAAGATCCTTTACCCCCTGGTGGCAGGACTCAAGAAGCAGGGCATCATCTACAGGGGTGTCCTTTATGCTGGCCTCATGATAAATTCATCCGGCCCATCAGTGCTCGAATTCAA
>CAYMDG010000014.1:7888-8946 GCA_964388905.1 uncultured Bacteriovoracaceae bacterium
TATCGCAAAGATATCGGGCACAAGGCCCTGGAGAGGTTGTCATGAAAGTAGCTGTTCTCATGGGAAGCAAATCTGACCTCACGGTCATGGAAGAGAGCGCGGCCACACTGAAGCAGTTCGGGCTTGACTGCGAGATGCGCATCATGTCTGCGCACCGTACCCCGGAAGAGGTCCTGGCCTTCAGCAAAGAGGCAAAGGCAAACGGATTTTCCGTTATCATCGCAGGCGCCGGCATGGCTGCGCACCTTGCGGGTGTTATTGCCGCGCACACCACGCTGCCTGTAATCGGCGTGCCCATTGCCTCTTCATCGCTGGGCGGACTTGATGCCCTTCTCGCCATGGTGCAGATGCCCCCTGGGGTGCCGGTTGCAACCATGGGCATCGGTAAGGCAGGCGCAAAAAACGCGGCCCTGCTTGCTGTCGAGATCCTCGCACTGAACGACGAGGCCTTAAGGAAGAGACTTGCCCAGTATCGGTCAGACATGCGTAAGACCGTTTTGGAAGAGGACGACAGCATCAAGAATTCCTGAGGAATCCAATAGAGATGATTCCCCTGGCCACTTGGGGGAGACGGTCTTCGGTGAGGGGGCTTTCTAATCGTGACCGTGACCGTTTTGGAGGAAGCTTAAGCAATGCTGATCTCATCTGATGCCTCAGCCATAGCCTCGCTTATGCGTTCGAAGCCGGGAAGCCTTGTGGCCTACCCCACCGAGACCTTTTACGGACTGGGCGTTCTCACTAATAGCAGAGATGGTCTGGACAGGATTATCAAGGTCAAGGGCAGGGATGCTGCCAAGGGCATGATCGTGTTGGTATCGGACTTGACCATGGCATCTTGCATCGCGGTTATCGGGAATGACCAAGAGAAGCTCCTTGAAAGGCTCTGGCCCGGTCCTGTGAGCGTTCTTCTGGAGGCGAAACCGGACATTGATCCCCTGCTTGCTCCGGGCGGCAAGGTGGCGCTGCGTATCTCGCCTAATATTCTGGCCAACTCTCTGGTTGAAATGGTGGGGCCCATTACCTCCACATCCGCCAACAGATCAGGCGAACCTCCTGCC
>CAYMDG010000014.1:9046-10827 GCA_964388905.1 uncultured Bacteriovoracaceae bacterium
GTGGGTGAAGATGAGCGGGCTCTGTGTGGATATTTTTGAAGAAGGCCATGTGAAGCTTTCCGTTCCTGCCAAAATCCACATGAACCATGTTGGGATCGTCTACGCAGGCACCCATTTCATGCTCATGGAGGTCGCTGGTGCTGCCCTGTTTCTGGCGACCTACGGCATAGAGAGATTCTTGCCCATCAACAAGGGGATGAACATACGCTTCCTGAAGCCCGCCTTCACAGACATTTCATGCGAGCTTATGATAGAAAGGGAGGAAGCGCTGGAAAAGCTCAGGCCGATTGAGGAAAAAGGCAAGGGGGAATGGATTCTCGATATGGCCGTCAGTGATACACGCGGCGTAATCGTTTCCACTTCAACATGCACATACTACCTCATACCTTCTAAAGATCTTTCCATATAACCTATTGGTGTATGCACAATGGGCATTACATGCGGTATGCCATGCACAAAATTATATGCGCTCAAATATTGTGGCTGGCGCCTGTCCTCCTCCGGTGCAGAGCGTAACCAGGGCATATTTCCCCTTGCGGCGAATCAGTTCATGGATTGCGGTGACGCTCAACCTGCAACCGCTGTTGCCAACCGGATGACCCAGAGCTAGCGCCCCGCCGTTGACGTTGAGCTTGTCCATGTCTGCCTTGAGTTCCTTTGCCCATGCCAGTGGTATTGGCGCGAAGGCCTCGTTGACCTCGAAGATGTCCATGTCATTCATGGTGAGTCCTGCTTTGGCAAGTACCTTAGGCGTCACAGTGATGGGGCCGGTGAGCATGAGCTTGGGATCAGAGCCCACCACGGCGCTGGCCACAACCCGCGCCAGGGGGGTAAGGCCAAGCTGTTTCACCTTTTCGCCGCTCATAAGGACCATGGCTGATGCGCCGTCTGTGACGGTGCTGGAGAGCCCGGCAGTCATCCAGTCCGTTCCGGGAAGCACCTTCAGCGACTCCAACCCCTCCCGTGTGGTTCCTGGACGTACGGGCTCATCGTTAATGCATTCAATCCTGTTGCCGTCCTTGTCGAGCCCGGAAATCTTCACGATTTCATCCTTGAAACGGCCCTCCACTGTGGCCCTGTGGGCCTTCGTGTGGCTGGCAACTGCGAAATCCTGGCACTCTTCCTTTGTGATGTTCCACTGGCGTGCAATGGCCTGGGCTGCATCGATCTGGCTGGGGATGCCATATTTGTTCAGGTAGAATGTGCCGATGGGGTGCCCGGCGTTTTGCCCATTGGCCAGGGTGCAGTTCATATCCGATGCGATGCCGTACTTTGACATGATCTCGCAGCCGCTGGCTATTACCACGTCATTGGTCCCTGATGCGATCATGGAAGCGGCGATCTGGATTGCCGACAGGCTGCTGCCGCACTGGCGGTTAACTGTGATGCCGCCAAGGGTCTCCGGCAGATTTGATGCCAGGACTGCCATGCGTGCAAGGTTAAATCCCTGTTCTCCAAGCTGATATACACAGCCGGTAATGACATCATCAATCTCTTTGGCGTCCAGTTTAATGCTGTTGACGGATTCGTCAAGGACACAGGCCAGGAGCTCCGGAGCCATGTATTCACGGAAGTAGCCTCTCTGTCTGCCCACTGCTGTTCTGATAGCGCTAACGATAAATACGTCTTTCATAATAAACCTCCCCAATAGATTATGTCACCCGACCTTTGTTGGTCTATCTGAGGAAAGCACCCGAGGACGGGTTTACAAAACGCTGTATGAAGCTTATTGTAATATGATAAGACAATATCGGACCAAGGCCTTTATGTCAAACAGTTTA
>CAYMDG010000014.1:10927-13562 GCA_964388905.1 uncultured Bacteriovoracaceae bacterium
GATCTACTTCCCTAATTGTTCCTTTAACTCCCGTTTCAAGATTTTGCCCGAGGGGTTTTTGGGGAGCTTGTCGGTAATGAGGATCTTCTTTGGGCATTTAAATCCGGCCAGGTGCTCTTTGCAGTAGGTGATAAGTTCCTTTTCACTCAGGGATACACCCTTTTTCGGTATTACCACGGCCGCTACGATCTCGATCCACTTGGGGTCCGGGAGGCCGATTACAGCTACCTCTTCTATGCCCGGATACTGGTACAAGACCTCTTCGACCTCCCTTGACGCCACGTTTTCCCCGCCTGTCTTGATCATGTCCTTCTTGCGGTCCACTACATAGAGATACCCGTCCTCATCAAACCTGCCAAGGTCGCCGCTGTGGAACCAGCCAAAGGCGAAGGCATCTTCCGTTTTCTCAGAATCATTGAGATATCCCGTCATGACATGGCCCGAGCGGTGTACGATCTCGCCGACAGTTCCCAGAGGGACGAAATTACCATTATCGTCCATCAGCCGGGTTTCAACATTGAGCACCGGCTTTCCTGCCGAGCCGGGTTTCAGCAGCTGGTCTTCTGGTTTAAGGATGGTTGCAACCGGGCCCATTTCGGTCTGGCCGTAGTAATTCCAGAGCTTCAGGCCCCGGAAGGTTACTGAAAGCTGCTTGATTATCTCAACCGGCATGATGCTGGCACCATAGGCAGCCTTTTTCAGGCTGTTGTGGTTATAGTTCTTGAATTCCGGGTTATTCAGGATTCCGATCCAGACCGTGGGCGGAGCAAACATGTGGGTGATCTGATATTTTTCGATCAACCGGATCATCTCAAGGGGGTCTGCCTTGTGCATGATCACATTGGTGGCCCCGATATACAGATACGGCATGAGGAAGCAATGGAGCTGGGCGCAGTGGAAAAGTGGCAGGGCATGCAGGCTCACGTCGTAGGTGTCATACTGGCCGTCGAAAATGCAGCTGTGGTACTGCGACATGAGTGCCCTGTGCGAGAGCATCGCACCCTTGGGCTTTGATTCCGTACCGCTGGTGTAAGGGATCTGGACGATGTCTTCTGCGCTGACTTCGACCTGGGGTTCATCCAGGGACATGTTCTCCATTTCCGTTATCAGGTTGAAGAAACCATCGGGAACCATGGAATCACCTAATGGGATGAAGCCCCACTTTTCCACACTGGTGAATTTTGCCTGGGACTGGGCGATGATGGGGTAGAGGGCATCTTCGACTATGAAGACCTTGGATCCCGAGTGGTTGATAATAAAAGCAATCTCCTCTGCATTCAGCATATAGTTGATGGGGACCTGGATTGCCCCGATCTTGGCCAGCCCGATCATGCTGATTGGATAATAATGGGAGTTGTATGCATATACCGCGACCCGGTCGCCTTTTTTAACGCCATACTTTGTCATGAGATTGGCAAAGCGGCGTGCCTCCCGTTCGAGATCAAAAAAGGAGAGCTTCAAATCGCGGAAGATTATGGCGGTCCTATCGCCGTATTTGGTGGCTGCCCTTCTGGCCATATCGCCGATTGTATCCCTGTTGATGATGTTACCCATGGCTTCATCTCCTCGTATTAAGGGCTCAAACCGTCCCGTGATTTTTTGGAGGATGAATTATAACGAACTCTGACCGGAGAGTCAATTTAATGGAGAAAGACGTATGTATTCAAGAGTTATGCTCTGTAGCTACCTCTTTTCCATCAGGGCGAAGTTAGCGCTATGGGATGATTTCCTGCCCGTGATTTCTATGGTACTTAGTTCAGCTATCCTGAAAAACCGCTGGAAAAGACGACGCAGCTCATGTTCAGAAGAGAAATATAGGTAAGTCCCTAACGGGGTATGCCTGTACTTGCCTTTCCCGCCGAACTGTGGGTCTTTATCGCTGAAACAGACCGAGAGGTAGGTGCCACCTGGATTCAATAACCTGTAAACACTTTCAATATAACGTTTCCTTTTTTGAGGAAAAACATGATGCAAGACCTCCCATTCAAAGGCAAAGTCATACGTGTCCCGGATGTGTTCACCGGCATGGAGGACATCTGCCATAATGAATTGGCACCGCATCTTTTTTCCCCGGGCATTCTCTTTTGCAAGGGCAATTGCCGAGGGAGATATGTCAATTCCTGTGACGTCAAAACCGTTCTTGGCTAGATAGATGGAATGATTGCCCGTACCGCAACCGAGATCAATACAGCGGCATGGTTTGATCCTGCCCTTCTCCACCAGGTCCACTAAGGCCTTGGGAGGATCCTCCACATTCCATGGGATCTCACTGGCGGGGACCTTCTGGTATACATCTTCCGTGTCACGTGGCTTCTTGAGATAATCCATCATTAAACCAGATTTATAGTACGAACCTTCACGCCTAAAACAATTTTGCCTTCCTGACGAAATCCTGAAATCCTTCCCGCTCGCATTTAAAAGCCTCATCAAAGGAAACTTCATTGCGTTTCTCGATCAATGCCTTCATCTGCATCAGGATGTCGTAATTGACCGCGCACATGTCCTGTGCGATCAGCTTGGCCCGTGGCACCAACTCCGCATGGGGAACCACCTCGTTAACCAGAGCGCACCTGAGGGCATCCTGGGCGGACAGGGGTTTGCATGTGAACGACAGCTGCTTGGCGAGGCGTTGGCC
>CAYMDG010000014.1:13662-14739 GCA_964388905.1 uncultured Bacteriovoracaceae bacterium
AGATTATCCTTGCCGATGACGCTAAGATCGATACCTGAGCAGAACGACTTGCCGTTACCGGTAAGGATCGCAACCTTTATATCGCCATTGCGCGCCACTTCATCGATGGAATTGTACAGGTTTATGAGCAAGTCCTGACAGATGGAATTGTGCCTTTCAGGCCGGTTCAGGGTAATCAGCGCATACTGGCCTTCTACTTCAAACAATACGGTTTTATCCACGATGTGACTCCTTTCTCTGGGGGTATTGGGGCCATCTTTTCAAGTTTCAATTATAAACCCTTCCTTCGTATACGGGTAGGTTTTTATCATTTGTTGGTTTTCTCCTGTCAATAGTCTCTATCCTGCCGTTATTGTAGAGATGATTGACTTCCCCGCAGTGTGGTGTATTGCATGGACATAGTATATCAGAGAGAAGAAATGTCCGGTTAAGGAGCATGCATGGGCGAGTCGACACAGCTCTTCGTAAGTATTTGGATCAAGCTTTTCTTCCTGCTGACGCCATTCTTTGTCATGTCCGTTTTTCTCTCTCTGACCCAGGATCTTTCTGCTGCTCGACGCCGCAAGGTGGCTTTGTGGCTTACGTTTGATGTTATCCTCATTTGTTTCGTCCTGTATTTTCTCGGCAATGCCATCTTTTCGGTCTTCGGGATCACGTTGGATGCCTTCCGCATCGGGGCAGGGACACTGCTTTTTCTCTCGGCTGTTGATCTTGTGCGGGGGGGCGAAACCTCCATGCAACGAGAAGACCAGGGAAACATTACGGTTGTTCCATTGGCCATACCTATCACCGTTGGACCGGCTACTACCGGTGCCCTGCTCGTTATGGGGTCCGAGGTTGTCACTGTTTGGGAGAAGATCGTGGGTTGTGCGGCCCTTTTCAGTGCGGTAATATCCATGGGCATCCTTCTCTTTCTTGCCATCCCCATCGAGAGGATCATCGGACGCACTGGGCTTAAAGTTCTCAGCAAGTTAACCGGCCTGATCCTTTCAGCCTTGGCGGCGCAGATCGTTTTTACCGGTATAAAGCATTTCCTCGCCTGAAGATTATCAAGAAAAGGGTGCCCGCGGTTTCCGA
>CAYMDG010000014.1:14839-16612 GCA_964388905.1 uncultured Bacteriovoracaceae bacterium
ATATTTTTTGTGAAAACATTTGAGGGTGACAGAGAATATGATGAGCGGAAAGAATTTATCGCAGGTGACCTTCCCCAAGGGCGCAAGGTAGAGGTTACTTTTGTGGACGGAGAGATCATCCAGGGATCAACGGTAGGTTATGATCCGCACCGTCCTGGTTTCTTTCTCATACCCGTAGATAGGCGCAGTAATAATATTCGAATCTTTGTGGTCACCTCTGCTATGGCGAACTTCAAGTTTTTATGATGAGGATTGTTCTGCGAATAAACCGGTATGGTCATGGATTGAATTTTTCAGCTAGTTCTTCAAGTTCATCCCAGCGGCGGTAAGCCTCTTCCAGTTCTTTTTCCAGGGCTTCCAGCTTATCGTTTGCAGCATGAATCACCGTAGCATTCGTTCCTACCTGAAACGCAGGATCATTCAGGGTTGTCAGCAGAAGATCCTTCTCCTTTTCCAGGCCCTCGATCCTCAGCGGCAGCCCTTCAAGCTCACGCGACTCCTTATAGGTAAGCTTTTTCTTCTCCTTTGTTGGCCTTTCTTTTTTCGGTTTTTCATCCGCCAATACCACTACCGGTTGGGTTGCCTTTATTGGCCGCTGCATGAGCCAGTCGTCGTAGCCGCCCACATATTCCTGCAAATGGCCCGCACCCTCGAATACGATGGTAGAGGTTACAACATTGTTCAGGAAGGCCCTGTCATGGCTTACCATCAATACCGTGCCGTTGAAGTCCACCAGCCGGTCTTCAAGCATCTCCAGGGTTTCGGCGTCCAGGTCGTTGGTGGGCTCATCCAGGACCAGCACGTTGGCCGGGCTGCTGAAGAGCCTGGCCAGCAGCAGGCGGTTACGCTCCCCGCCCGAAAGGGTCCTGACTTGAGACATGATCTGTGCTGATGAGAAGAGGAAATCCTGGAGGTAGCCCACGATATGCCGGGGCATGCCACCCATGATTACCTGGTCGCTGCCGGGAGCGATATTCTCCTTGAGGGTCTTGTTTTCATCGAGTTGGGCCCTGAGTTGGTCGAAGTAGGCTACTTTGATTTTTGTGCCCAGGCGTACCCTGCCCTCCAACGGTTTGATTTCGCCCAGCAAGAGCTTCAGCAGGGTTGTCTTTCCGCTCCCGTTAGGCCCCATGATACCCACCTTGTCCCCTCGCATGATGGAGGTGGAAAAGGTTTTTATGAGGATGTTTTCGCCATAGGAAAAGCTGATATCCTTGGCGTCGGCTACCAACCTGCCGCTTTTTTGCGCCTCCTGGATCACGATACGGGCCCTGCCATCCTGCTCCCGCCTTAAGGCCCGTTCTTGGCGCATGTGCATCAAGGCTCGAACCCGGCCCTCGTTCCTTGTGCGGCGCGCTTCAAGGCCCCGCCTGACCCAGACTTCCTCTTTGGCCAGCTTCTTGTCAAAATCAAGCTTGTGCTTCTGCTCCTCATCCAGCATTGCCTGCCGGCGTTCGAGGTAGGTCCCGTAATCACAGGCGAAAGACAACAGGCGGCCACGGTCGATCTCCACGATGCGTAATGAGAGTTTCTTCAGAAAGGCCCGGTCATGGCTGACAAACATGATGGCCTTATCATACCTGAGGAGAAAATCCTCAAGCCAGAGGATGGAGCTGATATCCAGATGGTTCGTGGGCTCATCCAGCAGGAGGATGTCCGGGTCGTTCACCAGTGCCCTGGCGAGGAAAACCCTTCGTTTCAACCCTGCAGACAGATATTTAAACTCGGCGTTCTCATCCAAGTCGGTTTTCGTGATCACGGTCTCAATCTTTT
>CAYMDG010000014.1:16712-19715 GCA_964388905.1 uncultured Bacteriovoracaceae bacterium
CTGATGATATCGCCTTGATCCGGCGCAATATCACCACTGATCATTTTCATGAGGGTGGACTTGCCTGAACCGTTCCGGCCCAGAAGACCGATTCTTTCTCCAGGTTCGATCTGAAGTGCTGCATTATCCAGGAGCAAGGGTCCGCCAAATCCTATGGAAACATTATTGATCCGTAAAAGTACCATACAATGATGAAATTAATACCTTAGCTGATCACCTTTAGAAATTTCACCAACAACAGAAGCACCAGGATGATGAGATAGAACTGCAGGAGATACAAAACGAACCTTCTCATTTTTGTCATCTGCACACGCGGCATAATTATCTCCCTTGAACTATCCCCAGGCCCATTTTGCCTGTAAACGAATTATTGAGATATAAGATTATCAATGTCATTGTGATAGAGGACCCCAAGGATCCTATCGTTTCTGTCCACAACAGGGATCATGTGGTAATGATACTTTAAGAACATCTCCACCAGGTCATCCTGTACGTCATCTTCCTCTGCCGCAACGACCGGCGAGATCATTACATCATTCATGGTCAGGTGATCCGGTGTAAGCACGAGTTCACGCAGATCAACAACACCCAGCAACGTCTGGCCATCACCATTGACAATATAGATGTAGGAGATGCTTTTCGGATCCCTGCCGGAACCCCTGATGGCGGTAAGCACATCACCGGCATTGTCTGTTTTTTGAGCAACAACATAATCGGAAGACATGATATTTCTCGCCTGAATTTCACGTTGGGAAAGAATGTTGCGGACACGTTCGGCCTGATCTTTGCTGAGATAGGCCATAAGCTCGGTGACATCGTCGTGCGGCAGGACCGTGAAGAGGCCTGCCAGCTGCGGTGTCGACATCTCCGAGAGGATCTTGCGGGCCTTTTCCTCTCTCAGGTTGGCGATGATCTGACGCTGGGCCCTAGGCTCCGCCTCCATCAGGGTTTCAGCCGCCTTTTCATTATCTAAGGCTGAGAAGAGCACCTGCTGCTCATCACCCGGCAGTTCTTCCAGGAAATCAGCCAGATCTTCGCTGGGGAGTTCCAGCATCTGTTTCTTTGTCACGGATAATGTCACTTTATCCGTGGAGACTGCATCCTCAACGGAAAGCGGTTGGACATATTTCCACGAGATGAGGTTGCTTTTAACCAGTTTAAAGTTACCCAGCCCCCATCTTCGGAAGAAGCCTCCAAATGAGACATCAACATGGACAAGCAGGAGCAAACCTCTCGTATCGAGAAAATGCACATCATTGACGACTTCTACCTGCCTGCCGTCGATATCAAGGATTGTCTTACCCATGAGATGCTTGTCCATGAGTATCCAGCCCGGCTGATCGACAAAAGGCGGATACACGTCGCCGCTTTCCGGCGGCCGGACGAAAATGGCATCATCTTCAATTTTTATCACACTAGTCCAGGGGATGAACTCGGTGGGTTTTCCCCAGCCGTGTTCTATATAGATACCTACTGCTTCGGGGTAAGGCTCTTTGTGAAGGAAGACAAGATCGCTCAGCTTTCCTATGCGGTTCTTGATCTGTTCTCTGCATACCGGTAGCTTGAGCAGCTCTGAAAAGAAGAGGAATCGGAACTGTTCGAATCCTGGGTGCTGGTCAATTGCCTTCAACTTGGAATTCTTGTCGGCTATCATAGTTTTACCCCCCTGGTACTCATATGAATAATCCCGGGAAAAGGGTGCTAATACCCATCAGCGAGGACATGAGGATTACAAAGATTGCGATTCCCCAATTCATGACGTTCTGCCAAGGCGTATTCACGTGTTCACCCATAAAGGCACTGTCATTGAGAAGAAGCAGGAGAAAGACCAGCGACACCGGCAGCAGGGTGACGGCTACCACCTGGACGAACATGGTTATGGTGACGAGCGGGGCATTGGGTATGAGGACCACGGCTCCCGCCGTAACCAGCATGAGCAGGTAAACCAGGTAAAACCAGGGGGCATCCTTCACCTTCTGGTTCAGCGAATGGGCCCAGCCGAAGACCTCACCCGTTGCCCAGGATGTGGCTAGTGAGATACACAGCGCCCCAAGGAACCCGGCGTCAAAGAGGCCTATGGCGAACAGCTTGCGTGCGAGGTCCCCATAACCGGCAGGCATGAGAGGCACTATTGCCTCGGCCGTCTGCCTGGCGTCTTGGATCATGATGGGTGGGTTGTGATAGAAGAATGCGGCCCCGGTGGCGATGATGATGAATGCGGCCACGAGGCAGGTGAGGAAAGCCCCTGCAAGGGTCTCCAGTTTGCCGAAGCTGACATCATGGATATCAAGCCCCTTGTCCACGACTGCGCTCTGCTGGAAAAAGATCTGCCACGGTGTAATGGTGGTACCGAGGTTTGCAAGGATGATGAAGATGAGTTCGATGTTAAAACCACCCATGTCCGGATGGTAGAAACCTTGAAAGACTGCATTCCAGGCAGGCGCTGTAGGGGTATCCATGGCCCAGATGGCTGCCGGGATGTAGACGAAATTGAAGCAGCAGAATAAGAGGGTGATCTTTTCAAAGGTCCAGTACTGCCCGGTACGGACAACGGTAAAGAGAATGGCCGTAACAACGATGAACGTTATCCATGGAGGTACACCAAAAAGACTCATGGCTGCCAGCATGCCCACGTATTCCGTTACAAGGGTAAGCCAGTTGATAAATATCATATCCACTAACGAGAACCAACCCCAGAAAGGCCCGAAGCCTTCAAAAATAGCCTCGGCATGTCCGCGTTTCGACACCGCGCCCAATCGAACGGTCATTTCCTGGACATAGTATGCCATGGGGAAGAGGATGATAAAGATCCACAGCAAAGAAAATCCGTACTTAGAACCGGTAACGGCATAGGTAGAGATACCGCCGGCATCGTTATCGGCAATCATGACAATTATCCCGGGGCCGAGGACAGACAGGAATATAATGAGTCTTTTGCGGAAGCGGTCTACACGGTGAAAGGTTTTATTAAGCCAGTACATAGCTAAAACCTTTAATAATTAG
>CAYMDG010000014.1:19815-24151 GCA_964388905.1 uncultured Bacteriovoracaceae bacterium
TTTCCATGATTGCCTCTCCCTAGCACAGTGAAAAGGGACAGTCAAAGGTGAAAATCACGAAACATCCGGCAATAAGTTCAATCCTCTATGAGAATATTCCGGTTGTATGCAAATAATCATGGATAAGGGGTATTCCAGCTTGGGATAATGTGAAGAAGCACTTTGACTTAATACTGACATGTGAAATATGATCACAGCCAATGGAGACATCCTCCGATAGAAGAGGAATAGATTGTGGAATGAGTAGAAAAACGATATATCAGGCGATCATCCTCTTGTCCATTCTCGCGCTTTGCCTCTTTGCCTTTTTCCACTATCATCTCTACACGTTTTTTTTAGACAGGGAAAAGGCGATCACCTTTATCAAGTCCTTTGGCCCCTGGTCTGTTCTGGTTTTCATCTCTCTCCAGATCCTCCAAGTGATCCTGGCCCCTATCCCTGGTGAGGCAACAGGCGTTATCGGCGGTTATCTGTACGGACCGATCCTTGGAACCCTCTATTCTACCATTGGATTGGCGCTCGGGTCATGGCTGGCCTTCTGCCTGGCCCATATCTTTGGAGTGCCTCTTGTGGAAAAGATCGTCAAACCGGAGACACTCCGGAAATATGACAGCTTTCTGGAGCATAAAGGAAGGTTTGTCATCTTCATCCTTTTTCTCATCCCCGGTTTTCCTAAAGACGCACTCAGCTATATGTTGGGGTTGAGCCATATGAGGGCGCTGCCCTTCATTGTCATCTCCACGATAGGTCGTCTTTTAGGGACCGTATCTCTGTCCCTCATGGGGAGTTTTGCACGCAACAAGCAATATGAAGGGCTCGCGATCGTCCTTATCGGCTGCTGCGTCATAGTGTTTGTTGCCTACCTGTACCGCGACAGGCTTTTAAGCAAACTCAAGAGAGATCATTAATGCTCTATGAGCATGAGGGGTGTGCCCGCGGTCAACTATGCGGCATGGGTGAGGGTGCTGTTCCCCTATACAAGGTGTTATTTCAGAGTAAGAAGGGATGGCGGGAAGGATGAGTGGAGGAAGGCAGGGGCTTTTCTATCGTTTATTCCTGTAATTGATGATTTGCCAATAGAGATCTTCATAACTTCGTGTAGTCTTGCCTTGGGAATAATGCTTCTGAATCCGGTCGCGCCCCCTTGATCCCATCTCTAGACGTGCTTCCGGGGTTATGCGGGCGATCATATCCCAGGCTTTGCAAAGCTCCTGAGGAGATTTTTTATTGACTACGAGTCCTGTGTCTCCCATAAGGAGCCCTGAGTCTCCTGCATCCGTAGCCACACATGGGACTCCACAGGCCATGGCTTCACCTATGACATTAGGGAAGCCTTCTGACATGGATGAAGAGGTTGCGATGTCGATGGCTGAAATAATTCGCGGTATGTCATCGCGCTCACCCAAGAGGCGGAACTTCCTCTGGCCCGTGATTGCTTCTGTATAATCCCTCATGCTGGGATTCTGGTCTGTAACCCCTCTGCCCGCAAGGATGAATAGGGCATCAGGATGTGACCTCAGGAAGAGAGATGCAGCAGAAAAAAATGTTGCATGATCCTTCATGGGATCGAAACGGCCGATGAGGCCAATGACCAATGCATCATGTGGTATGTTAAGGCCGGCTCTGATCTGTGAACGTGCTTCCAAATCAGGCTTGAAGATCTCGGTGTCGAATCCATTAGGGATGATCACCCATTTTTTGGGATTATATCCGAGTTTTTTATGTACATCCCTTCCTGCTATGGAGTTGACTGCCACGGCATAGGGGAGGCTTGACAGCCTTGCTCCGGCCATTACGGCAAAACGATAGATGTGCCCATAGAGGGAGAGGTCTAAATCCGAGCAGCGGATGCTCCACAAGGTACTCTTTGGTTGAAGAAGGCTCAACCCAAGCAGATTTGCGTGGTACATCCAGCACTGAATGATGTCCGGTCTCATGAGCCTTGCCAGGAATCGAAGCCTGAGGATAGCCCTGATATCCGGCACACCCTTTTTCATGTTAAGACTAAAAATAGGGGTGCTCGTCTTCTCCAGCTTTTGACCAACAATACCAGGCTTTGTCATGCAGACAACATGGTTTTTAAAGGTAGATTCATCCATTGTAGAGATGAGCCTGAGCAGGTTTTGTTCCGCGCCTCCCACATCCAGGGTGGAAATGAGGTGGAGTACCTTTATTGGGGTTTCAACCACAGTATCGTTTCCTCCACATCATGAATACAATAAGCAGCCAGATACGGTCGACGCCCACCGAACCTACCTGTTGCTTAAATTCAGAGATAGTCTTCAAGGCTACGTCAGGATCTATTTCGTTCTGGGCGGATAAGGCCTCAGGGCTTAAGTATTCATCCACCAAATGGATAAGGTCATCATGCAGCCAGGAATAGATGGGGATTGCAAAACCCTGTTTGGGGCGGTTAAAGAGGTGCTCAGGTAAATACCTGGCAAGGATTTTTTTAAGCAGGTATTTCGACTGGCCTTCTCTATATTTAAAATGTAAAGGCAGGCGTAGGGCAAATTCTACTATCCGGTGGTCAAGGAAGGGATCCCTTCCCTCCAGTCCAGTAGACATGGTGGCCCGGTCAACCTTGGTTAGGATGTCTTCAGGCAGGTAGTACTTCATGTCCCAGAGCATCATGGACTCCAAAAGGCTGCTGCTGAGCATTTTCAGAGGGAACCGTTGGTCTTTATAATCAGAACCCATGAGCATGGCGACTTCCTGGGGGAGCCAGTATCCTATGGCATAAGGGTAAGCCCCGGTCGCACCCCCTTGCCAGTTAGCCAGCAATGCCTGGAGCTTCCTCATTCGATCCTTAATGGCGGGCAGCCTGAGTGAGGGAATATTGGCAGCGGCATCTGCAGCCCGGTCCGACCCGATAATTGCCATGAGCCTGCCTGCCAACCTTGGTATAGAGGGGGGAAAAGGGGATATAAAACGTTGTAAACGCTCCATTACTAAGTAGCGGGGATACCCACAGAACAGTTCGTCTCCGCCATCGGCAGAAAGGCTTACCTTCACGTGTTTCCTGGTCATCCTGGATAATATGGTTGTTGGGATTCCCGATATGTCACCGAATGGCTCGTCGTATAACTCAGGCCACAGAGGTAAAATTGCTTTGGCGTGCTCGGGGGTGACGATCTGGAATGTATGTTCGGTACCCAGGTGGTCTGCCACCTTTCTTGCCCAGACAGATTCGTCGTAGTTCTTTTCGGAAAAACCAATGGTGAAGGTCTTAACCGGTGTACCTGTATGCCGTGCAAGAATAGCTGTTACAAGCGACGAGTCGATGCCGCCTGAGAGGAATACACCCACAGGCACATCAGCAATGGTCCGTCTGGAGAAGGCATCTATAAGAATCTCCTCTAGCCTCTCTGTAAGCACTTCTTCATTGATGTCCTCGAATCCTGTCCTTGGGAGTTGTGCAGGGTCCCAGTATTTGTGCCTCTCGACGGTCAATGAAGGATTCACCTTGATCCAGCACCCGGGTTCCAGCTTGGAGATATTCTTATAGATGGATTTATTTCCGCCTATGTAACCATAGTGGAAGAACTCGCCCAAGGAATCGATATCTATTGAGAGCTTGTCTTTAAGCCCTGCATGAATGGCCTTGAGCTCGGATGCAAAGGCGAAAGTATCGCGATCCTGATAGTAGTACAGGGGCTTCTCTCCCATGGGATCACGAAAGAGATAAAGTTCCCTCTGGGCAGAATCCCACAGGGCAAAGGCGAACATACCCATGAGCCGTTCCACGGATGAAGGACCCCAGGCGGCAAAGGCATTGAGAACCACCTCGGTGTCCGAAGTTCCCCTGAAGGTAAATCCCTTTTCCGCAAGCTCGAGCCTGAGTTCCTTATAGTTGTAAACCTCGCCGTTGTAGCAGATCGTATATCTGCCGTTGGATGTTCTCATGGGCTGGTGGCCGGTCTCTGTGAGGTCAATGATTGATAGCCGGCGATGGCCCATGGCGAGACCTGCAGGGTGATCCACAAATACCCCGGCATCGTCTGGACCGCCACGGAGCATGGTATCCCTCATGGAGATGCAGGTATGCTCGAGGTTTGTTGGTTCCATTTGGCTCCATAAACCGATGATCCTGCACATGCTTTTTTAGGCCTTTTGAGAAAACGCTATTGCGTCCCTTTTCATGGGGGTAAATGAGGTTACATGAGATCGCGGACCGCAGCTACCCGGTGTCGGTAGGTATGCTGGTCCAGGATGTATTCGTACGTACGGTCTACCATGACTTTGTGACAAGTATAATCATGAAAGCGTATCATTGCCTCGGTGATGTTTGAGAAATCATGCTTAAGCGCAATGAAGTGCTCATCTGCCTTCAGGA
>CAYMDG010000015.1:0-8415 GCA_964388905.1 uncultured Bacteriovoracaceae bacterium
ATGTCATCCCTTGTAGACAATTTTCCACTCCGATGCGTCTTACATAACAGCAAATCATAAAAAGGGCAGACGGGAACACGTAAGTACTGGTAGAATGCTAGGGCGATGCAGGAAGATGAAAGAAACAAAGACACGAAGGCGCTCAGAGATATCAAGATCCTCGTCAGGGCTGCCATTGAAGGCAACCGGAGCTCTTTCGAGCAATTGATAGAGATCCATCAAGGGGGGATATTCCGCATGGTGTATGCACGGGTTCAGTCAAGAACAGACGCTGAAGACCTGGTTCAGGACGTGTTCCTGAAGGCATACAACAGTCTGGGTGCACTCAGGGACCCGGATCTCTTCAAGGCCTGGCTCTATCGCATAGCAGTCAACAAGGTTAAGGATTTCCGCAGAAGGCAGAGGTTCGCCTCCCTGTTCAGTTTCACGCAAGAGGAAAAGGAGCAGGATTATCCCGACATGGGGCCGGACAGTTATGATCACTTGGCCGGGAAGCAGTTCTGGACCCGCTTCAATGAATTCATCAAGAAGCTGCCCAGACTCCAGCAGGAGGTATTCAGGCTGCGGTTCCTCGATCATTTAAGCATAACCGAGATCGCCTTGACGCTTGAGAGCAGCGAGAGCTCGGTAAAGACCCACCTCTATCGGGCGATTGAAAAGTTCAAGAACGAGGGGTTTTCCCTGGGTCCTGCCCCTGAGGAGGCATGATGAACAATAACCGAAACGTCCACCTCGATGAACAGCGGATAATCACATCTCTCGTTGACGAGAACGATCTGGCCGCACAGGAAAGGGAGCATTTGAAGGCCTGCCCCATTTGCTCTTCCTCCCGCAATCATCTTGCCGCACAGCTCCATGGTCTCTCTGAAGTGGCGATGCGATCTACGCCTGCACCCCGGAGAAGGGTTGCCCTGCCCGAGGCGGAGGTTCTCAGAGGGCGCGGCTGGGCGCTCAGATGGTATGTGGGACTGGCTGCTGCGGCGGCCTGCCTTGTGATCGTTATCACCCTGACCGTGCCGCATCTGTTTACTGGCAATTTGCAGCCGTATGGTAAGTTGAATCTCGCCGATGAGATGGCAGCTGATGAAATGCTCATTGCTGCAACCGAGGATATTGAGGGAAATGGCCTCCCTGCGTCTCTGCAAGAGATCGTCCCCGACGCGGGCTCAACGGATGATAATGATGACTTTCTGGACTTCGCAGTCCCGGTGGATGCTTGATAAGGGTATAAACAAAAAAAGGACATGAAAGAAAAAATAAAGGAATATACTATGTCAAAGAAAATGCTTATCGGAATGCTGGTATGCTCGGCATTGATCCTCGGGGTTGTTCAAGCCTATGCCGATGGCCTCGGCCCGGGAAGGTGGTGGAGATTGCCCGAGTTCTCCAGGGATATGGGGCTGACCGACCTCGAGAAACAGGTGCTGGACGATATGTTTGTGAAGAACCGGAATGCCCTCATTGACCTGAGAAGCGATATCGAGAGGGAGCAGCTCAAACTTGAGGACATCCTTGCAAAGGACACGTTTAACGAATCGGCTGCCAAGGCCCAGTTCAAGCGGGTGGAGGATAAGCGTGTGAAGATTGCCTTTGAACGTTTTCAGTTTATCCTCGATGCAAGGAAGCTCCTGGGGCCTGAGCGCTTCCGGATACTCACCGCAAAATTCGAGGAGATGAAAAAGGATAGACGGGACAGGGCCGGGAGAGACAGGCGGTATCGTGATTGGCACCAGTGAGGATGAAAGGC
Source organism: uncultured Bacteriovoracaceae bacterium (assembly GCA_964388905.1). Classification (GTDB taxonomy): domain Bacteria; phylum Desulfobacterota; class Desulfomonilia; order UBA1062; family UBA1062; genus MWEI01. The sequence goes on from CAYMDG010000015.1 coordinate 1,748, forward strand.
GCTCATCTGTTCATGTTCTTGAAAGGGTTTACAAATGAATCAATGCGCAAATGGAGGGATTTAACATGGACAATGGCATGAAAGGTAAGGGCTTTTCGCGTTTCTTGACAGCAATTCTTGCGGGCTTCATTTTCATGTCCTTTGCAGGGTGCAGCAGCGACAGTGGCAGTAATACCAACCCTCAGGCCCAGAGTAATCTTGTTATCGGCATCACTGATGACGAGGGGGACTTCATTGCATATTCGGTGGATGTACTCTCGCTGACGCTCACCAAGAAAAATGGTGCTGTGGTTGATGTGCTGCCCATCAAGACCAGGGTTGATTTCGCCCAGTATACGGACATGATCGAGTTCCTCACCGCTACAACGGTTCCCACCGGCGAGTATGTCAGTGCCCAGGTAACTCTGGACTACGGCAATGCGGATATCCAGGTGGAAGATGAATCAGGTCAGGCGGTAAGGGTGGATTCCATTGTTGATGAAAACGGCAGCCCGATCAGTACGTTAACACTTGATGTAAGCCTGGAGGGCCATGATTCCCTCATCATCGCGCCTGGAGTACCGGCATCCCTGAACCTTGACTTTGATCTCGCAGCCTCTAACACGGTCAGGTTCACCGGCAGTACGGCCATTGTAACGGTGACCCCGGTAATGTTGGCCAAGGTCAATGTGGACATCCCGGAGATACACCGGGTGCGGGGTCCCCTTGAGCGTGGTTCAGTGGATCTCGGCACCGGGTCGTTCAAGGTGATAGTCCGTCCTTTCATCCATGCCATGACAGGCAGCGACAAAAAGTTCGGTGTACTCGATATAAACACCACAGGCACTACGGTGTATCAGATCGACGGCATATATTACCAGGGCAGTGCAGGACTCGAAAAGCTCTCAACCATGCCGGCCTACACGGCCATCATCGTTATGGGCTCCCTCATGAACAATCCTTTACGCTTTGAGGCGCAGGAGGTGTCTGCGGGCTCCAGTGTACCGGGGGGGCAGCACGATGTTGTCTGGGGCATAGTGATCAAGCGCAGCACAGACACACTTACCATAAAGGGCGGCTCCCTCATGCGTGCGGGAGGCAGCGTTGTATTCAACGATGACGTGACAATAAAGCTTGGCGATACCACCAAGGTGAGCAGGCAGTCTTCTGCCGAGGCGGGAGGCATCGCAGACATATCGGTGGGCCAGCGCATCCTTGCCTTTGGTACGGCATCAACTGACAGCGACAAAATCATCTTTGATGCTCTCAACGGATCAGTGCGGATGATGCTCTCGACACTCCGGGGAACCGTTGTCGGTAAAGGCTCTGATTTTATCGTTGTCGATCTTCAGGCCATCGACGGCAGAAAGATGAGCCTCTTCGATTTCACAGGCACAGGGACCGACAGTGCTCACGATGCAGACCCTGATCATTACGAGATCGACACCTCTTCCTTGGACACTTCGTCCCTGAAGGCAGGAACGCCGGTAAGGATAAGGGGGTTTGCTACACCCTTCGGCCAGGCCCCTGAAGACTTCGAGGCACGCACCGTGGTGAATGTCTCTCATGTCCCGGCAGTGATGCATGTCACCTGGAATCCGGCATCAACAGAAGCCATTATTGATATGTCATCTGCAGGTTTCAGCCTTGACCTCGCCGGGGTGGGAATGTTTCATTATGTATCACACTCAGGGGTCGTGACTGACCTGGGTACACTTGCACAGCCACCTTCACTCGTTCCGGCACCTTCCGGTGGGTTGTTTTTTATCTCCCAGGGCAGCGCCATACAGCTCTTCACCTCCTTCGGGGACTTTGTCGCAGCCCTGAATACAAGACATATAGGCGGTGCAGCGGTGAAGGGGTTGATAGCAACCGGAGATTTTGATGAGGACAGTTCGGTATTAGAGGCAACGAGCATAACAATAAATCTGAGATAAAGGCTGCCGGCGTTGGACAACAGGCCCTGGGTGCGGGAAGGCTCTCTATAGCCAGGTGCCTCAAGCCTGACGATCAGGGCCGCATTGTAGGGCATGAGAGTCTGGGACATCAACCCTGGATACCTGAACCGTGAAAGCCTGCTGGGCGAGCACCGTGAGGTGCACGCCGTCTTCTCCATCATCATAAACCATAAGTCGGGTTACTCCCGCCACCCCGAGACCAAGCGCTGGCGAGACTGCCTGGGGGCACTTGTCTCCAGGCATGATTGCCTGGTCGAGGAGATGGATTTCAGGGGATACCGCCACATGAGCCCTGCACCTGATGTACCCGGATCACCCTGGCCTCGGGTGTTCATCGACCCTCCTGCAGGGCAGCTCTCCATACTTGGGCAGAAGTATCGTATGAAAAACCCCGGCCGCATCCCCCTGCCGCAGAACAGTCAACAGCTCTGGGCCCATCACAAGTATTCGGTCATGGCCCGTGACCCTGAACTCTATAAAAGCATTGGGCCTGAGGCCGCCCGCAGGAAGGGAAGGGACTATTTCGAAGAGCTTGCACTTACCCTGGTGGAGACTCTGAGGGTCGACCCCAGCCAGGGCATGCTCTTAAACGCGCTCCAGCACATGTGGGGATATGTCTCCTCTCTCGGACTTGAAACAAACTCCGGGCCTGGTGATCCCGTCGAACTCATTACGGAGATTCGGAGAAGATCGCTCCTGTATAATGTACACTACCTCCTGGAATCCACGGCCCTGACCGATCTTGCATACTGGGCTCACAAGTAGGGCTAAAGTCCTTAAGGGATCTGATCTTAACCATATTACGCCTGGATAAGAAAGAAGCCAGGTAAACCTTAGCAAACCCCCTGGATATTGCGATGGTACTACCTAGGTGATCAACTTATGGTCTTATTCGTTACCCTTGAGGTACTTGTACAACTAACACTATGTCATTCCCGCGGTAGCGGGAATCCAGTTATTTTTACCCCAGATTTTGCGTTGAAGAAGAGTAAAAACCTGATCCCTTCAAAATCTGCATCTCACGGGAACAACTTCAGGAGCGGTTGGATGATCTCCCTGCCTCGATGGTCTCCAGAAGGGCCTCTAACCTCACGAATGATGCATCTTCACTGTACTTTCTTTCATCTGCATGGTCCACATCGATCATCACGGTCGGGATGCCGGTATTATCCCGCAAGTGTTTCATCTGGTCCATCTGCATGAGCGAATATACCTTGCAGCTGCGGTTGCTCGCAAAGACAACACCGTCAATGGCATTATGATCGATGGCCTGTATCATGGCGCGGGCCCGTAGCGTCATACCATGGGGGCATACCGAGAAGTTCTGGAGCCTGGCAAGCCAGTCAAGGGGATCCTGGCCGTGAATATCGTACATATTAAAATCGCCTTCCAGCGAGCCGATGCAGTAGGTATAGCTGGCTGTTGTGATATTGGCCCCGAGAGCGGCAAGCCTGGCCGACATCTTCCTCAACTGATGCCACGGCGCGATATTGTCCCACAGCAGGCGGTAGCGCTCGTCACGCACCGGGAAGATGCCATGTGCCATCTGCTCTTCGGTCTCGTCGGCCAGCAGCCGGTAGTGTTCTGCAAGCCGGGCTGTGCCCCTGGAGGTGAGGATAGGGGCCATCTGCACAAAGGAGTCGAAGGCCGTGATGGGTGATGGCCTGTTGGCCGCAAGGGAGATGAAGCGCTTCCATTCTTTTAATGCCGCACCAGAAAAGCGCACTGCCTCACCGGCCTTATCCATGTCGAACCTCTGGCCGCTGAGCCCTTCGATGGCGCGGATCAGGTCGCCAAACTGATTTTTTATGTATGCGAAGTCTTGAGGTTTCTGCTCCTCATAGCAGAACGGGATATCCAGGATAAAGTGCGGCACTCCCCAGAGCCGGTGGTAGACGTCGAACCACTTGGACAGAAGCGAGCAGTTGTTGTTATTGCTCACCAGCAGGTGGGGCTTGGGCAGACCGAAAGAGGGGGAATCCATGCCCCCTTTGAAGACCGTTCCCAGGTCGATCCGGGCGTATGAGCACAGGTCGGACGAGTAGCCTTCCTGTTCGGCTCTTTCGCACTGGAGCGAGCCCACGCCCTTGCCAGCGCTCATGGCCGCATGGCTTTCAGGCACTGCATAGACAACGTTATCGAATCCGGCAAAGAGTTCGGCCGGCACGACAATGGCTATCCACACCACAAAGGCGCCTTCGCCTGCCTTCTGGTGGAGCTGCAAATAATCGTCCATGATAATGCCGGAGAGCCGTTTGCTAGACAGTGTCTTTTTGGGTAGGCCCGCAGAGGTTTCCTGGTTCATGATCAGCTCCTTAGGGTGCATTCCCGGCGCCCAGCATCTCTGCAAAGGCCTCGATGCGGGTCTTAAGGGGCATAAGGTTTGAGAGGTCGTCCGCGCCTAGTTCCAGGGACAGGACATCTACTCCCATAGATCTGAGCATGTCCTTAAGAAAGGGGATCTCGAAGTATTCATACTCGCAGAACTTCTCGCCGAAGAAGATGAAGCCTTGCGCCCCGCTTCCAACAATGCGCTTTCTGATGAGCTCGATTCTGCGGTCTCCTGCCGGGAGCATGGTGGTGCAGGGGTAATGGTTGAAGTAGAAGTCGTAGTAGTACTCGCATGGGTCTGCTGAAGGGTTCGGGTAATATTCATAACACCGCGCCAGGGTTGCCAGGTCGTTCGCCACGATGCGCAGGCCCGAAGACTCCATGGCTTCAATCAGCTCCGCGGGCGGCGCCTGGATTCCGCTGACCATCAGCTTTTTATGCGGTGATGCGTCGATGGGCATCTTCTGTGCCTTTAAAACCTCCCTTTCCAGCAGGGTGATGTGCTCCTCGATCCTCATGAAGTGGGCCGATTCCAGGAGTGAGGCGCAGGATGCAAAGGTGGTCCTGCCCTGGGCGCACAAAGCCTCTAATGCCCGGCACAGATCCCGCTGCCTGGCATAGAGATCCACACTTTTTGAAAACTCCTGGGGCGAAAAAGATCGATGCGTGAATCCCTCCAGTTCGGCAATCAAGCTATGGATACGGTCTCTCAGGTAGTTTTGCGCCCCGGACCGGTCATGAGGGACAGCAGGCACATGGAGTTTGAAGATGCTCAGGCTTATTCCATCCTCAGCCAGGCCGGCCTCGATGATCTCAGGCATGTTCCGCAGGGTATCGCATGCATTGTACATGAAGAGTGCATCGAATACTGATTGGTTGTTTTCCAGGATAAATTCCATCAGGCATCGGGCCACCTGGCAGGTGTAGTTCTGGAGGTGCCGGTCGCTGCGCGAAAGATTCTTAACCTCTGATCGAAGCCCCCAGAGAACCACGGGCGTAAGGCCGAAGGAATGCAGGAGCTCCAGCGGCGCGTAGAGGGGGAGGCAGCCGATAATGTGCCTGCCCTGCTGTTTCAGCGTAAGTAGTGAGTGTTTAAGCTCGTTCATGTGTTGGACCTTTAGCGATTATAAACACTGTTTACCGCAAAGACAATGGAAAGGCTCAAACCAGGATTACCTCATGGTGCATACCGGTGGATTATTCCCATCGGTTTTCAGAAAGGTGTAAAAGAATACCGATTACTATTAACGACATCCACGTTCAATAAAGTAACTGCATTTACAAAATATGTAATTCTCCACTTATTGTCTCAGGGAAATTACCTCTAAGCTTAATGGTCAGGAAGGGAATAATTTAAAAAAAATAATTCTTAACATATTGATAATAAATCAAATATTAAAGATATAAGAAAACAGATAAAACATATCGTCTCAAGGCATGGCACAAAAACTGCTCATGGGGAACACCAAGCGGTAGATTTAATAACTAAATTGATATTTGGGCGCAATGAAACTGTAATAAGTAACATCGTTAGTAGTATTACATGTAATTAATTTGGGCATCCTACTGAGTTATTACAGAATGAGAAAGGAGACTTTATGTTATCGCTCTATGTAAAAGGTGGTTTTTTCATGCACCCCATCTTGCTTGTTTCCATTATTGCCTTCGCATTGTTTTGTGAACGGGCAAGCTATTTATTTTTCCGCCTGAGGCTGGATACGGATCAAGCCTTTCAGAAGATTGTCCTGTCTTTGGAGAAATATAATTTCAGGGCTGCCATCGAGGAATGCACCCGGATTGAAAAGCATCCCCTGGGCAGGATCTTGAAGGCCGGCATCATGAAATCAGACAAGAGAGACAAAGAAATCGAACGGGCAATGGAAGAAGAGATTATCAGGGAGATCCCCAGGATCAAGAGCAAAACAAATTTGTTTTCCATGTTTGCAAATATCGCGACCTTGATCGGCCTGCTGGGAGCAATCCATGGGTTGATAACCGCATTCGAAGGTGTTGCACATGCAAGCGACAGCATGAAGCAGGAGATACTTGCAAGCGGTATCTCTGTTGCTATGCTCACAACGGCCTTCGGACTCTTAATCGCCATACCATGCCTGATCGGTTTCTATATTATCAACAACAAGGGTGAGTCGGTGATCGATGAGATGGAGCACAAGGCCTTGAGACTTTTCAATATTCTCTCTTCACTGAAGCATGAAAAGGAATCGCAATGCTAGGTTCCAGGCACAATCGAAAGAGACCGGATGAAGAAGAGGCTGACATAGATGTTACCCCGGTCATGAATGTGTTTCTGGTGATAGTGCTTCTTCTTCTCATATCCTTCAGCTTCTTTAATCTCAGGGCCATCAACACGTCCGTCCCGGTTCTGGGGAATTCTGAAGG
>CAYMDG010000015.1:8515-15341 GCA_964388905.1 uncultured Bacteriovoracaceae bacterium
TATTCCATGAAAAACACACAAAGAAAAATAATACTGATAATTACAGCGATCATTTTTATTATCGTAACAATATCTGCAACCTTGTGGGCGGCTTCCGAAAAGGAGAAGGCCCAGGGAACAACCCAGAAAGATGAACCGGCAAAAGCGATCGACACACCCGAGTCACGCACGAATAGAATCGACTTCGGCAACACATACATTATTGGACAGACGATCAAGTCAGGGGCGGTTTATCTCCTCCAGCGGAAAAAAAGCGAGATCAAGAGCATGCTCAAGTATCGCCAGGATTACCGTGAAGAGATCCTTGACGGCTTCTTGGTTGATACTAACAGGATATCGGCCAAGGATCAGAAAGAGAATCAGTCGAGTGCAGGCGAGCGTCAAGGCAAGGACCACCTGGTCTCCCAGGATGGATATTGATCGAGATCTTGATGGCTTTGAGCCATAAGGCAGATTTTGGAAAACGATAATGGATAATGAGCAAATTATGGAGAAACAGACATTGAACCTGAGGGCAGCGGATAATCTCCCCATGATCCAGTTATTTGTCTTCCAAGGAGAAGAGTGCCTGGGATGGGACTGCTTCTGTAAGAAAGAGATCACCATCGGCAGTGGCAATGATACAGATCTCCAGCTCAGCGGCCAGGGTGTATCGGATATACATGCAGTGCTCTGCGTCATGGATGGACGCCTCAAGGTGTCCTATCCAGGATCCGGCCCTGACGGCATCTGCGAGCCCATGCCGGTCAACCCCCTGGATTCCCTATTGATAGGGCCCTACACCATCAAGGCCAAAATGAACAGGAATGGCAAGGGTCAGGGTGTTCCGGGTACATCCCTAAAGGAAACTTCTGTGGGACATGAAAAGGCCGATGCACGACCGGATAAGAAAGCCCCGGATTTTGAACAGCAGCAAGAACATGGCCAAAGACATGAATCCCTGGATAACGTAGATACCACCCTGACCAAACCCGGGTTGGGCATGGATGAACTGCAGGAAGGTTCAAATCGATACAACCTGATATTTGAAGGTCGCATCATGGAGGGAAAATCCCTTGAAGAGGTAAGGAAGAATCTCAAGATTTTGTTCAAGAAAGATGAAAGCTCTATAGAGAGACTGTTTTCAGGCAGGAAGGCCATACTCAAGAGGAATGCGGATTATCGTTCTGTCGTAGACCTTCAGGCCATGTTCGAGGACACCGGTGCCTTGTGTTCCATTGAGCGCAGCACTGATGAAAGCACTCCTGTCCATAAGGATGCCGAACCTGATCCTCGTGAGATGGGCACATCAGAGGGCCAATGTAATGATCCCCAAACAGGTTCATCCATCAATGCCCTTGGCGCTGAAGAGGAACATGAATCCCCCGGGGAGGTTGCCGGTGAGCAGCAAGCGTTCGGAAAGGCACCCATTAGAGAAGAAGATGACGATGAAGATGACGAAGAAGAGGGCCGGGCAACATTCTCTCTGAAAGAAAGGATCAAGAACGGCGCTGCGATTACGGCTTCGGTAAAAAACAGGGTAACCGATAATGAGATCCTTCTGGAGATTGTCCAGAGCAGGAATGATGACATTATCGATGTGAGGTTTCTGCACGCACAGGAGAAATACTTCATCCGGAAAGATAAGGGGCTTTTCTGTCTTGCCGAGAACAAGGGCACGGGCGAGATGTTTCTCTATCTGGATGACCAGGACCATGGTTGCATCGAGGCAGGCCATGACCTGGAAGCGGGACATGACATTCCCTGTGACCTGGAATCCTTCAAGAGAAGTGCTCCAGGGGCACAATCAAGATCCATTGGCCGCCATGAAGAGGTAGTCATACGCCTGGGTGCATACGAATATCTCCTCAGGCAGACAAGCCCTTGTGTCAGCCCGCCCGTAAAGGGAACCTTGAACAATGACAAGGTGTATGCGCGGCATTTCGGAAGATCGGTGATCTTTCATGTCATCATCCTGGTGATCCTCGGGATGATGCCTACCTACAAATACGAACCTGAGCTCCAGGATAAAGGCCGCTTCGTTCAGGTGGATACCAGGCAGTTAAACGAGATCAAGAAGATAGCCCAGGCCCCCGAGGTCCCTAAGAAACCGCCTGAGATCGTCAAGCTGAAAGAAGATCAGTTTGCACAAAAAATAGGGAAAAGGCAGATCACAGCTCTATCAAATGAACACCGCCTTGCTACCGCCCAGGCAGCACCGTCAAAGGCTGCCTCGTCGCGTGCGTCAACCTCCGGAGGCGGCGGTTCAGGTACGGGTGGCGGTACCGGATCGGGTGCCGGATCAGGTGAGGGTAATGTTTCAACGAAGAATATTCACCAGGCAGGGCTCCTCAGCATGCTCGGGGATAGTATCGGCATAAAACCCACCGATGCCATGGCCGCGGTTACAAACCTGGATGCAGTAAGCAGTCCGGCTGAAAACAAGGCCCAGTTCAAGGTCGGCGGCATCGTAGGCAAACTTGGCGGCGGAAGGATCGAGATACCAAAGGCAGGTATCGTGAGCACCAAGGGGTCTTCACAGGTCTTAAGGAGCAGTGGAGGGACAGGCGGTTCAGGGTCCGGTGGCCCTGGAGGTTCCGGCGGCTCAGGTGGTCCTGGTGGAGAAGTAAGGGTTGCCGCACTGGAAAAGGGCGGTACAGGCACGCAGCAGGTCAAGGCAAAGGTGAGCGCCCAGTTGAACAAGACCGTTAAGGTTCAAGGCGGCGGCATGAGCAGGGAAGAGGTCAAGAAGATCATTGACCAGCACCTTGACGAGATCACCAGGTGTTATGAAACGGCCCTGGTGGCAAGCCCGTCGCTCATGGGAAGGGTCGTGTTCGAATGGAAGATCTTGATGTCCGGCAAGGTCGGAGAGGTAAAGATCAAGTCATCCACGCTCAATTCCACTGACATCCATTCCTGCATTCAAGCTTCAATCAAATCATGGGAATTCCCTCAGCCCGAGGGAAGTGAAGTGATCGTATCCTATCCCTTCATTTTCGATATCGTAGGTTTTTAAGGAGTGTAAGGAAATGAAAGAAAAGTCAATGATCGGCATCCTGATCCTGTTCATGATCATGATCTCGAGCCCGGGTTTGTGCAAAGATTCCAAAGATGAAGAGAGGGTCTTTGCCATACAGGACAGGGTGTTTCACCGCTATCATGAAATAGGCCTGAGCTTCGGCTACATACCTGATGATAACTTTTTCAACGTATACCCTGTAGGAATAGGCTATACCTATCACTTCAACGGCTACCTGGCCTGGGAGGTTGCGAGAGGCCAATTCATGTTAACCCGGGAGAAGGACATCAAGGGTAAGCTCGAAAAGGAATTCGGGGTCACGCCCGAGGTGTTTCTGGAGCCTAAATACATGGTCCACTCAAACCTCATCATCAAGCCTTTGTATGGAAAGGAAGCCCTTTGGAACAAAGGCATCATAAATCATGAAAGCTACCTAATCTTGGGCGGCGGCATCATCAATTATGAGAAGAAGTACAGCAACGGGGACAAGGACGCCGAGAGCGATCCTTCCGTCTGTGTAGGTGCCGGTACCCGTTATTTCCTCAACAAGAATCTCTGCACGACCCTTGAGATCAGGGACCTGATCAACATGAAGAAGGACAAGACAGAGAACAATGTGTATTTCGGCATCGGCCTTTCGTTCCAGTTCAACCTGTTCCCCGGTAAGACGGAGCAGGATGAAACCGCGGATAAGCTCAAGGGCTATCTGGAAAAGAAAGAAAACAATGAATAGAATACTTCCCCTGCTCATCATCCCTGTCTGCTTGGGGTTGTTCTGTTCCGGCTATGCTGCATGGCCTGAGGCCGGTACTCCCGAAACCGGCATATCCGGACCTGTGACATCCGAAGCTATCACGCCCGATGCTGTAACACCCAATGCCGTCATCCCCGGATCTGAAACGCCAGAAACTTTGACACCCGACGCGAAAGAATCAAAGGCCCAGGTCCAGGTTGATCAGACGAGTTTCCTGACGGGATATGAGCTGTTCAAAGACCAGAACTATGAGAAGGCCTGCCCCTATTTCTATGAGTATATCAGCGCCTATTCGCCGGATGCGGCTGATTACGAGTGGGCCGAGTTCTTCCTGGGCGTCTCGCTGAAGAAGCTGGGTTACTCCCACGCAGCAGCCGATATCCTGGCCCGGCTTGTCTCCAGGAAGCCCAATCCCAGGATAGTCGAATACAGCATGGAGATATTCGAGACCATGTCCCGTACCCAGGCCTTTGACAACGATCTGATCATCACCCAGACCGTATGCGACCAGGAGTTCGGATATGCGGACGGCAACCTCTCGGCCTTTATCAATTATTATCAGGGTGTCTATGACTGGGAACATGGTTTTATTCCCTGGGGGGATGACCACTTTGCCAAGATCAAACCCGGCACCCATTACTACTACAGATTTTTAAATCAGAAGGCCCTGCTGAAGATCTACAACAACCGGATCGATGAGGCGGTGCTGCTTTTGAACCAGATCCTCTCCGGTTCATGCACGGATGAGTCCCTCAAGGACGATGTCCGCAAGACCCTGGCACGGCTGCTCTACGAGCAGGGTAAATTCAAGGATTCCGACCTGCTCTATGAGACAATAGAGCAGAACATCCTTGCCCAGTCCCAGAATCTCATGGAAAGGGCATGGGCCCAGTACCGCATGGGAAATCCGGAAAAGGCCATGGGCCTGCTGTATGCCTTTGAGGCGCCTAGTTACAGAAATTTTCTGACGCCAGAATACTACATGCTGAAGTCATTCATCTATAAGGATGTGTGCCATTACCAGAGTGCCATGGGCGTGGTGGATGAGTTCAAGGGGCATTACGGCAAGGCCTTGAGCGGCATTTATCAACGCGGCAAGATAAGCGATAACAACGAACTGCTGCTTCTGATCCTGAATAAAAAGAACATCAAGCAGACCTGGGATTTTCTCCAGCTCCTGGAAAAGGAGAGGGCCCTGTGCACCGGGTTCAGGAAGGAAGGAAGCGAAGCGTTCTATGCATACCTTGATAAGATCTATGCATACCAGATAGAGGAAAGCACCTCGAACCTGAAGATCCAGATGGAATCGGAATATGAGAAGTATGCCGATGCCCTTCTGCAGTATGAAGAGGAGGCGCATATGATAGCCTATGAGATAGGTCTCGATATGTACCAGCGGGTCAGCCAGTACCATTATGCAGATGAGAAGAAGACGGGCAAAGAAGCATCACACGGCATCGTAGTTTATCCGTTCCAGGGAGAGTTCTGGAACGATGAGCTGGCCGATCTCAAGGTGGTTCTGCCCAACAAATGCAAAAATCTTGAAGAGTGGGATATCTTTTTCAAATGAAAAAATTACAGAGCATACAACGCATCATCAGCGTCTGGATCATAGTGGCCTTGGCCCTCCTCATTGCCGTACCGGCCGGTGTCCATGCTGACGAATATGGATATGAGAAGAAGGATAAAGGCACGGAGCAGGCCAGGTATATCTCAAAGCTCACCGAGGACAAGAAAAAGGTTGAGCTTGCAATCTTCAACACCAAGGCCCTCATACACAAGGCAAGGAACAAGCCGTATCTCCCCGAACTATATCTGAGGCTGGCCGAGCTCTACATAGAACAGTCAAGGATTATCTACTATGTGCGCAGGACTCAAAAGGGAGAAGCGGCATCAGCCTTCGACCAGGTGGAATCGAATGCCTTGAAGAACCAGGCACTGGAGATCTACCAGCGTATTCTGAATGACTTCCCCGAATTCAAGTCAAAGGACAAGGTCCACTTCTTCATGGCCCATGAGTACAGGGAGCTGAACCAGATCGATGATATGGTCGTACAGTACCGCACTATCATAAAAGATTATCCGGACAGCCCCTATGTGTCGGAGTCGTACCTGCTGCTGGGCGATTATTTCATCAGCAAGCAGGACCTGGAAACGGCAAAGAAACATTATGAGGCTATCCTGAAGTTTCCAGGCTGTACCGCCATATCCATAGCGCGCTACAAGCTTGGGTGGTGCTACATCAACCAGCTTAAGTTTCATGAGGCCTTACTGCTCTTTGAAGAGGTTGTTAAGGGAGCGGACAAGGGCAAAGAGCTGGAGATAGACACCTATAAGCGGGTGGACATCAAGCAGGAAGCCCTTATGGATATGGCTTACTGCTATACCGAGTGTTACAAGGACGCCACACCCGAGGAAGCCCTTAAATATTTTCAGAAGTATTCATGGTCGCGCCAGGTCTATACCGCGGTGCTGGAAAAGCTGGCAAACCGGTATTACATAAAAAAGAAATGGTCGTCTGCAGCAGTAGTGTACCGGCAGCTGTCCACGCTTCAACAGGAGCCCACGAAGCTGCTTGAATATGCGAGGAATACCTTTGAATGCGTGCAGGCAATCGGCACCTTCGAGCATGCCGACAAGGATGTGGCGCTGATCATCAAGGCCCTGAAGAAAGAGAAATACTCCATCCATGTGTCTGACGAGCAGAAGGGCAAGGATCAGACCGATTTCGAGCTCTATGCCCGGAACATCGTCACCTACCTGCACGACGAGGCACGCAAGAAGGAATCAATCGATGATTTCAAGCGTTCTGCACAGGCATACAAGATCTACCTGGAATTCTTTCATACCAGCCCAGTGTACGCCGAGATGGGTGAGAATTATGCAGAGGCCCTTTTCTCTTCGCAGCAATACCTCAAGGCGGGAAAGCAGTACGAGGCATCGGCCCTTCGCATGGCGGCCGGCAATGCTGAGCGGGAAGACAAGCTCTATAGCGCAGTCATATCCTATTACAATGCCATCAAGGATAAGCAGAAACTCAACTACTACGAGACCGCCTTTGCCAGGGATGG
>CAYMDG010000015.1:15441-23826 GCA_964388905.1 uncultured Bacteriovoracaceae bacterium
GCAAGGTGGAAGGCACGCTGAATATGATGATCGACAGCTCTGTGCGCATGGCCCAGTTCAGGCTCGTTGCAGACTATCTGGAGTCATTCGCCTTAAGGCTTCCCGGGCATAAAAATGCTCGCGATTTTCTCCAGCAGGCGGGTCAGATCAGGGAAGGCCTTGGTCAGTACAGTATGTCGGTCAAAGACTATAAGAGACTCATTGATACAAAGGCCAAAGATGCATCATCCCTTACGGATATGGTCTTTGAGGTTGTGGATAACGCCCTTCAGACAGGTGACAGCCAGACTGCGCTGAAGGTGCTCTTGGACAACCGTGACAGGCTTAGTGATACCGGAAAGATCCGCGCTGATGCCAGGATAGCAAGTCTGTATCTTGAATCCGGGGATATGAGCACATCACAGAGATACCTGAAAAGGGCTCAAAAGGCATATCAGCCAAAGTCATATCAAGCGGATCAGCAGTTGCAAAAAGACATGGCAGGGGCAGTCTATGAGACCACAGTGCTTGAGCAGAAAGGGTACATGGGCCTACAGCTGAAAGGTGCTCTGGACAACAAGATCGTCACAGACAAGTCCAAGCTACTTGAAAAGCTGGAGAAGTCGTATCAGACGGTAATCCTCTACAAATCATCCCAGTGGGCATTAAAGGCCTGCTACCAGTCATATGTGATAAACAGTGAATTTGCACGGTTCCTCACAGGAGCACCTGTCCCGGCCGACTTCACCCCTGAGCAGAAGGAGCAGTATACCCAGCTCATCAGCCAGAAGGCCAACACCTACAAAGACAAGGCGGATCAATATCTCCAGACGTGCGTTCAGCAGGGCCGCAAATGGGAGATCTGCGATCCGGCCCTTGCAGGATATTTTAATCCTCCTTCAGAGCAGGGAGGCTCCTTTAAGGGATTTGTGCCTTTCTCAGAAAAGGCCCCCGCTTCCGAGATCTCTGATGGATGCCTCATGGATCAGGAATTGAAAGGGCTCCATGAGCAGCTGCTCAAAACCAAAAAAGATATCCCGGCGCTCCTGACGCTCTGTGAGGCATACATGAAAAGGGGCGATTATCGGCAGGCGTCATTTATTGCTCAGAAGGCACTTGATGAGAAGAAGGATGAAGATTCACTCCTCATGGCCAGGTTCAATACCTGCCTCGGAGTATCGCGCCTTTACCTGGGTGAAGACGACCTTGCCAAGGATGCCTTCAAAAAGGCCATCTCTCTTGATTCAAACAGCATAAGCGCAAAGGTCAATCTTGCAGCACTCTATAAATATTACGGTCATGTCGAGCAGGCAATGCTGATCTATGAAGGGATTCCTTCACCAATTGATGCGGAAAAGGCAGATGGCCCTATTCACCCCAAGGCAAAGGAGATCTTCCATGCAACCGGCCAGATTTCAAAGAAGTGAAATGCGTTCCTTGGGCATACTGATATGCCTCTTTATAGCTCTGTTTTTTTTCACCAACTGCGGTGGCGGATCAGGGGGCAGTGATGCAAAGGGTGACGGGAACAAGGCAATCATCAACAACCCGGTAAGCACCTGGCATCAGGTCAGTATCGAGCAGTTGCAGGCCGGCGGCCTTCTGCTTCCCCAGGTCAAGGCCGCTGTGGGCAGCAGCAAACAGCTCCATATCGCTTACTTCACCGATAGCCTGACAATACCGGGCGACTACAGCATCAGTCATATCGTCTGGGATATGGGGACTCAAAGCGAGATTTCCCGGGATACGGTCATGGATATAGACAACTGCCGGACCCTTGGCATGGCGTTGGGGCAGGGCGGCCTTGTGGCTATTGCATACCAGGGCGGTACCGTCAGGGCAGGGGGGTCACAGCAGCAGTCCGATGCCATGGTGAGTGTCCTTCAAAGTGGTTCGTGGGCGGAGTACACAGGAGGAATTGGTTTTGTGGAGCGTAATCCTGTATTCCAGGACGGCCTTGCTGGGAAGTATGTATCGGCCGCCCTTGATTCCCATGGCAATATACACTTGTGCTACCAGTTCTTCTACGAAGGCATTGATGCCATGAATTTCAATTACCCTGACCTGCTCTATGTGGAAAAGGATGGGTCCTCCCTGGGCGCCGAGGCAACGGAAGAGGCGGTTGAAGGGAATGTCTATAATACGGACGGTTCGGCAAGCGCGCAGAACAGGGTCGGTGCCCATGCAGCCCTTATCCTCGACAAGAACGAGAACCCTGTCATCTTCTACTATGCGGACCTTAAGCCGAATCTCTCGGATCCTGATACAAAGGGTCTTCGCGTTGCTACCCGGCAGGGTGACGGTACCTGGGGGCATGAATGGGTCGAGACCGGCTTCGAGGTCGGCGGGATCAGCGCTGCCCTGGACAAGAACGGCAATCCGTGTGTTGCCTACTACATTGCCGGTGAATATCAGGATGCCTCGGGCATTACCCACCAGGAATGCCTGAAATATTCTACCAAATCGGCTGGTTTCTGGACGTCGACCTTGGTGGACGAGAGCACTTTCTGCGGCAAGTATTGTTCTCTGGCCTTTGATTCATCGGGGAATCCATCGATAGCCTACTATTCCATGCAGAACAACAGCGGGAGCCTGAGCCTGAAAGACCTTATGCTGGCAAGCAGAAGCGGCGCGTCCTGGGTCAAGGAGACCGTGGCATCCACTGGCGATATCGGCAACTATAACACGCTCATGTTCGATAATGCCGGCACCGCATATATCTGCTCATACTCAAACACCGACCAGACCATCTATCTTTTCTACCGTTAAAGGGGAGCGATCATGAAATATTTCAGAATCATAATCAGTTGTGCAGCCATTCTTTTAATCATATGTGCCCAGGCATTTGCAATCACCGACCCCAACGGATGGTTTGACGAGTGCCCTGACCAGTCCTGCGGCGCACCTCCGGCAGGAGGGGTAGGCGGCGGAGGGGCCGGAGGAGGCCCGATACTGGTGCAGTATGACATCGGGCCATACTTTTCTCTGGATGAGGATGCCGATGCCGACGGGTATGTGGATACCAGGGATAACTGCCCCTATCTCCCGAACGATCAGGCCGATGCAGACGGCGATGGCATCGGCGATGCGTGTGATAATTGCCCCAATGCAGCCAACCCTGATCAGTTAGACATTGATGGCGACGGCAGAGGTGATGCCTGCGATGATGATATGGATGGAGACGCCATATTAAATGGCTCGGATAACTGCCCCGCGATCTATAACCCTTCGCAGAACGATACGGACAGCGACGGTAAAGGAGATGCCTGCGATGATGACATGGATGGTGACGGCATCCCCAACGAAATAGACAAATGCCCCTATGTCAGCAACCCGGATCAGAAGGATACGGACAGTGACGGGAGGGGGGATGCGTGCGACAACGACTTTGACAGCGACGGATTCATCGATTCCATCGACCTCTGTCCACGGGTCCACAGTGACAACAATAACGATTCCGACAGCGACGGGATAGGCGATGCGTGCGACAACTGCCCGAATATTGCCAACCCGGATCAAAAAGATTCTGACCAGGACGGGATAGGAGATGCATGTGAAAAGAAATAAGGCAGCACGATGCATTCTTGGAATTGTCATGGCCGTTGTGCTCGGGTGCACTGACAGCCCGAACCTTGAGCGGACCCAGGCCCAGACCAAGGTGGGGCTTCAGGGGTCGTTCCTCACCGAAAGCCCTGATGAGATAAAATTCCCGGTAAAGGTCCTGTTCGCCATAGACTGCTCGCTGAGCATGGGTGATGAGGAAATGGGGATCGTGGCAGGGTCTGATCCCTATTTCCTGCGCATCCAGGCAGCCAGGGATTTCATCAACGCATACAACAGCAACGAGAACACCTCCTTTGATGTCATGCTGTGGAGCAACACGGTCTTCGATACAACCGGCGGGTTTACCAAGGACCCCACAGTGCTGGAAGATATCCTGACAGATGTCCAGAACGACACCACCACCGATTATCTCGGCACCCTGGATGCCGTCTTTGCGGATATTAGAAACGACATCATCAACTCCAATGAAGAGGCGCGCGTCCGCTCCAAGTATATCGTCATCTTCCTGAGCGACGGGGTATCCAATGCCCAGGGTCAGCCCCAGGCGGATGCGGATATCTGGAAAAAGGTTCAGGATATGACCGACATGGTCACGGAATACGGGGTCGGGTCTTTCAATTTCCATACCTTCCTCCTGCTGGGCAACTTCGGGCCCGATGCATCGGGCCAGGCCAGGCAGCAGGAGGCGGAGGCGACACTGCAGGGCATGGCGGAGCGTGGCAACGGCCAGTTCCGGCTCTTTGAAAATGCCGAGGCCATTGACTTCATCAATATCGTGGATATGCGCCTGACCATTGAATACAAGGTGAAGTACATTGCCGCATACAACTATAATGTCAAACCCGGTGTTGACCTCGTGTATGTGGACAGTGACGGAGACGGTCTTTCCGACGAAGAAGAGGTGTTTTACGGGACCGATCCCACCAGGGGAGATACCGATTCCGACGGTCTGAGCGATTTTTTGGAGATCAAGTCGAGTTCTCCGGGCCATGTGCTGGACCCGCTCAATCCCCATGACAGCATCTGTGACACGGGCATGGTAAGGGTTGATTCGGATAACGACGGCCTGACCGACTGCGAGGAATATATCAAGGGTACGAACAGGCTCAATCCCGACACGGATTCCGACGGCATCCCGGATGGCATCGAGTTCCTCTCAGGCACCAATCCCCTTGAGGTGGAGACCAACAAGGATACGGATTTTGACAGTGTGCTTGACTGGATGGAGGTGCAACGGCACACCAACGTCACCTCCAATGACCCCAAGATCAGGGAACTGAACAGCTACATCTATGACATCAAGGATGCAGGGCTTGTGCCCATCAATCAGGGGGGCGACATGGCCTCCTATGTGCGCCAGTTCAATTTCGATATCTCCAACATCTATCTGGCAGACACCCTTGAATACGTGAAGGAAGACGGGACCCTGTGGAATGCCGGGGATAATCTGATCCGGTTCTATATCGCCGAGGTCCCGGAAGACAGGCCCGACAGCCCGCCGGTATTCCGCATGGCAGAGCTCGTGGTCAATATCGATGACCGTGACAGAATCATCACCCTTACCCAGGGTGATTTCAAGCTGCTCCATTAAAGGAGAATACCAATGAGAAGGTCTTACTGTTGTATCATTATATTGGTTCTGTTCATGGTGTCCTGCTCCAAGGGCTCTTCGAATCACGCCAACCCCGGCGTACATGAACTGGCCTTGCAGGAAAGGGTGTCCGGGAAGATCTCCACCGTCGGTGCGGTCAACTGGTACCACTTTAAAACTACGGAGCCGGGCAGCGTATTGCAGGTGAGATGCACCAGTGAGACCCTTCGGCCTGATATTGAGCTCCTCGTAACGCTTTACCAGGCTGACGGCAACGGCAACAAGACCATCATCTACGGGGATCATGCCCCTGAAAAAAGCCTCGTGCCTGCCAATCTCACCTTGAAGGCCGTTATTGACCAGCCCAAGGACATCTACATTGCAGTACGCGATTACAAGGACGACAAAGCCTCAAACGAACCGTACTTCCTGAGCATTGATTATGCCGGCAAGTCCGAAGGGAACGACACCATCTCCCAGGCAGTGCCCCTGACCCCAGGTGCAGCCAGCTGCCCTGCAAACACCATCGGCTATGTCGGTGATGTGGATTGCTTCAAGTTCACCTCAACAGGCGGTATCTTTGATACGGCAGTTACGTTCACGCCCATGACCGGCTCGCCGGTCCAGATCAATGTCGCCCTGTACGACAACAATGGAAAATTGATTGAATCCCAGAGCAGCCCCGGGGCAAACAGCCATCACCTCATCCACTATCTGGCAGCAGGGGAATACCATGTCCTGGTCAGCGATTATGGCAAGGACCATTTCGACAATGCTTCCCCGTATCAGATATGTATCAATGTAGTAAGTAATACTGAGGCCAACGGGAATGACGTGATCGCTAGTGCAACAGCCGTGGATCTCGGACAGTATGGGCGGGATTACACCATCAACGGATCATTGGATTACACGGAAGACAAAGATTTCTACCGGATAGCAAAACCATCCGCGTCATCGGGGTTCCAGGTTCTGCACCTGAGCTTCAGTGCAGCAACCAGGGCCAAGTACAAGATCAACATCCTTGATGCGAATTCTCAGGCAGTCTATTCCCGCACCTATACCGGGGGGGCTGCCGAGTTGCATACCCAGGTCAAACTGGGCAGCGGGAATTACTTTCTCATGATCCAGGCCGCAGACGGACAGAAGATAATCCAGGGCGCGGCATATACGGCGACAGTGAGGATGCTCGACATCATTGACAGTGCGGATATGCCGCCCAATGACAACAGCACCATCGGCAATGCCATTGTCCTTACGCCTTCGGCTACCCTGACCACACCCGGCAAGGTCAGCTACATGGGGGATGGGGACTGGTACAATGTAACCATACCGGCGCATGCGCAACCCCAGATACTCGAGGTCTATCTCGATGCGCCCATTTCCGAGGTGGAATACTCCTTGAGCATTATGGGCGCCCAGTTGATAAAGACCCTTACTAACCCTGATGCGGAGACACTCGCCACGAAGTTAAAGACAAGCCTGCTCATACCCGCCAGCTCTGCTGCAGGAGTCTATTCTTTCAAGGTATTCGATTTCAGGGATGACGAGGGGAGCGATGTGACATATACGATTCGCGTTGATGTGAAAGACATCCCCACTACACTGCCTGCTGTTGCAAGCGGAACACCTCCTTTTGGGGCTGGGGTGCAGTACTACAGCGAGGCAACGGAAACTTCTTCAAACCCGGTGACCTTGGAGCTGGACTCCGTCACCCGTAAGATCTTCGGGGTGAACACGACATTGCTTGATTTTTCAGGTGCGGCAATACAATCCAATACACCCCAGACAGGGCTGACAACGCTCACGTTTCCCTGGATCGCAGGATATGTTGATTACCAGGGTGACCAGGACTGGTTCTGCCTGGATTTCCAGCCCCTGGATACTTCCACCAGCTGGTATTATGAGGTGGTTGTCGATTTCTTCGCACCCACGGCTGATACGGAGTATGTTTGGAAGTTCTATCCCGACAGGAATAAGAACGCCGTGGTATCCGATCGCATCAGCGGTTCCGACGGCTTTGTTGCCAGTGCAGGAAAGCCGAACAACGTCCCTGCCGTCATGAATATCAGGACACCGTCAACGGGCGAAAGCAGGTTCTGGGTAGGCAACCCATGGCGAGGCCAAACCTATTTCAGTGTCAGCGACTTCAACTATCTCTACAACTCAGATGGCAGCAGGAACCTGGAGCCTGATGACGACTGGGGAGGATACAACAGTGCGCCATACTATTTCCGGGTGACGCTCGTCTGCCACCCCGGGGTTTCTTACCCGCAGCCCTGATTCGCTGCTGTGTGTCAGTCTAGAGTCAACTGAAAATACATACTCCTGTCATCCCCGCGAAAGCGGGGATGACAGGAGAAAACCATCTCTCATCAATCGAGACGGTTGGATTACTATTCCCGTAGAATCTGACCGGGAAAAAGCCAAGGTGTAGGTCAGGTTACGCAATCTCAATTGATACACCAGCGCCATGGCATATCAACTCCACCCCTATTCATGAAAAGGTAAACTGCCCGACACAAATCACTTCTTCTTTCCATAATGATTTTTCCGCCTTTCAAACGTAAAACCTTGGATCAATTCAAAGAAACGATGAAGCGGATCTGTGTCCTTGACTCGTTCATCCTGGAAGCTAAGATATATGGAGGGTTTTAGTGATGAATGCAGCCGTAAACATGGGTAAGGTCAAAAGGAGACCTCAGGAGTGATTTTTACCGACAAATCGATACACAAGTCCCTGCTTTCGATGAAGTCACGCATCATCGATAAATTTCCTAAAAAATACACTCTTGACGAGCCACCGCTGAGGGCGGAACTGCTCAGCCGTGATCAGATGAGGGAGCATGGAAGGGCGCTGGCGGACTCGCATAAGGTGACGAAGAAACGTGCTCCGGAACAGCTTCTGTCGAGGCTGACCGAAAATGAAGGTGTCCTTATTGAAATCTGCAGCCTGCTGACTTCGGCCGTAAAGGCGAATCGCCGGATTGCGCCGGCTGGGGAATGGCTACTTGATAATTTCTACCTGATAAAAGAGCAGATCCGCACAGCCAAAAAACATTTGCCTAAGGGTTACAGCCGCGAACTGCCACGCTTATTGAACGGCCCATCGGCCGGGCTTCCGCGCGTGTATGATATCGCCCTGGAGACGATCTCACACGGCGATGGACGGGTGGATCAGGGAAGCCTCAGCAGTTTCATTGCAGCCTATCAGCAGGTCACAGCGCTGAAGTTGGGCGAATTGTGGGCAATAC
>CAYMDG010000016.1:0-19760 GCA_964388905.1 uncultured Bacteriovoracaceae bacterium
AATGGAGTGTCCCATCTTCTGGCATTAAAAGGAGGTTTCAGTTACTTTGTTTTTTGAGTATTGACTTTCCTATTCTTTCCTAAGTTTTTTCTGGCTCCCGTTATCATTGCTATCTTTATAAATTATATTGCCAAATGCATGCCATGGGATCTATTTTTGTAACATGCTGATTATACTTTATTTTGTTATTTTGAATTCTTTCCGTCTGGTGGCTGCACCCAACAAGTCATTAATTATTTATGGTCATAAAACCATAACCTTATGGTTTTCCTTTCCTATCTGATCTTAAGCCTGATCTTGAACTTATTCATCTTATGCTGTTCCTGGTTGACCATTTCCGTTACCTGGCCGAGGCCGAACACCTTGACTTCCCGGCCATGCGGGTTCACCTGATGATTATCACGGCACTCACGGCAGAAGGACTTGATGACGACCTCCTCATGTGCAGTGCGCCAGATTTCAATACCACGGCATTTCTTGCACAAAGGCCTCATGCAGCCATCGCACTCTATGATGGCCTGCCTGTCATTGCAGATACCGCATAATTTCATGCCTGTACTCTCTGATCTCATCTGATAGAGCCCTATATTGCCTTTTAGAATGTATTTGCGAATGCCATGCCACCTTTCATAACGGGATTAGGCATCATAATATCAATATATTGAGATATCTAAAAAAAATTAACACAGCCACGTTATACCATTGACGCCTTATGCATGTGCACCATAGTGTGGTCTTTGGGCCATAATTGACAAGGGATGTTAAATCCTCTATGCAAAGGGTATCCGCATGCATAAGAAGGGTTAAAGCATCTATGGATTTCTTTTTCAAACCCAAGGGCATTGCAGTCATCGGTGCCAGCGAAAACAAGGCCAAAGGCGGGTTTCACCTCCTCAACAATACTCTTCAAAGCTATAAAGGAGATGTTTACCCGGTCAACCCGCGATATGAATCGCTCCTTGGGAGGCACTGCTTTCCGGATGTATCATCTATCCCTGCCAACTTCGACCTGGCAATATACTTCATCCCCGCCCCCGCTCTCCTCAAGACCATCGAGGAATGCGCAAAAAAGAAGGTAAAGGGCATCATCATCGAGTCAGCAGGCTTTGCCGAGGTTGGACCTGAAGGAAAGAAGATGCAGGAAGAGTGTGTCGCCCTTGCGAAAAGCCATGGCATAAGGCTGTGGGGACCAAACTGCATGGGGCTGCTAGATTCCCATGCAGGTTCTGTCTTCTCGTTCATGTATACAGACATCTGGAAGACGCTCCTCAAGCCCGGAGATGTCTCCATGACCGTCCAGAGCGGCATGCTCTCGGCAGGGTTTCTTATGATGATCCTTGAACGTGGAGGGCTTGCCATCAACAAGATGTGCTCCATCGGCAACAAGTGCGACGTGAACGAGACAGAACTGCTGGAGTACTTCATCAATGACGCAACCACAGATGTTATCGGACTCTATGCAGAGTCCATTGCTGATCCCAGAAGATTCATCAAGCTCGCATCCGCCACCGACAAACCCATCGTGCTGCTCAAAGGCGGCCGCAGCCCCGGCGGCGCAAAGGCAGCCATGAGCCATACGGCAAGCATGGCAGGGGACCACGGGATCCTGCGTTCGGCCATGAGACAATCGGGCATTACAGAGGTGACCGATGTGACGGAGCTCATGGACTTTCTCAGGGGCTTCTCAAAGACCCGACATTGCAGGGTCTACGACAATGCCGGCACTGCCGTAGTAACCTTTTCAGGCGGCGGCGGAATAGTCACCTCCGATATGCTCTATGAGTCGGGACTAAGCCTTGCGGAACTGAGCCCTGAAACCCTTATTGCCCTGAAAGCGGTCTATCCCCCCTGGATGGACCCATCAAACCCGGCAGACATCTGGCCCGCCATCGAATACAGCGGCATAGAAAAGGTTTACACCTCGGTTTCTGAAGCAATCATGCATGATGATCGCGTGGACTCTGTCATTATTCACATCTTCACCGGCATGGTTGAAAGCCCCATGTTCAGGAACCTGGCCAGGCTGAAGGATGAACTCGGGAAGCCTGTCATTGCATGGCTTGTAGGCATCGGCGAGCGCATGAAGAACTGCAGGTCCGGGCTAGAAGACATGGGCATCCCGGTCTTCGATGAGATGGGCCGCTGTGTCTCCTTCTTGTCTGCTGCAAAACAGCACTTCCGCAAGCGCATGAAGAAAACCTGCCGTTCTTAGAACACGGGAATAAACTCAACAATCAACTTTTGAATACACACTTGTATGGGTCAACTGCAAAACTCAAGTTGGGGTTCGTCCCTCAATACAACCTACAAACTATTCACGTGTACAGGCCTGTTCAATCCCTACTCTACTATCTCCAGATCATAGTGGGTGCTTCCGAGACCAAGCCTTTCTGCCTGGTTGATTTGCAGCCTGCCGTCCTTTTTATGAAGAAGGCTCAGGATATCCCACCCCTCCTTGAGGATAAGGCCTGAGGCCCTGGAGTCGGGCAAAGGACTTAACCTGCTCAAGATGTCCAGTGTCGCCGTATCGATGGCAACGGGGTCGTCGGAGATCAGAATCCCCTGATCCTGGGCTATTGGAGGGTCTGCAATGGGCATGCAGTCGCACTCAGGCTGCATCTCCAGCAGGAAATTTACGTATAACACCCTCGACGGTTCAAATGTCTTCAGAACAGCGTCCGCCCCCTCCGCCACGGCCCTCATGAAGACTTCATGGGATACCGGGACGTTGATGGCCTCCACCGGGCATATCCGCGCACATCTGCCGCAGCGCCAGCACTTGATTTTGTCAACGGTGTAGGCATTGTCCGGAAAGGTGATGGCCGCGACCGGGCATACATTCATACAATCGAGACATAAGGTACATTTCGCCTCATCCCACCCCATGATCTCACCCATGAGAAAGTGCATCTTGCCCCTTCCCTGGTGCCAGTCACCACCCCGCGGGGCTGCTGATATTCCGCCCATGGATATGTTCTTGATGGCCCCTCCCAGTACGGCCTGGATGTGACCTTTTACATGGGTCAGCACAACCATAGCCTTGGCATCGTGAATGGCCGAGGCTATGGCCATCTCACCCAAGGTCTCGCCTGCATACACCTTGATGGAATCGTTCCCGAAGATCCCGTCCGCCATGATCACGGGAGCGCCGAGTGTCAGGTGTGTGTATCCGGCATCCTTGGCAATCTCCAGATATTCATAGCCGGGAACCCTCACCGAATCGGTGACAAAGGGTTTTGCCGGCACCTTTTTTACCGCATCGACCACCTTCTTGACAAACTGGGGGCGAATAGTCTTGAAGGCGCCGTTATTGCCCAGGTGCATTTTCAAGGGGACGAGTTCATCTTCAGGGATGATTCTCTTCAGGTCAAAACGCTCCAGGAAATTTTCGAATTTACCCATGAGACCTGAGTCATAGCTGAATGACTTGGCGTGTGCAGTTATCTGGTACACCTTTGATTTCATATATTCTCCTGCTTGTCCACTAAACCTTCTTGACTGCCGGGCTTAGTCCTTAAGGACTGGAGTCTTCCTTTATTTACATCTTCAGAGCATATCTTATACCATAACCTGTCCTATCCAAGAAACGCCTTCCTCACACTGCCTTCACCGAAGTGTACGTCCAGTTCCGTGACCGAGTTATACAAAATCAGCGCCACCGTCAGCCAAATTTGAAGCGCCCAAAACAGTGGCCACGACACCTCGCTCATAAGGTGTTCGACCGCATAACCGAATGCCTCATGTTTTGATAACAGCTGTATCAGTTCCTCCACACAACGGAATACAAAACCCAGAACCCCATAAATGGCGGTTTTCCACAATACGCTGAAGATAAGCGGCTTACCTGAAAACACCTTGATGAAAGGCAGCTTGTCTGCGATCACGATTGCCTTTGCAACGATGAGCGCCCCGAGGGTTGCCACAGCCACGTCTGTCGGCGTCACAGCGTACGCTTTCAGAATGAGCATCTTTGTAAGGACCAAGAGGTGAAAGACTATAAAGAAAAATATGGCCGGAACCAGTGCCTCCCGGTACTGTTGTTTGATGATGTGAACGATATTCCTCATAAGACCCCCACAAAGATATTTGGACATGGAGCACCGGAACGGCCGATGTTACGTACAGTATCCTTATCTCGATCCGTGCTTATCGTGAAAGTTCCTTGTATCCGGCTTTCCGGTTGTAAACTTTCCCCGAACCAGGTGTCCTTGCCGCAAGGATCGCTTCACCTGCGTGAAACGCTGGTGTTCGAAATTCGCTGTCCTTCCCAGCCCGACGATTGAAGTCCGAGCCAAAGACCGACTCTCATCCCGGGGCGGAAGCCGGCTCAACTTGCTACTTGATCTTCTTCCAGGTCAGAAGAACGACCAAGGCCTTGCTGCCGTCTTCCATGTACACGCCGCGGATCTCAGTGGGCGATTCGATAGTGCCCTGGTTGAAGCCCTTGTCGTGATCGGCCAGGTAGATGGTTTTATCGTCCCAATAGATGACGCCGGAGAATTTCTCTTTCTTGACCATCTTCTGATTGATGAATTTTTCCTTATGGCCGAAAAACGAGCGCCCCTGTTGCCCTTCCACCACGATGAGAACCTTTTCGTGATAGGACTTGTGTCCCTTTTCCGCGGAGTGCTGATAGTTCTTAACAATCTGACTTTCCCATGTGCCCATGAGGTTGGGGATATTCTCCCCCGCCAAGACCGTGCCAACGGCAAAGAGTCCCATGACCAGCATCATTGTCACCAGAAAAAATTTCCTCATATTTAATCCTCCTTTGGAATTGATAGGACATTCGTTTCCACACTTTCGGATATATCCGCCTTGTACGAGTTCCACGTCGCGTTCAGCCCCTGCGCGTTTCTGTCTGCGCCATCTTTTACTTCATTGACCGCTGGTACCGTGCCAGGAGGGCTTCGCGGTTCTTGCGCAGGTCCTTTCCGGTGGGCGTGGCCGGATAAGGTTTGTTGCCCATCAGCCCTTTCCATAAAAGGCGGTTGTAGCGCGCGAAATCGAAGCGGTCTTCTGCCGAGAAGTCCATTCCCTTCATGACCTGGCCCCAGTACTCCCCGCTGTGCGTTGACTTCGGCACGATCAAACCGGCCACCTTGGTCGGCAAGGGCAGTGACGTTTCGTAGAGATACGCCGAGGGAACGGCGGTAAAACTCCACTGCTTTGGTGTCGTATTGAAGATGTCGGCCATGGGCCTGGCGAGTGCGTCGTTCAGGTTCATGGGTGCCAGACCCAGGACCTCTTCAATGGTGCGCACGAAGTCGATGGTGTTGTACTGGGTTGAGACCAGCGCTTTCTGCTTCACATAGGCACCCGCCACTAATGCGACGGTGCGGTGCGAATCCACGTGGTCAGGGCCATCCTGGGCGTCGTCTTCAATGACAAAGATCAGGGTGTTGTTTGCGAACCTGCTCTTTGAGATCTTCTCCACAAGCAGGCCAACTGCATAGTCGTTATCGGCCTGCATCAGCTCCGGAGTAACCACGCCGTCGATTGCAGGATTGGGATTCGTTTTGCTCGGGAAGTTACCCGTGTGATCGTGCATGAGGCGCACCAGGCTCAACGAAGGGAGATCAGCCCCGCCAACCGGTGCGTAGTTGGTATCGAACTCACGCTCCCACTCCTTGAATCGCCAATAATCGGGAAATGCATTGTCGAAACCCCGGAAATATATATCGGTGTATGGTGTAAGGGCAACATTCGAGGAGAAGGCCACCTGAATGGGCGGGCTGGCCAGAGCCGGCATGTGCGTCAGAGAAAGGCTGTACTCTGAAGTTGGTGGGAAGTTATAGCGGGTACAGTCCACAAAGAAACCATAGCTGCGAACCGTGAGGCTCGCCCGCAGCGCGGCGTCCCATAAATAGCCGGTATTCACTTCATTGTCAGGCCCATCCGGCGCATCCGTGTCGGTCTGGCCCGGTAACACATCCTCATCGTCCGGCGTGAGGGGATTGGCGGCCTGGCGGGCGGCAACGCCCTTGATGGCAACGTTCACACTGCGAGTCACACCCTCGGCCTCAAGGCTGAGGCCGCGTCCGGCATAGACCACCGGGTATTGGTGTTCCACCACGTCCGGCGCGCGGGCCGAAGTGGACCACGCCCAGCCGTCATAGCTGACTTCGGCGGTGGCATAGATGTTGTCCAGTGTGACAAAGGTCCGGGCAATGTTATGCAGATTCGGCGTGAGCGCCTTACCGAACTCAGCCAGACTAGGATCGCCATTGCCGATTTCCAGGTCACCCAGGATCTGGTCGTACGTCCGGTTTTCCTTGATGATGAAGATAACGTGCTTGACGCCTTGACGCACAGCCGCCATGACAGCGGCGTCGTGGGCGCTCTCGGTGTAGGAGAACCGGTTGTTCATGGCCACCTGCTTTGTCAGCGTCGCAAGCTGCTCAGTGCCGGGGCGCGGGAAGATCTGGAGTCCGGCCTTGGTCAACTGGGGGTTATACAGGTTCGTTGCGTAGCCGTTTTTATGCGAAGGCGGGCCGTAGCTATAGTAGAAGCCCTCATTTGGGCCCGTAGGCGACTTCCCGTTGACCACGTACACCGTGTTGCCATCGCCGCTGAAGCTCACGGAATTCGGGTACCATCCGGTGGGAATGAGTCCGACTACCCGGTCGCCGCTGTTTGTTCCGCCCAGCGCCACCACCGCGATGCAATTCAGGTTGCCGTTCGTCACGTAGAGCTGTTTCTCATCCGGTGAGAGCGTTACGCTGTTGGTGTTCGCGCCCTTATATCGCACCAGCGCATAAGGCATCACTGACGCGGGGGCGATTATCGGGATGGTTTCGACTATCTTGTTCGTAGCGGTGTCGATTACGTCAACCGTATCCGTCTGGTCTTCGGCGACGTAAAGGAGTGACTGGGCCGCGTTCAGGGTCATTTTATTTGGCTGGCCTTTTACCGGGATCCTCTGTGTTACCCTGGGTGTCCCGCCCAGACTCACGACCACGATCTCGCGGTCGCGAATGCTTGATACATAGGCTGTCGCGGTGGTTCCGCTCCCCTTCACAACCACCCAGAACGGGTATTCGCCGCCCGGAATGCCCACTTTGGATGAGTCGCTCTTACCGGGGCGCAGGTCGAGATCCGGTTGTGTCACCTTCAACCAGTTTCCCAAACCTCCTTTGAAAACCGTTATGGAGTCGTTGAAGTAATTCGTAACCACCAGTGTCAGGCCATCATTGGAAACAGCCACGCCGGCAGCGCAAGGAGACACGTTAACCCGCTCGTTTACCGGTAATTGTTCGCCGGTAGGCGGCTCCACGTCAAGGCCAACGCCCGAGAGGTGGTTCAAGAGAAGCGCAGAACCGGGCTGCTCCGCCCACGTCCCGTCAGCGCCTTGAGTAAAGATATGGACATTGTCGCCGGTGATGGTTTGGGGGTTGTAGGTATTACCGGTGGCATTGGACGGGAAGTTCCCCTTGCTGTCAAAGGGGGAGTCACCCATGCCGCTGGACACGTAGAAGGCCGTGCCGGTTGGATCGAAGACAATCCCGAAGTAGCTGTTCGGGATTGTCACAACCTGCTTCTTGACCGGTGTGGGCGTAGAAATGTCGTAGATGAAGACATATTCTTGCGAGTCCGGCCAGTTGAAATATGTACCGAACATGTCTGGAACGTCATCGGTTCTAAAGACGCGGTTGTAACCGCTGGTCAAGACCAGCAGGGTCTTCTTGTCCGGACTCACCACCGTGGTGGCCGCATGCCCGGCCAGCCAGTCGGGGAAGTCGGGAAGATCGGGGTTCAGATTTAAGAACTTGGAACCCTGGGGCGCCAGCGGGGTTATGTGTTGGCCCATGTTGGGCAGGGCCTGGTGGCCCGTACCGCCACCGCCGGTACTGCTGCTATGACACCCGAAAAGAAGAAGTGAAGCTGCTATCAGAAAAAGGCCAAATCCTTGGATGGGTCGCATAGAATCCTCCTGTTATACAGTCACCGGCAAAAGCGTCTTTGACCTCTTGAAGTCTGCTGCCATGAAACTTACGGCAGGTAGACCCCGGAGCCTATGAAGTAGTTTGTTCCCGGGATGGGCTCTACATACCCCAGTTTTTTGAACTCATCCTTGGAGCCTGGTTTAACCCAAAAATATTCTACAAAGCCGCCACCCTTCTTTGCTGCGTCCCTCACGTCACGGATAGGATATTTCCCCTTTGAATTCTTATAGTCATATAAATTTTTCCCCTGCAGGTCCTTTTGAGTCGCATGGGCGATGTTTTTGCATTTGAAATCATAGACATAGAAGTATCCGGAATCGTCGGGAAAGAAGCGAATGGGGGTGATGAAGGCACGTATTGCATCAATACGTTTTCCTTCAGCCTTTATACCCTTTAACACCTCACCTAATCCTGCTGCGGTGCCGTGCACCATGGTTTTGGCGATCTCCTTGTAGCAGTCTATGGATGTATTATCTGCCGCTCTGGCCGAGCCGTTTAATCCGTTGAACCATAGCCCGCTTAACAGAAACATGACTGCACATAGGACTGAAAAACCAAGGACCCTGCATTTTCTTAAACATTTGCCTCTCATAATATTCCTCCTGATGGCTATTTGTTGAAAATATTGATTCACACGAGTCGAATACCTGCAGATGATTTCTCTATGGTGATTAAATTGCTGAATTGACACACTTACATTTTGAAATACTTATTGCATTATCTTGTTAATAATCTGCTCACCTTGTAATAATGATGACTTTCTTCATGTCAATAGAAGCATTTCCATATAGAGCTTTGCACAGTACTTTAACACAGCATGACTTGATTCTCCTTCTCGTATCTTTAATATCTACACAGCCGATCGATATAGTCATGAGTCCACTGCATGATGCAGCCGCTTCTTATGGGTGGACAGTTTATTGATCATGCTTTCGACTACCCGTGTCTTTGATATTGCTGACCAGGCATATCTTTAGGCTTTCCAAGAACAGCAAAAGGAGAAGTCTTTATGATAAAAATTTCCCGCTGTATATTTATTGTCTTGTTGGTAAATATCTGCCTGATCAGTGGGTGCGGCAGTGGAACCACAACCCACAAAAACTTCCCCGTTGTCGTTTTATCGGATGTTCATTTCACTCCTTTTTATGACCCATCTCTTTTCCAGACGCTTGTCTCTGCGGATCACGGCGAGTGGGCGGATATTTTCA
The DNA here is from genome assembly GCA_964388905.1 of uncultured Bacteriovoracaceae bacterium. Lineage (GTDB taxonomy): Bacteria > Desulfobacterota > Desulfomonilia > UBA1062 > UBA1062 > MWEI01. The sequence continues at coordinate 9,155 of CAYMDG010000016.1, forward strand.
AGACATCGAGCATAACAGCACCTTCGGCATGGGACAGCGATACCAACTACCCTTTGCTTGTGCTTGCACTCTCAAGCATACGGCAGAACAAAGGAGCGAGTCCGCTCATTATTTATACCGGGGACATTCTGGGGCATTACTTTCCGCAATTGTTTTATTCCAACCTTAATGGGACCCAGAACCCTCGAGACGCTACAGACGTTGCAGCCATGAATGCCTTTGCCGACAAAACGGTTGCCTTTTTTATGGAGCAGGTGAGGTCGTCTGTGGGAAACATTCCCGTCATGTTCGCCCTTGGAAATGGCGATTCATACACAGGCTATGGCCCGGACAGCACCTTTCTTTCCAATACGGCGGAGCTTTTTTACACAAATTTTTTGAAAGGCACAGTAGATCATCAGGCATTTCTCAATACCTTCACAAGCGGAGGATATTATTCCGCAGAACCGCTCGGAACAAATATGTTGGTGATAGGACTCAATACAATCGTTTTTTCCCCCCTTGTCCAAGGCGATAATGACGCTACGGTAGAAGCCGAACTTGCCTGGTTTGATGCAAGACTCGCCTCAGCAAAGGCTGACGGCAAAAAGGTGTGGCTCATAATGCATGTTCCACCCGGCGCGGATATAGGTTCGACTGCCAAACTTGTTGACAGCAACGGCAACCTTGCAGGTGCCACCATGATGTGGAAGCCGGCTTATCAGACTGGTTTTCTGGAAATACTTTCGAGATATCCGGGGACAGTAACGCTGATGCTTTCCGGGCATACCCATATGGACGAATACCGCATCCTGCCGTCTTCTGATGTTCTTGAAACAACGCCGGGCATAAGTCCAGTCTTTGGCAACAACCCCGCCTATAAGGTCTTTACCTTCTCTCAAGATACATTCAGACCCATCGATTATCGTTCCCTGAACTATGACCTCGCTACTTTGCCGGCGAAGTTCAATAGTTATTATTCTTTTGGGGCAGCGTATTCCATGCAGGGGTCTTTAAACGAATCGTTGGCGCAACTTTTCCAGGCACTTGTCACGGATAATTCAAAACAGGCATTTTACAGGGGGCACTATTATTCCGGGCACAATTCCTCGAATCCCATTACCGATGTGAACTGGCCTGTTTACTGGAGCGGTATTGGAAAAATGGACCAACAACATCTTATTGATTCCGTTAATTCCTATTGATGTTCTCAAGAGAGCAGGCAGTTAAGAACATGCTGCAGATATGAGCAGTAAGGAGGATTATGGATATGAATAAAATTTCCGTTGTACGCTCGTTGTTCCTGTTTCTTGCACTGACGCTGCTCGCAGGATGCAGTTCCAGCCATAACGCAACTAATGCCCTGAGCTCCGACAACCTCAACCTGATCTTCGTGGTAAGCCCGGACTTGGCTTACCACACACCCGGCGACATTAATCCGGACACTGCAAACCTCACCGGCCAGGGGCTCCAGCGCTCGCTGCTCATGGCCACATACCTGAAACAGAAGGTGCTGGGGACAAAGAACGTAACCCGTATTTACGTGCTCCAACCGATGACGCATTTGCAAACCGCAAACAATTATCCTGACATGACGGCTATCGGGTTCATTCAGCAGTTTGCCCTTCTCAACCAGTTCACTCTACCGGTTGATAAAAATGGGACACCCTATACAGCCAACAGCTACCCCATCTATGCAGCGTATGCGTCAGGGTCCGTACCCAACGGAGTTGCTGTGCCGACTACCTACTGCCCTGATTGCCAGGGGCTCGATTTCAACAACACTGGAGGCAACAATGATGCGTTGGTATCCGGTATCATCAATAACAAAATCCCGGGTTATTATGTCTTTTCGGCGCCTTGGGAGACCATCAGCGCCTTGTTGGCAAATATCAACAGCCAACAGGGTTATAACCTGGTTCTTCCGGCAAGCTTCCGGGGTCCTAATTATGTCTATGCAATCGCCATCGCTCCGTCGGGAGATGCGCGCCTGGTTACCTACAACAGCAAGCTGAACCCGCCTGCCACCTACCCTGAGCTGCCCTCGCCGGTGGCAAGCGCTTCATGCACGCATTTGCAGCAGGCCTATTTCAACACCGCACGGACCGGAGGGGTTAATGGCGCCGTGATCCCGGCGAATATCAACACCAACCAAAGGGTTTACATTATCCGACATGCAGACGCACATCCTGATCCGGGGAACAAGTATGAAGACGGCAACTTTGTGGGCGCCGGGCAATGGCGTGCTCTGGCGCTTCCGGACGCTCTGCGCGACAAAATAAGTCCAAATATGGTTTATTCCATAGACCCCGCACAGTGGTACCCTATTGGTTCTTTCAATGTTTCGTATGTCAGGCCCTCATTAACAATACTTCCATATGCTATCGCCAATAATTTGCCCTATTATCTGGTCTCGAGCTTCAGCATATTGGATCCGAACGTACCCCAGCTCACTAGTAACTTTTTCTTTACCGGCGGCAAGTTTTCCAATCAAACCATGCTAGTGGCGTGGGAGTCCTCACGTATTAAACCGCTGATAAATGCGCTCCTTAATAGCTATGGTGGCACCGGCCTCCCGCTCCTCCCGACCACTTGGCCCAGCACCGACTACGACACCATCTGGACCGTGACGCTTGACGCCCAGGGCAACCTGACCGTGGATAACGCACTGTGCGAAGGCATCGATTCCGAAACGCTGCCGGTTACGGCCCCACAGTTCTGAGAGTCTCTTATGATGAGTGCTGCCTTCGCACGATTGGTGCGTGAAACAACATTTAGAATTACAGGTAATAGTAAATGATTAGAGCCAGGTATAGATAAAAACGGACTGATGGATACTGCTCTTTGTTGAAAGGAATCGTGAAAAATGTGCTACAGACATTTCATTCTTTCCGGTATGGTTTTTGCCCTGCTGCTTTCCGCTTGTAGCGGCGACAACTTGACTTCCAGACTGCCGCGCCTTGTGATCCAACCTGATGACGGGCGCAGTCCCATTCTCGAGGCCATAGCCGGAGCGACGAACAACATCCGTCTGACCATCTATGAGATCACCGACTTGCAATCGGTGTCGCAGAGTCCTGCGGCGCCGGCCGACAGTATCGTGCAGGCTCTCATGAACAAGGCTCAAAGCGGCGTGACCGTTCAGGTCATTGTGGACCAGAACAAGTACATGACCGGCTCAAGCTCCAAGCAGATCAAACAGACGGTTGAAGCCCTCCAGGGTGCAGGCGCCATCGTGCACTTAAGCAGCACCGCTTTCTGCGTCACTCACCAGAAGACGTTCGTCATCGACGGGCCAACGACCGACAATCCCAGCCTCCGTGGAACAGCCATCATCATGTCGCTGAACCTGATGCCCGGTTATTTCGACGGAACGCGGGACTATGGCGTGATCACGAGGGACCCAGGCATTGTACGGGAGGTAAGCAGCGTCTTCGATTCCGATTTTACGCTTGTCAATCCGTCCACTGCGTGCAGTTACGCCTATTCCCCCGCGACTACGTACCCGCCGCCCAATCCATCCGACACGACGTCCTTAAATGAGGAAGATCTATTGTGGAGCCCGGTGAACTCAAAACAGAAGCTCCTGCAACTCATGGGCAGCGTGAAACGATCGCTGGTATTGACGACTGAGGAGCTGACGGACACCGACATGGTCTGTCTAATTAAGGCGGTGGCCCAGTCGGCGGCCAGGCCGTCGGTTCGCATCCTGCTGTCCGGCGACACCGGCAGTAACGCATCTGCGGTGAAGACCTTGCTGGGCCTTGGGTTGCCGAATCTCTCGATCCGCGTAATGCCGGGACAGCCATCACCCCCAAACGCAAAGACGCCCCAAACGCCGCTCTACATGCACGGCAAGCAGGTCATTGCAGACGGTGTCCAGGCCTTCGTGGGGTCCGAGAACCTGACGAACACGTCGCTGATTCAGAACCGTGAGTTGGGTATCATCTTCACGGATCCGGGCATGATTGCAAGACTGCTCTCTGTTTTCGAAAACGACTTCACAACGCAGGGCAATTCGCTTCCGGCTCAGGCATGTACGGACATGGCAGGCTGTGCTGTGATTTCTTGCCCTCAGATACCCTGACCCTAAATAATGCACTGTGCGAAAGTATCGATTCCGCAAAAAACTACCGGCCACTTCCCCATCAATTCTGTGAACCTCCACAGATGTGGCCTGGGTAACGCTGCCTTCGCCGAATCATTGTCAACTAGGCCTCCTGGGCTTCAAAGTTTCGAGGCAACATCTCGTTTGCAAGAACCTTCAGGAAACAGTTACTTTATGCTTGTACCCGGTTTCACCGTTGCTTTGCCGTCCGGCTTGATGGTTATTTCCTCGAACAGCGAATTCGAAGGTTGTGCATTGGACGACTTATGATCGGCGTTTACAACTTCGATGATAGAGACCTTCATTTCCGAGGCGCTGGCTTCTATACGAGCAAATTGATGAATATGACCATACTTGCCACGAGGCACCGAATCCAAAGGCAATCTAATCAGTTTTGGAGACTCCAGAGGTGCACCGCCACCACCGACAACGAGATAAGTAATTTTTTTTATCGTGCTTCGTGAATAGTAATGCTGGTGTCCCTGCAAAACGAGTTGAACTCCATACTTCTCAAGCAAAGGCTTGATTTCCTTGTGCAATTCTTTACCGACATTTTCTATCGAACACCCTGCCCCTGCGTTACTGCCGCTCGCATTGTAAAAAGGAACATGGATTCCCACAACTTTCCATAATTTATTTGTTTCCCTAAGTTCCTTTTCAATCCATTCATACTGCGTGCTCCCTTTCTTGTACGACGCAGTATAGGTATCCATCACCACGAAATGCACTGGCCCATAGTCGAATGAATAATAATAGTTCATATTCCCCGCATCCAGGTGGTAAAGACTCGATGGCCAGTATTTTCTGAAAATGTCTGCGTTGTTGGTTTTACCGCAGGCATTATCCCCCTTATCCCTGAACTCGTGGTTGCCTACTGCGGCTGTAACGGGAAATGTCGAAAGAAACGTCTGTGTGCCTTCAAAGTCGGAACCTCTGACAAAGAATTGGCTATTCCAGTAAGACTCATTATGCCCATACAGCACAAAATCCCCGACATGAAAAACAAAGGTCTGCCGGTGATCCGCTGCGCCGATTATGTCGCTGGAGATGCCGCTTACCACGCTGTTGTGCGTGTGTGGATTGCTCCGCGTGTCGCCGTAGGCATAAAACGTAACATCCTTAGCGTCCTGATCTGGTGGTGTCCTGAAGCTGCCATTATAATTCCGGATTAAATTCGTCGCACCATAGGTAATTTTGACCGTATAGTCATAGCGGGTTCCCGGGGTCAGATCCGTGAGAGTATGCTGGTAGAGGTAATCCAGATCCTGAGTCGATGTGGGCGAGGGCGAGACAGTATTCCAAGCGGGGCTTGTTGAGGCTCGCCACAAGAGCACCACATTGTTAATGCTTATGTCTTTTTGGGTCTGCCACAGGATCTTCATTTCGGTGTTCGCACCTGTAAGCATCAGGTAGGGTCCCTTAAGCAGGGGATCAACTTCGTCGGCAGGTTGCACCGGGGAGACAACACCTGCCGGAGCAGATGCACCAGGGATTTGCGCAGCGAAAGCCAGGCCGGCGATCCAGCTATCAATCGCCTCCTTCGTGGTGAGTGTGGCCTTTGCGGCTGACAGGTTGAACAAGATATCCTGAGCAGCCTGGCCCGTTGATATTTCATGCAGAAACGGGTCGTAATCTATGCCCGTGAGACGGGTCAGCAAGTAGGCCGACTCCGCTTCGCTTTTCCCCTCCTCTACCATTAACAAGTCCAACGCGCTGGTATATGGGCTTGCATTGCACTGATCGGCGGTCTCGCAATAGGCAGTTAGGACACCCGGGAAAGGTTGTCCGTTCATGGTTCCGCCCGTAGTGGTGATCCGGTACGGGGGAGATGAATTAACAACCAGGGTATATCTGCCATTGCTATCCGTAACCCCGGTACCAAGAACAGTCTCCGTGAGAGCCTCGTCTTCGGAGGGGGCCAAAAAGACCTTGACTTGCGCACCTACAATCGGTTCGTCAGCCACTACCCCAGTCACTACTACATGATTTGATCCATTTGAACTGCAGGCCGATAACATGGCGCTGAGAATAATGCCTGAGATTAGAGTTACAACCTGCAATTTTCGAATTGTGAACTTTGACCTATTGACAAGACATTGCTCGTTCATTGTTGTTTGATAAGATTTTGTTTTCATGTCTTATACTCCTTTTCTGAGCTCTCCGGTTCACTAGGGGAGATGCACGATAAAAGGCTCAACATGCAGTCTTTCTCTTTTGTTGAATCTTTTTTAGCTCATTTCTTCAGGGTTAATCCTTCACGAGCTTCGCAGACATTTGCTCATGCTCACGGGTTACTTTTTCCGCACCCAGGTCCCTGCTGCCACGACCGTATCGGCCGGAGTTGAATGACGATAGATTACGTCGATATTATCTTTGTTGATGACTTGACCTTCCATAAAACCGTCTTCGTCGGCAAGGTAGAAGCCCTTGTTGTCCACGGCTATAACGGCAACAAATTTCTCCGTGGCTCGTGATGATTTGAATATCCCATGCAGGACCCTTCCCTTTTGCTCTGTTACGACAGCCTCGGCTTTCAGCGTGCTGAATTCACCGTTGTGGTGGGTCTTTACTCCAGCAGCACCGCCCTTGAGAAGAAGTGCCCCTTCAGTCTTTACGGCCCATGTGCCTACCAGGTTGGGGATGCCGGAATCAGCAAAACAGATCCCTGTTGCGAACAGAACTGTCAGCAGGATAACACCGATCTCAATCCTCTTCATAATACGTCTCCTTTCCTTTCATAAATTTGCACTGAGTTTGATTATTTGCGCATCCCCGAGAAGTCCTTCCAAAAATCAAAGAGCAAGCAGCCAGGGAATGTCTCAGGGAGATCTCCCTCTTGCCCCCCGAAGTGTCTCTTCGGTTCCTACTCCGGTTATTGCTCCAGAGACCGCCAGTAACGCGTGAGCAGTTCCCGGCGGTTCTGTCGCATGTCCTTTCCGGTGGGCGTGTCGGGATAAGGTTTGCCCTTCATCAACCCTTTCCAGAGAATACGGTTGTAACGCGCGAAATCAAAGCGGTCCTCGGCCGAGAAGTCCATTCCCAGTGTGACCTGGTCCCAGTACTGGGCGTTGTGCGTCGGCCTTGGAATGATCAGGTCGGCCGATTTGGGAGGCAGGGGCAGTGTCGTATTGGGCGGGTAGAGAATCGCTGCCGGAACGGCTGTGAAGCTCCACGGGCTCGGCGAGGTGTTGAAGATGTCTGCCATGGGCCGTGCGAGGGCGTCGTTCAGGTTCATTGGCGGAAGTCCCAGAACCTCTTCAATGGTGCGCAAATAGTCGATGGAATTGTACTGCGTTGAGACCAGGGTTCCCCGCTTCACGTAGGAGCCTGCCACGAACGCAACGCTGCGGTGCGAATCCACGTGGTCGCCTCCATCCTGCGAGTCGTCTTCAATGACAAAGACCAACGTGTTGTCCGCGAACCTGCTGTTTGCGATTTTCTCAACAAGCAGTCCCACCGCATAGTCGTTATCTGCCTGCTGCAGCTCCGGGGTATTCACCTGGTCGATGGCGGTGCCGAAGTTTCCGGTATGATCGTGCATGAAGCGCACAAGGCTAAGCGAAGGAAGATCCGCGCCGCCTGCTTTGCCATAATTGGCATCGAACTCCCGCTCCCACTCCTTGAAACGCCAATAATCAGGGAATGAGTTGTCGAACCCCCGGAAGTACGGATCCGTGTAGGGGGCAAGTGCAGCGCTCGCAGGATAGGCAACCTGAGTGGGCGGGCTGGTCATGGCAGGCATGCGCTCAAGGGGGATGCTGTGGCCGGACGATTGGGGCAGTACATAGCGGGTCGTGTCGATGAAGAAACCATAGTTGCGGACCGTGAGGTTTGCCCGTAGTGCGGCGTCCCACAGATAGCCGGTATTCACCTCATTGTCCGGCCCATCCGGCGCAGCCACGTCGGTCTGGCCCGGCAGCAGATCCGGATCGTCCGGTGTAAGGGGGTTTGCGGCCCTGCGCTCGGCGAGTGTCTTGTAGGCAACGTTTACGTTGCGATTCACGCCTTCCGTATCCAGGCTCAGCCCTCGGAACGCATAGGCAACCGGGAATTGGCGTTCAACCACGTCCGGGGCTCGTGCCGAAGTGGTCCAGGCCCAGCCGTCATTGCTCACCTCGGAAGTGTCATAGAAGTTGTCGAGCGTGACAAAGTTCCGTGCAAGGTTGTGCTGATTAGGCGTGAACGCCTGTCCGAACTCAGCCAGGTCAGGATCGCCATTGCCTATTTCCAGGTCACCCAAGATCTGGTCGTACGTACGGTTTTCCTTGATGATGAAGATAACGTGCTTGACGCCCTTTCGCACGGCCTCCATGACCGCCTTGTCGTTGGCGCTCTCTGTGTGGGCGAACCTGTTGTTCATGGCTACCTGCGCAGTCAGCGATGCGAGCTGCTCCGTGCCGGGGCGCGGGAAGATCTGGAGACCTGCCTTGATCAACTGGGGATTATACTGATTCGATAGCCACCCGCTTTTGTGCGTGGGCGGGCCATAGCTGTAGCGCAGCCCGGGATTGGGGCCCGTAGGTGATTTCCCATTGACCACGTATACCCATTTGCCGTCACTGCTGAAGCTCACGGAGTTCGGGTACCAACCGGTGGGAATGAGGCCGACTACCCGGCTTGGGGCTTTCGCTCCACCCAAAGCTACCACAGCCACGCAATTCAGGTTGCCATTCGAAACATAGAGTTGTCTCTCATCTGGCGATAACGTCACACTGTTGGAATTGGCGCCCGTATAGTGAGCCAGAGAGGGAGGCAGAACTGATGCCGGAGCGATTACCGGGATGGTTTCTACTATCGAGTTCTTTGCCGTGTCAATTACGTCAATGGTATCCGACTGGTCTTCCACTACATACAGGAGGGACTGGGCGGCATTCAGCGTCATCTTGTTCGGCTGTCCTTTCACCGGTATCCTGACCTTTACCGAAGGCGGAACGCCCAGATTCACGACCACTATCTCGCGATCGCGAATGCTCGATATATAAGCTGTAGCATTAATACCGTAACCCTTCACAACGACCCAAAACGGATACTCACCACCCGGAATGCCAGCTTTCGCGACATCGGTCTTGCCGGGACGCAGATCAAGTTCCATTCCTTTGGACCAGTTGCCCAGGCCGCCTTTGAAGACCGTTATGGAGTCGTTGTAATAATTCGCCACCACCAGCGTCTTGCCATCTTTCGAAATGGCCACTCCGGCTGCGCAAGGTTTCACGCCGACCTGAAGGTTTATGGAGCCTGCCCCTACGTCAGAGGGCCCTATCAGGCCCACGCCAAGCTTGCCGTGACCCAGGGCAAGGGCAGATCCGGGCTGCTCTCCCCAGGTTCCATCAGTGCCATGGGTAATGATGTGGACATTGTCGTCACTGCAGCCGGACACGTAAAAAGCCTTGCCTGAAGGATCAAAGGTAATCCCGTTGTAGGTGTTCGGTATCTGCACTACTTGCGTTTTGAGCGGCAGGGGTTTCGATATGTCATAGATGAAAACGTACTCATTCGAGTCTGGCCAGTGCGGCATGGGGGTGTTGGTGTTGTAGAAGCGGTTGTAGCCGCTCGTCAGAACCAGCATGGTCTTATTATCCTGACTCACCGCAGTGGTGACCGCCTGCCCGGCCAGCCAGGCCGGATTGTCGGGCAGATCGGGTTTCATGGGTATGAACCGGGAACCCTGGGGCGCCAGCGGTGTTATTTCCTGGCCCATATTTGGCAGGGACTGGGAGGAGTCTTCATCTCCACGGCTGCCGGTGCCATATCCGAAGAGAAGCAGGAAGACTGCCATCAGAGAAAAACCATACCACCGGATGTTTCGCATGGAAACCTCCTGTTACATCGGATTCAGTGACATGAAGGCATTAGGCTTTCATGTTACTGAAGTGCCTGATCGAGCGATAAGGGATTGTTCCGTTCATTGGTTTATCTCAGATGCAGATGCCGAAAAACACGGCATAAGGAGTGTCATGCTCACAAGAAAGGTTGCATCTCTTCTCATAAGAGCTACTTTCGAAGTTCACCTGCCTTATGTCCAAAGCGTTAATAGTCCTCAAATCAAAATAGTCAAGACCCTTGGAGGCCTGATGTCATCGCCCTGTTAAACCACGAAATAAAATGGTATAAAGCTCATACCTTCAGCATGTTTTATTGGAACAAAGCTCGGGCATATCATTGATCGGTTGGACGTGGAGGTATAATATTCATGGCAGCTGTTCTTAAATGTATCCTGGCTCTATTCATCATTACCGGCATAATAACCTCCCTGTACGGAGCTTGGGAAATACTGTCTACGTACGCTTTTGTCAAAAACAATCCGGAGCGGACGAAAGGCGTCTTTAAGGGTTACTATGATGAGGAGGTCGTATCTCGGAGTTCCACCACGAACCAATTCGGGGAAGTGGATTTTCAAGACACCACTTCTTATATGAGTTATCCTGAATTCGAGTTTATCGCAAAAGATGGTCAGAAGATACAGGTGAGAGAATCCAAACATCATGTCATCACGCATTTCGAGCCGGGACAGGAGGTTGA
>CAYMDG010000016.1:19860-23502 GCA_964388905.1 uncultured Bacteriovoracaceae bacterium
CGCTCTGGTTAGCGCACTGATTCCTTTTGTTAAACAGCTGCGATTGGGCTTTGGTTACGGGTTGATAGAGGCCTTGGAACAAAATCGCTTTGATGAGGCCCGCGATCTGATCATGAAGAAAAAGGGGATCAACACCGTCACCGAGCACGATCAGAGTCCGTTGCATCTGGCGCTGGAAAAGAATCGGTCGGACCTGGCACGCCTCCTCATTGACGCAGGTGCGAACGTAAACATGAAAAACAAAATGATTCTCAGTACACCCCTGGAGATAGCGATACATTCTGGGAATCTGGAAATGGTCAAATTGTTGCTTTCCAAGGGCGCACTGCCCGATGGAGGGAATGATGAATATCCCCCTGTGTTCAGGGCGATTATAAAAGGCCATGACGAAATCGCCCGTGTCCTCATTGAATCGGGTTGTGACCTCAAGCGGCACTATATGTCCGGGGAAGAAAGGTACACCGTGGGCGATCTGGCAGTCATTGGGAAGAAACAGGCGTTGATCGACCTGATCCGGCAGCGCGGCGGTGTTTTCACGACATCACAATAGATGTTACAAGAATAAGGCACCGGTCCTGCATGCGCGAACCCTTCACATGCTTGGCAAAGGAATCTGGCCCTATCCTCAATTTCCCTTCAAACAATGGAGAACGCTTTGGTCTCATTGAAGTCTATTGCAAATGGCAAACCGGACATTATTAAAGATAATCTCAATCCATGCTGGCCAGGAAACAATGTATTTCATGATTTTGGATGGCTATTGATGCTGTATTTGAATGCTGAAGACTGCATAGTAAGCGTGCCAAGAAAGAAAATTAGCACATGACATCGTATGGTTGAATCATGAAGAGAATATTAATAGTAGATGATGATATAAGCATCCAGCGGCTTCTCATGGAAGAGCTTGAAGAGGATGAATATGAAATCTCAACTGCCTCTAACGGGAAAGATGCTCTCTCTCATTTAACAACTGAATTGGAGAGGCCCGATCTTGTCATTCTGGATCTCCGTATGCCGAAAATGGATGGGTTTGAAACTCTTGGTTTTATAATTAAGCTCGAGCTCAATATTCCCGTGATCATATTTTCGGCATATGGCAGTTATAAAAATAACCCATTGTTCAAAGCAGCAGATGCCTATGTGGTGAAGTCCTATGATCTGTCAGAGCTATTAATGAAAATTCATGAGCTGATATAAGAGATATTACTATATATTGTTGATCTGATATATAAGCTCGAGATAGTCCGACCTAAGATGAAACACTCAGATTAAACTGTCCACCTCCCTTCAAAGTATTCCTCAGCATGTTGAGGTTCCACTAAATGTAGAGGCTAACGAATCATTTCATACTTTTCTGCTGTTCACTCCTATTCATCTAACTCCATTTATCAAAAGGTGATTCCAACCGCATGACCTTCCATCGACTATTGGCAGGCCTTTTGCTCTTACAGTAAATTACTTGATAAAAACAAAGCAGTCCAAAGAGATTCTACCAACTTGCCGGGGAATCTATTTGAAGGAAAGAAGGATCACAGGAGAAGGTCATGGATAGCGCATTTTATCAACAGCCCTATGTGGAGCATATCAGAAAAAAATATTTCTCACTGTTTTCCGTATGCATTACGGACATCGAAAGGAAGATAGTAGCACCTGATCTTGATCTGATACCCTCATTACCCTCTTATCATAACGATAAAGTAAGGTCCAAAGGGGCTGTGTGCATCATAGACCTGAAGGTATAATTGATATAGCTGAATTTATTGAATAGGACCCCTGATATAAACCTTTGAGACTACCTGATCGCCGGAAAATTGCCTTCCAGTCCCCGCGAGGGTGCGATGTAATGGCACCCGATGGATGTACGGTTCCTTAATGCGGCCTCTGCCACCATGATGGCCGACTGGGTGCCCTGGAACAGGCTGATGATGTCTTTGGATACCGGGGTCTCCTTGTAGAATTCCTCGATCCTCAGGTACATGTGCCGCATGTCTTCAATGGCGCGCTTGAGCCTGGGCGGTGTCCGTACAATGCCCACATAATTCCACATGGTGTTCTTGATGGCCATCCAGTCCTGGGCGATGAGAGCTGGATCTTCATTTTCAATGTTGCCCGCAGGGATCCAGTCACGTGCAGAGCCGAGCACGGACGGGCTCACGGTCTTGCCTGCATTGATCCGCTCGGTGATATCGATGGCCGCATAGTAACCCCAGGTGAGGCCCTCGAGCAGCGAGGTGGAGGCTAGCCGGTTGGCGCCGTGGAGTCCTGTGCAGGAGACCTCTCCCACTGCGTGGAGTCCTTTCAGGGATGTCCGGCCCCTTGTGTCCACGTGCGCTCCTCCGCAGAAATAATGGGCTGCAGGAACTACAGGGACAGGCTCCCTGGTGATGTCAATACCTGCATTTTTGCAGGTGGCATAGATGGTCGGGAACCTGGTTGGTATATCCTCATGGACATAATTTGCAACATCCAGCAGGACGTGGTCCTCGGAATTGTGGAGCATCTCCTCCCAGATGGCTCGGGCCACCTCATCCCTGGGCGCCAGGTCCTTAAGCTCGGGATTGTAGCGCTCCATGAAATATTCGCCGCGAAGGTTTTTGAGTCTGGCACCCTCGCCGCGGACCGCCTCCGAGATGAGGAACCTCCTTGCCCCTGGTATGTAGAGCGTCGTGGGGTGAAACTGCATGAACTCCATGTTGATCATGCGGGCTCCTGCGCGCTGTGCCATGACCATGCCGTCGCCCACAGTGCCTTTCTCGTTGGTGGTGTGCAGGTAGATGTCTCCGAGACCGCCAGTAGCCAGTACGGTGTTCTGGGCCAGGATGGCCGTGACTTCCTTTTTCCGGTTCAGGAACACATATGCGCCCAGGCAGCGGTTGTCCAGCTGGTAGGATGCCTGTATGTCCTTGGAGTGGTGGTGGAGTGTTATAAGGTCGATGGCAGTGGCCTCGGTGATGATCTCCACATTGGGGTGCGCCTTCACCGCCTTGATGAGGGCCTTTTCGATGACCTCTCCGGTGTTGTCCGCCGAGTACAGGATGCGGTTGACCGAGTGCGCCCCCTCCCGGGTAAGGTCGAAATCCTCGTCCGTTGCACCGGTAAGGTGGGTGAAGTCCACCTTGAGCTCGTCTATGAGCATCTCCTTGACAACGTCGGGCCCCCTGGTTGCCAGGAATTCCACGGCCTCTATCGAGTTGATGTCCCTGCCTGCCCGCATGATATCGTCCACGAGCAACCGGGGAGAATCGTTGCTGCCCTTGTATACGATGCCCCCTTGGGCTCGGTTGGTGTTGGTGGCATAGATGTCGGAACGTTTGGTGATAAGGCAGACCTTGATACCCATCTTGGCGGCCATGAGCGCGCACGTTGTACCCGCAATACCCGTACCGATGACAAGGCATTCAGTCTCTTTGCGTTTGGTGCCCATAGCTATATCCTCAACATGGCATCCAGCGCCTTTTTGGCATCTGCCGCAACGGCAGCCGGCAGCTCGACCCTGCCCTGCCCTTTTTTCATGCCCGTCAATGAGACGGCCAGTTTAGGAAGCGTAATCTTGGCCATATCGTCGCAGTATACCTCTTTTAAAGGGATAATCTCAACACGGCCGGCATTTTTTTTTGCAGCACGCAGGACCATGTTTGCCTC
>CAYMDG010000017.1:0-10915 GCA_964388905.1 uncultured Bacteriovoracaceae bacterium
AAGGTAAAGCTGGCCTTTGAGTTCATGCGAACAAACCATGCAATGAAGTTGTCTAGAAACACTTCACTCATCTGAAATGCCTGATAAGGTACAGCACCAGGCTGACTATGATGCTTAAAAATATGGACGTTGTTATGGGGAAATAGAAATTGAAGCCCGGCCGTGTAATCTTAATATCGCCGGGCAACCTTCCCAGCCAGGATAAGCTGCCTCCAAAACTAAAAAAGATGCCCAGAAGTATCAGTATGATACCGACAAATATAAGCGGTGTACCGAGTTGTCTCATGGCAAGTACCTATATACCATAATGCGATCACCTTGCCCCATAGATCTTTTCATGGTATTGCTTCACCCATGATCCCCGTCCGGGACACAAGCGCCCCTAGAGGTTTTGCCCCAGCAACAGCCTGCCTAATAATTTTAAACCTCGCTATGTTCATTCAGGAGATCAGGCTCGGCGAACAGCTGTTTCATATGTTTCGCGTAAGCCCTGCTGATATTGCCGGGTACCTCATCGTAGGCAATACAAATTTTCTCAAGGTACATACGGCCATCCTTGCCTCGGGGTTCATCCATTCGGGCTACATCCATCTCATCGGTAATCTCATCTTCTTGTCAGTCTTCGGCCCGCCCCTGGAAAAAAATCTGGGAGTGATTCGCTTTATGCTCTTCTATATTGCTGCAATCTTTGCAGCCTTCTATGCACACACCATCATAAATCCCCAGTCATCCGTCCCTGTGGTTGGCGCCTCAGGTGCCATTGCAGCCGTCATGGGGGCCTATCTTATCCTAAACCCCAAGGGTCGTATTCTTACATTGATCCCACTGATTCTGCTGATTGAGATCATTGAGGTCCCTTCCATTATCTTCATCCTCATCTGGTTCTTCATCCAGGGTGTGCATGGATACCTTAGTATGCACTCTGCGAGTTCGGTGGCATGGTTTTCCCATATTGGCGGCTTTCTTCTGGGTTTGGGCACAGGGGTCCATTACCGGCTCTCAAGATGACCTTCACAATGGGAACTATCATTACGACATCGTAATCCGGCAAGCCAAATTCCTGTGTCCTTGACAACCCCTGTTACCAATTTGACATTTTCCTAAAGAAACACTTTCCCCTTCCCGATAGATAGGCTATGCATAGGGAAGAACTGATTTTTAATGCGATCCCATTACAAATGGAGTATAGTAAACACAATGACAGTTACGCATTCCTTAACCTTTGGTTTGATCTTGGTTATTGCGTTACTGCTCGTGTTCACTCTTCCCGGGGAGAAAGGGATCATTCGGGGTTATCAACTCCACCGCGAGCTTACTACACTGAAAAACCGAACTGCAACGCTCGAAAAGGAAAATGCTTCGCTGATGCAGGAAGCCACTATGCTCAAAGACAACATGGCATACATCGAGCATGTGATCGTAAAGGAGTTGAACTTGGTGAGATCAGGAGATACCATCGTAGTGTTCAAAAAGAAAAAGTCTTGATCGCGGGGTGGTGTGATGTTTTTTGAAAAAAATCTGCTTGGTTTGGATATCGGCTCACAATCCATCAAGATGGTGGATATAGCCAAGACACGAAGCGGCTACCAGCTTAAGGCCTTAGGGCTTGGCCTGATCCCTGCCGAGTGTATCGTTGACAAGGATATTATGGATTCTGAGACCGTGGTGGATACCATCAAGAACCTCAGGGAAAACCTGAAGGTGAGGTCCCGCGGCGCCGCCACTGCAATATCCGGCCATTCCGTTATTGTGAAAAAGGCCGAACTTCCCCTCCAGAGCGAAGCTGAACTCAGACAGACACTCCCTGTCGAGGCGGAGCAGTATATACCCTTTGATATTAACGATGTCTATTTTGACTCCTTCATCTTAGGAGAGAGCCTGGAACGAACAGACATGATGGATGTGCTCATCGTGGCCGCCAAGAGGGAATTGGTTGATGATTACTCTTCAGCCGTAAAGAATGCCGGCCTAAAGCCCATGCTCATGGACATCGACGTCTTCTCCCTCGAGAGCATGTATGAAGTCAACTACCCGGATGCTACGGAGTCTATTGTGGCGCTCGTGAACGCCGGAGCCTCCATGATCAACATCAATGTCATTAAAGACGGCATGTCCATCTTTGCACGCGACATTTCCATGGGTGGCAGACAGCTTACAGAGAGGATCCAGCGCGAATTCAGCGTGAGCTACGAACGGGCTGAGAACATTAAGACCGGGGCGAACATCGAGGGCATTGACCTTGAGAAGATCAACTACATCTTTAAGATGGCATCAGAAACCTATGTCCAAGAAATCAGGCGGACACTGGACTTTTTCCTGTCCACCATGGTCAATGAAAATATCGAGAAGATCTACATGAGTGGCGGATCCAGCAAGATACCAGGTCTTGTCAAGCTGCTGGAGAAACAGATGGAGATCCCCGTTGAAGTGGTCAATCCCTTTAATAATATCAAATGGGACGATAGGGTGTTTGACCCGGAATATATGGCCTATATCGCACCACAGATGGCTGTGGCCGTGGGCCTTGCATTAAGGAGGGCCGACTATAAATGGTAAAGATAAATCTATTACCCATCCGGCTGGAACTGAGGAAGAAGGCCCTGGTGGAGCATATAGTCCTTATAGGCCTCTGTGTTGTTCTCACGCTCATCTTTGAATGGTTCGTCCAAGCCTCTATCGTATCACAGAGGGAATCCCTCATAAGGGAAGTTGCAGCCACAAAGATAGAGATCAAGAAGCTCACCGTTGAAGCCGGTGAGATCGAAAAGTTCAAACAACAAAAACAAGAGTTGGAAAAAAAGCTCGATGTAATCCAGGACCTCAATGCCAAGAAAACCGGCCCAGTGGAAGTGCTCGACGAATTGAGCACAATAATCCCCGATAAGGCATGGCTCACCTCTCTGAGCAACAAGGGTGACAGCATGGTGATAGAAGGTCAGGCAGTGGACAATACCACCATTGCCACATTCATGAAACAGCTTCAGGCATCCAAGCATTTCGATAATGTGACCCTTGTGCTCTCTCAACAAGAAGGGGGCAAACAGAAGTTTTCCATCACGTGCACGATTAAGTTGTCAGCCTGAGGTAGATTATGAATATAATCGATATACTCTTACGACAGAAAGCGCTTATTAAGGTGCTTGTCCTCGTGGTCATCCTGGCTGCAATCCTCGGTGTCTACTGGCAGGTATTCTACAAACCGGTACTCACCGATATCAGGACCATAGAGCCGGAGTTGAACCAACTCAAGTCCGAGCTTGCCGCCAAAAAGGTGATCGTAAAGGAAAAAGACCGGTACCTTGCCGAACTTGAACAAACCAGGGCCAAGCTCTACGTTGCCCTGAAACAACTCCCGGATAAAAGTGAAATACCGACCCTCCTGGAAAATGTCTCCTCCCTGGGAACAGCAGCGGGGTTGCAGTTCAAACTTTTCAAACCCTTGCCCGAGGTTGCCAAAAACTTTTTTGCTGAGATCCCGGTAGATATCCAGGTTGAGGGGAAATATCGCGACATAGTCACCTTCTTTAACAATGTCTCCAAGATGCCCAGGATAGTCAACATCGTGGACATCTCTACAGGCACCCCTAAAAAAGACCCAGCGGGCGGTACGATGGTAGCCACGTCCTGCAAGGCCGTTACCTATAAGTTCATTGAAACGGCAAAGCCCGAACCACCAGTTGCGGATGCAGCTAAAGGAGGGAAGAAATGAAAAGAATTATCTACTCCTTCCTGATCGTGCTTTTGACCGGAACGCTCTTCGCCTTGCCCGGTTGCAAGCAGCCGTCACCAGCTACAACAGGTCAGCCCCCGCATCGCGCAATCCAGAAAAAGGCTGAAGTGGTTACACCGGTGCTTGCCCAGGAGGAAGAGAAAAAACCGGAATACCAAATAATCGGCATTCGCGACCCTTTCCAGCCCTTCGCGGGTATCAACCCAGGTGAGATAGGCCAGGGTAGTGATAAGGGTCCGGATGCGCTCCAGAGGCTCTCCATTTCACAGGTCTATGTCGTTGGAGTCATCCTCTCCAAACAGAACCGTGCCCTTATCCAGGATTCATCAGGAATGGGATACATTATCACCGAAGGCACACTTATCGGTGATAATAATGGAATTGTCACCAGGGTTGCAAAAGATGGCGTTACCATCAAACAACACTTCAAAGACTACATGGGTCGCATAACCACCCGAGAAGTTGTATTGGCTCTCAAGAAGGAAGAGGGGGTAAAGTAGCATGAAGAGACATACCATCCTAGTATTCATAATCGGCTTGCTGGCCATGCCGTTCTCCGCATCCGGATTGACCATTAAGAGTGTGGACTTCATGACTGTGGAGAACAAGTCAAGGCTCCAGATCGGCCTCGACGGACAGGCAGCCTACGACGTGAACCGTGAGGGCAACAGCATCGTGCTGAGGGTGAACAAGGCGAAAATACCAAACAGCCTTGCACGGCCGTATATCACCTCCGAGTTTGCAACAGCCATTCAGGAGATCCTTCCCAGACAGGACAAAGAGGATGTGGTCTTTGATATCGCCATGAAGCAGATGACCCCCTACTTTGTGTCCCAGGACAACAAGCTCCTTATCATGGACTTCGATATCCCAGAGGATATCAAGAATAAGGTTCAGCCGGTAAAGACCGTGGCGCTGGGCACAACGACTGCTACCATACAGAACCAGGAAAGCCCTGAATCCAAAACACCCTATATCAAAGGTCTCTCCCAAGAACCTGCGTTCCAGAGCAACATCATCCATACGGATGCAGGCCCTAAGTATAAAGGTGAAAAGATTACCCTGGATTTCCAGAATGCGGATATCCACAATATCATAAGGATCATCGCCGATGTGAGCGGGCTCAATATCGTTACTTCAGATGAGGTCAAAGGGACCGTTACCATAAGGCTCAAGGATGTCCCCTGGGACCAGGCCTTGGATGTTGTCCTGGAAAGCAAGGACCTAGATAAAATGGTTATCGGCAATGTTGTACGCATTGCCCCTGCAGACAAGATAAAACAGGCTCAGGATCGCCAGCTAGCCTCAAAGAAAACCAAAGAGCAGCTTGAGCCCCTGGTCACTTCGGTCATCCCGGTAAACTTTGCAAAGGCATCTGAAATCACCGGCGTGATCAAGGGCAAAGAGGTAGGGCTCATGTCCGAGCGGGGCAATATCACTGCAGAAAACAGAACGAACGTCCTGATTGTGAAAGATATCCAAAGGAGTGTCGACGAAATCAGTGCCATGGTTAAAAGGCTTGACAAACCCACACCTCAGGTGCTTATCTCAGCCAGGATAATCCAGGCAGACAGCGACTTCACCAGGGGCCTCGGCGTTAGTTGGGGAGGCTCAACGAGAAATCAGTCCAGCAAATATCTTTTCGGCCTATCAGGTGTCAATACCGGTGCAACCGTGAATCCCTTTAACACCTCCGTGATCTCCGGATCCGGTTCGACCTGGGGCACTACTGCTATTCCCAGCCCATCCATGGCGGTGAACTTCCCCACCAACCAGGCCGCGGGATTCGGCATTTCCGTAGGACGCCTTGGCAGCACTGCTTCCTCCCTTGACCTGAGGCTCGATATCGGCGAGACCACGGGAAGCGTGAATGTATTATCAAGGCCCAAGATCGTCACCATGGACAACAAGAAGGCGGTCATCCGTCAGGGTGAAAAGTATCCATATATAGTCAGAAACGCGGAAGGTCAGCTTTCAACCGAATTGAAAGACATTGATCTCGTTCTAGAGGTAACCCCGAGGATAGCCTTTGACGGGAGCGTGAATATGGAGGTTAATGTGAAGAGAAATTCTTTAGGCTCCATCACCAATTCCCTGGGTGACCCTTCCATCGCCGACCGTGAAGCTATAACTGAGGTATTGGTGAAAAACGGCGAAACAAGCGTTATCGGCGGCATCATCGAGGAAGAAGAGCGGGGTAATATTCAAAAGGTTCCTTTCCTGGGCGATCTGCCGGTTATCGGATATCTCTTTAAGGGGACAACTAATTCAAAGAGCAAGAAGGAACTCCTGATATTCATAACACCCCAGATCCTAGAGCCTGTGGCCCTGCATTAGTCACTGGGACTATGTAATACCACCGGATTATTACAACGATCCAAGCCCCCTGCACGAAAAGTGCGGGGGCTTTTTTTATCCCGAATTTCCGTTGAACACTGATATTGAATTTGAATGTACCCATAAACACACTAAACACTCCATGAGTGCACTATACATAAGGCTCATGGTTATAAATTGTTTCTTGTAGGTCCGTTCAAATCAGTGATCGTGCCGCCTCTGAGGAGTTCTCATTTTCCCAGTCCTTCAGGGCTGCACGATCATTGATTTGAACGGGTCAAGTTTTTCGCATCTTCAACGCAAAATCCGGGTTTATCTTTATTGTGGATAATACACAATTGACATACACCTGTTAGAGTTACTATATACTTCCTATCTACTCGGAGGTTGAATACACATGGCACGAATAACACGCAAAGACATACTCAATACACCAGATGAATTCATAACCACGACAAGCAGCTTACTTGCATGGATAAAAGAGCATCCGCAGCAATTCATCATCGGTGCGGTTGTCATTGTTTGCATCCTGGCAGGAGGATATGGGATTTACTACTGGAAAACCAATAGGGAACTCGACGGTATGAATGCATACATGAAGGCTTCCAATAATCCCCAGATGTCTCTCCAGGTTGCCCAGGAGTATTCCGATACAAAGGCAGGCAAGCTCGCCAAATTGAGGCTGGCCCGACTGTCTTTCGAACAAGGCAATCAGAAGATGGCGCTGGCTTATGCCGATGAGTTCATCAACAAATGGGCCGACAAGGATACATTTCACTGGCAGGCTATCCTCATAACAGCCGGTGCATACTTGCAGCAAAATGAGCCTGCCAAGGCCATACCGATTCTAGATACCTGTATTGAAAACGCATCCAAAGACCTTAAAGATCAGGCACTGTTCCTTAAGGCCAATGCATTGATTGCCATGGGAAAAGGTGGCGAGGCGAGACATTATTTGAGCGCTGTTTCCGAAAACTATTCCGAGATGGCAAAAACCTTGCTGGCCTCTCTTGGACCCTCGACATCAGCTACGCCGAACGCAAAACAGTGAGTCCACTCATGAACTCAAATACGAGCATGATCAAGACCGTGGCGTTGTGGGTGGTCATCGCCCTTATCGGGGTGATGCTCTTCCACCTTTTCAATCAGCCCACAAAACAGACCACCACCCTATCCTTCAGCGAGTTTCTCAAGGTCCTGGATAAAGGCGAACTAAAAGAAGTCACCATCCAGGGCAATGAGATCAAGGGGACGCTGGTGAACGGAAAGCTCTTTGACAGCTATACCCCGGATGATCCGAAACTTGTGGAGCGTCTTACGGCAAAGAATGTCTCAATCATAGCCAAACCAAAGGATGAATCTCCCTGGTACCTCTCCGCGCTCATCTCCTGGATACCGATGCTGTTGCTCATCGGTGTCTGGGTCCTGTTCATGAGGCAGATGCAAACAGGCGGAACCAAGGCCATGAGCTTTGGCAGGAGCAAGGCCAGGCTCATGACCCAGGACAAGATGAAGGTCACCTTTGCCGATGTGGCAGGCGTGGATGAAGCTAAGGAGGAGTTGGAGGAGATCATAGAATTCCTCAAGGAACCCAAGCGATTCACCACGCTGGGTGGCCGGATACCAAAAGGGGTGTTGCTCCTGGGCCCCCCGGGGACAGGAAAGACCCTCCTTGCAAAGGCAGTTGCGGGTGAGGCGGGCGTTCCCTTCTTCAGCATGTCCGGCTCCGACTTCGTGGAGATGTTCGTAGGTGTGGGCGCATCACGTGTGCGGGACCTCTTTGCACAGGGCAAACAGCATGCCCCATGCATTATCTTCATTGATGAGATCGATGCCGTGGGCAGGCATAGGGGGGCTGGCCTCGGCGGCGGCCATGACGAGCGCGAACAGACCCTGAACCAGCTCCTGGTTGAGATGGATGGCTTCGAATCCAACGAGGGCGTCATTCTCATGGCAGCGACAAATCGACCGGACGTCCTGGACCCGGCCCTTCTCCGTCCGGGCAGGTTCGACCGCCAGGTAATAGTGGCATTCCCTGATGTAAAAGGCAGAGAGGGCATCCTCAAGGTACATACCCGCAATATCCCTATGGCCGATGATGTCAATCTGGCAATACTTGCCAAGGCCACACCCGGTTTTTCAGGGGCTGACCTGTCCAATCTCGTAAATGAGTCTGCGCTACTTGCCGCCCGTAAAACACGGACAAAGGTAATGATGGAAGACATGGAGCAGGCCAAGGACAAGGTCCTTATGGGAGTGGAGCGCAAGAGCATGGTGATCTCGGAAGATGAGAAGAAGACCACCGCATACCATGAGGCCGGCCATGCCCTGGTTGCCAAGAAACTCCCGAATGCAGACCCTGTGTACAAGGTAAGCATCATCCCCAGGGGACGCGCCATGGGCATTACCCAGCAGCTCCCCATCGATGACAGGCACACCTACAGCAAGGAGTTCCTGCTTGCCACCATCTCTGTTCTCATGGGTGGCAGGGTTTCCGAAGAGCTGGTCCTGGGCTGTCTGACTACCGGCGCAGGAAACGATATCGAGCGTGCCACCGACATGGCAAGGCATATGGTCACAGAATGGGGCATGAGTTCACTTGGACCCTTGAGCTTCGGCAAGGTAGAGCAGGAGATCTTTTTAGGTAGAGAGATCTCCAAGCGGGTTGACTACAGTGAACTGACTGCCCAGAAGATCGACGACGAGGTGAAGACGATCGTCATGGACTGCTATAACAAGACGAGGGGTATTGTTGAGGGCAACCTCGATATCCTCCACAAGATAGCCCAGACCCTGCTGGAAAAAGAGGTCATCGATGGCGCAGAGATCGACAGGATCGTCCAGGAAGGGGCTGCCGCAAGCTAGGCGGATCTTTGATGCAGACGAGAGCGTTCTGCTCTCCTGCGGCGTCGATCCGGCCTCACTGGCCTATCTGGTTCCTAAGCTCAATCATGTAAACCTCCTGGTAAAGGGGGTAAAGCTCTACGCAGCCAATATCATCAAGCAGAGCATGCTATCCATCGGCGGCGATGTAGCAGTCCATAGGCATGTGGTTTCAGGAAAGGTTGAAACCTCGGACTGCGTGATAATGGGTGACCTCCGGCACTTCAGACTCCTGACGGACAAGCTCATGCTTCAGACGGGCCTGGAACCTCTGGCTCAGTGCATCCGTGAACAGGTATTCTCTGAAAATGGACCCCTAGAGCTCAACCTCTGCGGGAAAAACCTGAAGTGGATGGAATTACCGGTCATCATGGGAATCCTCAATGTGACACCTGATTCCTTTTCCGATGGAGGGAAATTCCTTGACCCTGACACAGCACTCCAACATGCCCTGGATATGGTAAGGCAGGGAGCCGAGATTATCGATGTTGGCGGTGAATCATCAAGGCCGGGATCTCTGAGCGTTGATGCAATTGAGGAAACCTCAAGAGTAGCCCCCATTATCAAGGAACTGGCCAGGGCTCTTACCATCCCCATCAGCATCGATACAACCAAGGCGGCAGTGGCCCGGGCAGCCCTTCACGAAGGCGCCACCATTATCAATGATATCAGTGCGCTCAGAAGTGACCCTGATATGATGAACCTCGCCCGGGAAAGCGGATGCGGGGTTATCCTGATGCACATGCGGGGTACGCCCAAGACCATGCAGGATGATACGATCTATAAAGACATTATCGGCGATATATACACCTTCCTGGACGAGCGCATCGAGACATGTCTTGCTGCAGGGATCTCAGCTGAGTCCATCATCGCAGACCCGGGACTTGGTTTCGGCAAAGACCTTCAGGGAAACCTCTCTATCATACGACATATATCCGAGTTCAAGTCACTTCACGTACCGATCATGGCGGGTCACTCGAAAAAATCCTTTATCGGTACAATCCTTGATTGCGCTATTGATCAACGCGAAGAAGGCACAGATACAATAACCGCCTGGGCCGCGCTAGGTGGGGTAGATCTGGTGCGCGTCCATAGCTGTATGCATGCACACAGGGTGCGCTCGGTTATCCGGGCCATCATGGGGGCGTAAATGGTCATTGGCCTTGGTATTGACATCGTCGATATTACCCGCATAAACACCCTATTACAAAAATATGGCAGGCGTTTCCTTGAGCGGATCTTTTCCTCAGACGAAATAACCTACTGCATGGAGAGATACGATTCCGCCACATGCCTTGCCGGGAGGTTTGCCGTAAAGGAGGCTGCCTATAAGGCCCTTTCTGCCGGAAGATCCTCCGGCGTCCCCTTTAGGGACATCACCGTAGACATGCACGATGGAGCACCTCGTGTGACATTGACCGGTAAGGCCCATGAGCTCTCACAGGGCTTGGGCGTGGTGAAACACCATGTGAGCATATCTCACGACAAGGGCTGCGCCGTAGCAGTTGTGATTCTAGAGGGCATATGAGACACGACTTCATCTCCAACTCCCCTGAAGAAACTTTATCACTCGGGGCACATATAGGCTCTAGGCTCACGGGTGGAGAGATCATCCTGCTCAATGGCGAGTTAGGCGCAGGCAAGACGCTGCTCACCAAGGGCATTGTCAAAGGCATGGATCCCGAAACGACCACGACGGTGGTCAGCCCGAGCTTCACCCTGGTGAACCTGTACAATGCAAGGCTTGACATAATTCATGTAGATCTTTATAGGCTAGACTCTGAAGAGATAGTAAATCTCGGACTTGAAGACTTCATGGACACGGATCACGTCATTATTGTCGAGTGGGCAGAGCGCGCATGCGGCTTTTTCCTGGGCACAACCGTTGATATCACCATCGATCATGCGGGTGAGGACAAAAGGGAGATCACTATCTCAACACAACTCCCGTGGATCAGTGACCTT
>CAYMDG010000017.1:11015-20547 GCA_964388905.1 uncultured Bacteriovoracaceae bacterium
ATAATTGTTCAGAAGTATGGCGGGACATCCGTCGGCTCTCTGGAAAAGATTAAATTCGTGGCAGGCAAGGTTGCCAAGAGGTATCATGAAGGCAACGATGTAGTTGTGGTTGTTTCCGCCATGTCAGGAGAGACGGACAAGCTCATCAAGCTCGCTAAGGAGCTTTCACCTTCCCCTGACCCGAGGGAAATGGATGTCATCGTTTCCACCGGTGAACAGGTAACCATTGCCCTGCTTGCCATGGCACTCAAGGACTTAGGAATTCCCGCTCGCTCACTTTTAGGTTTTCAGATCGGAATCAGGACCGATGATGCATTCATGAAGGCGCGTATCCTCGACATAGATGTAACTGCCTTGAAAAAGGCCTTCGAGTCAAAAGAGGTGGCGGTCGTAGCCGGGTTCCAGGGAATCACGGAAAACCAGGATATCACTACCCTCGGCAGGGGCGGGTCAGACACTTCGGCCGTTGCACTGGCCGCAGTGCTGGGCGCAGAGCTTTGCGAGATCTACACCGATGTGGATGGGGTATACACCTGTGATCCCAACATATGCGACAAGGCGAGGCGGCTCGATAAGATTTCCTATGACGAGATGCTCGAGATGGCATCGTTAGGCGCCAAGGTCCTTCAGACCCGTTCCGTGGAGTTCGCCAAGAAATACAATATTCCCATACTGGTGAAGAGCACCTTCTCGGATGAGGGAGGGACCCTTACCACCCTGGAGGATAACGAGATGGAAAAAGAACTTGTATCAGGCATTACGTATGACAAGAACGAGGCCAAGATTACCATCCTCGGCGTTCAGGATAAACCCGGTATAGCTGCAAAGATCTTCTCCCCCCTGTCGGAAAAGGACATCAATGTGGATATGATCATCCAGAATGTCTCGGCAGACGGAAAGCTTGCAGACATGAGCTTCACGGTCACCAAGACCGACTTTGACAAGGCCCTCGGGATCGTCAGGCTTCTTGCAGGTGAGATAGGAGCGCGTGATGTTGCGGGTGATCCCTCCATCGCCAAGCTTTCCATTGTAGGCGTGGGCATGAGATCACATGCCGGTGTCGCCTCCAAGATGTTCAAGGCGCTGTCCGATGTGGGGATCAACATCCAGATGATCTCCACGTCCGAGATCAAGGTCTCCTGCGTTATTGATGAAAAATTCATCGAGCTGGGCGTACGTGTTCTTCACGAGGCCTTTGAGCTCGACAAGCCCGGGAGAGCCCTTTGAGCAAGATCGAGATCTACGACACAACACTACGTGATGGAGCCCAGTCAGAAGACATAAGCCTCTCGCTGGATGACAAATGCGCCATCATCGTAAAGCTTGACCAGCTTGGTCTGGACTACATCGAGGCCGGCTGGCCGGGGGCCAATCCCAAAGACGATCGCCTGTTTGGCAGGATCAAGTCGCTTGCAATCACCCATTCGAAGATCATGGCCTTCGGCAGTACCTGCAAACCCGGCAAAAACCCGGAAAACGACAGGATGGTAAAGCACCTCATTAATGCGAAACCGGGCGGGGTGACCATCTTCGGAAAAGCATGGGATGCCCATGTCAAGGGAGCCGGCGGCATCGGGTGCTCTCTGGATGAGAACATACGGATGATCCGCGATACGGTGGCCTACCTTAAGGGTTCTTTCAGTTCGGTATTTTTCGATGCAGAGCACTTCTTTGATGGGTTTAAGGCAAACAGGGAATATGCCTTATCAACCTTGAAGGCTGCCACCGCAGGAGGGGTTGACAGGATCATCCTGTGCGACACCAACGGCGGAACACTACCCTCTGAGGTGCTTGGCATCATCGGCTTCCTGAAGGACGAACTGGGCACCCCGATGGGCATCCATTGCCACAATGACAGCGATCTTGCCGTTGCCAATACCATCTGTGCCGTACAGGCAGGCATTGACCACGTCCATGGTACGATAAACGGCATTGGGGAGAGGTGCGGGAATGCGAACCTCTGCTCCATCATCCCCATCTTGAGCATCAAGCTTGGCTATGAAACCATACCTACCTCCAAAATGATGCTGCTCAGTGACCTTTCGCGGTTCTTCGACGACATTGCCAACCTATCCCACAACAAACACCAACCCTATGTGGGCGAATCAGCCTTTGCCCATAAAGGCGGTATCCATGTGAGTGCCGTAATCGATGATCCCGCGACCTATGAGCACATTTCACCGGAGCTCGTGGGGAATCATCGCAAGGTCCTTGTCTCCGAACAGTCAGGTAAGAGCAATATCCTCTATAAGGCACGTGAGCTGAACATTGACTTATCCAAGGATGATACGGCTGCCAACGATATCGTGAAGATCATAAAAGACCTTGAGGATTGCGGATTTCAGTTTGAAGGCGCTGACGCCTCTTTAGAGCTCCTTATGAAGAAGTCCCTGGGTGAACACATGCGCTCCTTCAAGCTCAAGGGATTCCGGGTGAATACGGAACGCAGAAGCGATGACACCGATCCCATGTCCGAGGCCACCATCATGATCGAGGTGGATGGTAATATCGAGCATACTGCCGCACTGGGGAACGGTCCTGTCAATGCGCTGGACAAAGCGCTCAGAAAAGCCCTGCAGAAGTTTTACCCTGGCATTCAAGAAGTCGAGCTTTTGGATTATAAAGTCCGGGTGATCTCATCCAGGACCGGTACCGAGTCAGTGGTCAGGGTTCTCATCGAGTCAGGCGATAAGAAGGACCATTGGTATACCGTAGGGGTATCAAGCAACATACTTGAGGCCTCATGGATGGCCCTGGTAGACAGCATGGACTATAAACTCTACAAAGATTCAAAAAAGGTGAGGCGCCCCAAGTAAAAGCCTTAAGCCTTCTCTCTTCGATTCCGATAAGTACTATTAGAAAGGAATCAGCTATGAAGAGAGAAGCCGCCACCATGTATCGGGACAATACGAGGTTCGAATTCCAGGGTATTAAGAAATGGTTGAAGCAGGGTGAATACATCATTTCAACCATCTCTGATGATGGCACTATCTGGACCTATACAAGCAAGGCCTTACCCATTTTCGATTTCGGAAACACCAAAATCTTCCAGGCCCAGGAGTCGGGAGTGGCGGAAGTAAGCGGCATAGAAAAAGGTGACGAGTTCTTCTTCTCCATCCAGGGGATCAGAGTGTCCAAGGTTTATGACTATACCTATTCCGAAGACATGTGATTAAAACTTTTTTCCGTATCAAAAACGCCAAATCCTGGTTGGTTCCCTTAACGAAATATCATTCCCCCAAGAAGCGATGCCAGGGTGAGACACATGATCGCCAGGGCTGTCCTTGAACGGGAAAGGTCTTTTCTCACCATCATACACTCTACAAGACAAAACCCCAGGATAACACCAAAGACAATTACCCATGAAATGGGCTCAAGGCGTGAGGCATACGAATAGCTCATATAAATGGCAATCGGAATATAGAGTATCACCCAGACCATAGCGTCTAAGTCTATAGCACAACTACCGTCTCACAGAAAACACCATTAACGGATCAAAGGTAATTGCCCTATGCACTGATCATGATGCCTTACAATACAAAGGCTTCCCTGCATCAATCGAAGGCTTTTTATCCTTGATATTTTCCCCCAACCATGACATAGGGGGGTTCGAACTGAGCCAGTAGCTCAGTCGGTAGAGCATCGGACTTTTAATCCGGTGGTCGAGGGTTCGAGTCCCTCCTGGCTCATTGTATGTCCCCATCGTCTAGCCGGGCCTAGGACACCGGCCTTTCACGCCGGCGACAGGGGTTCAAATCCCCTTGGGGACGCCAACGACCCCCGGGATACTATCACCCCGGGGGTCATTAACAAATTTAGAGTGGTCGTTCACAGGCCTTAACATTCAATCTTGACTGGCAATCCTTATTGGAAACCTCTAATGGAGGCTTTCGTCCCGGCTTCCATCCCCTTGCATGATGGAAACAAAACAGTCCACCAATTCCGGGTCAAGAACATTTCCCTTCATGGAAATCAGCATCTCCAATGCCCTCTCGCGGGTATAGGCCATACGGTATGGACGCTCAGTGGTCAATGCATCATAGATATCCGCCACGCTGACGATTCGTGACTCAAGGATGATCTCTTCGCCCCTGAGACCAGACGGATATCCCTTTCCATCGTAACGCTCATGATGGGAGAGAATGACATCCACAATGGTACGGGTCAGATGACCTTTCCTGGCCATATCCGCCCCCCACAGGGGGTGGTTCCTGATGATATGTATCTCCGCCTCATCCAGGGGTCCTTCGTTATTGAGAATGTTCTCAGAGACTCCTATCTTTCCGCAATCATGCAGCCAGCTGCCGTAGCTCAACGAGGTCAATGCCTCTTCCTGCAGACCAAGGCGCTCCGCAATCATGAGAGCATAACCGGCTACCCGCTCCGAGTGTCCCCTGGTATAGGGGTCTTTAAGCTCAAGGGCATGGACCAGGGAACGCATCATGTTTTCATCCCCCCTGAGGATGGACTTGACGAGACGATAACGCTCCAGGGCATCTTCTACAATACCTACAAGCTGGGTATTCTCCCATGGTTTGACGATAAACCGGAAAACCTCCACCCTGTTGATGGCATCTAATGCCGTCTCCAGGTCGGCAAATCCTGTCATGAGGATCTTCACCGTATCAGGAGAAAGGACCTTGACCCTGGAGAGGAGATCGATACCCTTCATGCCGGGCATGTGGTTATCAGAGACAAGCACGGCAATCTCATGCTTACTGATTATATCAAGGGCTTCCTCAGCACCCAAGGCAGTAAGGATGGTTATACCCCGTTCAGCAAATATCTGCTGAGCAATATCAAGAATATATTCTTCGTCATCAACGAATAGGATCTCTTCAGCCATCTCTTATCCACCATCGACTTTCCGTTATAAAAAAATAAATAAAAGGATTTATCAAGCCTTCAGCGCCATCAATTCTCCCACCTGTGCATATTATACCTGATTTCCCATTGAACAAAGCTCCATTCTCACCATATCTAAAGTAGATATGTTCCACCCTTTGTGATAGACAGACGCCATGAATTCCATCGGTGATGTGGTCATCATCCATATCGATAATAAACCTTCGGTATATGCAAGGATTGAGGCAATCCAGGCTGATATAAAACCCAAGTGGTATCAGGTTAAACTCCTATTCCTGAGCTTCCCACCCCAAGAGATATCATGGATACTCAAAAGAGAATACCTCGAGGGATCATCTTTTACCATGAAGGACATACCCATTCAAATCTTACCTCTTGAAAGATCGGGGCATGAGAAATCACAGACCCTTAGAAAGGCTGGCATCCAAGATGCTAAAGTGATCTCCATTAACCAGCTCCGGGCAAAAAAGGAAGAAAAAGACGCCTAAGATAGCGTAAAGCCATAATTATTATCATTATAACCTGGATTTTGAGCTCATGGCGTCAGGATATTTAAACTTTATTCTGACGCGAAAGATTACACCTTTGAATGCTGATTTTACCTTGTTAAAGTCAGCCTCTCCAATTGCCGATAGTCATTAGGAAGGTGAGATATGGCAAATGAGCGTATTGGCGAGCAGTTAGTAAAAAATGCTCTTATTACAAGCGACCAACTCCTTGAGGCACAGAGGGCACAGAAGATCTCGGGGGTCCGGCTGGGATCTCAGCTTGTCAAACTCGGACACCTCAGCGAGGAGCAGCTCGTAGATTTCCTCGGCAAACAATATCGGCTGCCGGCGGTTATCCTTAAGAATCTGAGTCCTGACCCTGAAATTGTAAAGCTCATCCCTATAAATGTTGTCCAGAAATACCATGCCATACCCTTTGATCGAAACGGTGCCACCCTGAAGGTGGCCATGACCGATCCCGCTAATATTTTCGCCGTTGACGACCTCAAGTTCCTGACAGGTTATTCCATTGAAGTTTTTGTAACCTCAGAGGATTCGCTCAAATGGGCTATTGACCATTTCTATGACCAGAGCGCATCTCTTGATGATGCACTAAGCAGCATGGAGGAGTATGGGGGGGGGGCAGTCGAGGTAGCTTCCGAGGGCGACGACCTCGCGGTAGGAGATCTGGAAAGAGAAGCGGACCAGGCCCCTGTCATCAAACTGGTAAACCTGACCCTTGTGGATGCAATTAAAAAAGGGGCGAGCGACATCCATATCGAACCCTATGAAAAATTCTTAAGGATAAGATTCAGGCTGGATGGCATGCTCCATGAGGCCATGAAACCACCGATCCGCATGAAAAACGCGCTGGTCTCGAGACTGAAGATCATGGCAAAACTTGATATCGCCGAGAGGAGACTGCCCCAGGACGGCAGAATCAAACTTAAGATACAAGGCGGCAAGGAGGTGGAGTTCCGGGTTTCGGTGCTGCCCACCCTTTACGGCGAAAAGGTCGTATTGAGAATCCTCGACAAGTCGAACCTCCAGCTTGACATGGCCAAGCTGGGTTTTGAAGAACAGGCCCTTGTACGTTTTAAAGAAGCAATCTACAAGCCATGGGGTATGGTCCTTGTAACCGGCCCCACAGGTTCCGGTAAGACAACAACGTTGTATTCCGCCCTGTCAGAGCTCAATAAAATCGACTGCAACATATCCACTGCCGAAGACCCGGTAGAATACAATCTGCCCGGCGTTAATCAGGTCCAGATGCATGAGGAAATCGGCCTGACCTTCGCCACTGCCCTGAGATCCTTCCTCCGGCAGGACCCGGACATCATCCTCGTAGGAGAAATCCGGGATTTCGAAACCGCAGAGATAGGCATCAAGGCTGCTTTGACAGGACATCTCGTACTCTCAACGCTCCATACAAATGATGCACCTTCCACGATAAACAGACTGCTCAACATGGGCATAGAACCTTTCCTGGTGGCATCTTCCGTCAACCTGATCGTGGCACAGAGACTTGCACGCAAGATCTGCACCCAATGCAAGACAAGGGATGAAGAAACCTCCCATGAAACACTGGTCCAGATGGGCCTGGACCGTGAAACTGCGAACAGTGCCGAGTGTATGATTGGAAGGGGCTGCCCTGCATGCGGAAACACAGGGTACAAAGGCAGGATAGCGCTGTATGAAGTTATGCCCGTGGGAGAGGCGATACGGGAGCTTGTCCTCATGGGTGCATCAGGATCCGAAATCAAGAACCAGGCCATCACCCAGGGTATGAAGACCCTGAGGCAAAGCGGCCTTTCCAAAATCCTTGATGGATCTATCTCGGTGGCAGAAATCTTAAGAACAACAATGGCCGATTAATCAGGAGGGATTCATTGGAACATTCTATATATGACTTGCTCAAATCCATGGTTGAAAAAGGCGCATCAGACTTGCATATCACTACGGGATCACCCCCCCAGATCCGAGTCAGGGGGCAGCTCTATCCCCTGGATGTACCGGTAATGGACCCCAAGTCAACCCGCGAACTGCTCTATTCCATTCTTACCGAGGCTCAGAAACATAAGTTCGAAGAGGAACAGGAGCTGGACCTCTCCTTCGGCATCAAGGGTGTTGCACGATTCAGGGCCAATGTCTTTATCCAGAGGGGTGCCCTGGCAGGCGTATTCAGGATGATCCCCTATGAGATCCTGGCGCTCGAATCATTGGGCTTACCGCCGGTTGTGCAGAAACTCACCTCGCTTCCCAGAGGTCTGATCCTGGTGACAGGGCCGACTGGATGCGGAAAATCCACGACATTGGCCGCATTCTTAGACAAGATCAACACCGAGCGTCATGACCATATCGTAACCATTGAAGACCCCATAGAGTTCGTTCACAAACACAAAGGCTGCCTGGTTAATCAGCGTGAGATCGGCGCTGATACAAAAAGCTTTGTGACTGCCCTTAAATACATCCTCAGGCAGGACCCCGACGTTGTATTCATCGGAGAGATGAGAGACCTGGAAACCATGCAGGCGGCACTCACGATCTCCGAGACAGGCCACCTCGTGTTCGCTACCTTGCACACAAACTCGGCAGTCCAGACAGTTAACCGCGTGGTGGATGCATTCCCGTCTCACCAGCAGTCGCAGGTTCGCGCCCAGATGGCCTTTGTGCTTGAGGCGGTCATCTCCCAGCAGCTCATCCCCAGGCTGGATGGAAAAGGCAGGGTGCTCGGCGCCGAGGTGATGATGATGACACCTGCCATACGGAACCTCATCAGGGAAGACAAGATGCACCAGATCTACTCCCAGATGCAGGTAGGGCAGACAAAGCACGGGATGCAGACCATGAACCAGACTCTCCTGAATCTCTATATGCGTAAACTCATATCCTTGGATGATGCCCTTGGCAGGTCCATGGACCCTGAGGAGCTCAGGCAGATGATAGCTTCCCCTGCACAACACAGGAACGTATCCGGAACGGATAGGAGGTAACCCATGTCAGTATTCGTCTGGGAAGGCAAGCTCGCCAACGGTAGTATCAAGAAGGGCGAAATCGAGGCTACCGATAAGGCCGCTGCCGCATTGATCCTCAAGCGACAGAGGATCGTCCCTACAAAACTGAAAGCTAAGCCCAAGAATATCAGCCTCTTCGAACAGAAGGTCAAGACAAAGGAGATTGTCATTTTCACCAGGCAGTTCTCCACCATGATCAATGCCGGGTTGCCGCTCGTCCAGTGCCTTGACATATTATCATCCCAGCAACCCAACCCGAGTTTCAAAAAAGTGACCTCACAGATTAAAGGGGATGTTGAGGGAGGGAGCACCTTTGCAGATGCCCTAAGCAAGCACCCGAAAATCTTTGACAGCCTCTATGTAAACCTCGTCGCAGCAGGTGAGGTCGGCGGCGTGCTTGATACGGTACTGAACCGCCTTGCCGTGTACATGGAAAAGAATGAAGCCCTGAAGAACAAGGTCAAGGGGGCTATGACATACCCCATCATAGTGTTGTGTGTTGCCTTTGGCGTGGTGGCGATCCTCATGATCTTCGTTATCCCCACCTTCAGTGATATGTTCAAACAGTTCGGTTCAGCATTGCCGGGTCCCACCCAGTTCATCGTGAACTTAAGCAGCTTCTTCCGGAATTTCTGGTGGGCTATGATCGGATCCATCATCGCATTCATCGTCGGGTTCAAATGGATCAGGACTCAGAAAAAGGGCCTTTTCTACACCGACAAGATGATGTTAAGGCTCCCTGTATTCGGGTCGCTCATAAGGAAGGTAGCTGTGGCGAAGTTCACCAGGACCCTGGGCACCATGATCTCATCGGGCGTTCCCATCATGGACGGACTTGAGATCACCTCAAAAACGGCCGGTAATGTGATTATTGAAAACGCCATCAGGACAGTGAGAACGGCCATCAGCGAAGGTAGGACCATGTCCGATCCCCTGGAGCAGACAGGCCTCTTCCCGGGCATGGTAGTGCAGATGATTGCCGTAGGCGAGGCAACAGGCGCTATGGACCAGATGCTGGGAAAGATAGCAGATTTTTATGATGAAGAGGTGGATACGGCTGTAGAGGCCCTGACATCTGCCTTGGAGCCCATGCTCATGGTCTTCCTTGGCGGCATCATCGGCTTTGTCGTGGTGGCCATGTATCTGCCCATCTTCAAAATGGCA
>CAYMDG010000017.1:20647-23377 GCA_964388905.1 uncultured Bacteriovoracaceae bacterium
ATGAGCATATTCGAGATAACCATGCTTATCTGTTTCGGGTCAGCCTGGCCGGCATCCATCTATAAGTCCATCTCATCCAGGACCGCCAAGGGCAAAAGCATAGCATTCCTCATTATCGTTTTTGTGGGTTACATGGCTGGCATTCTCCACAAGGTATTCTACAACCTTGACTGGGTGGTAACGCTTTATGCCCTAAACGGCCTCATGGTACTGGTAGATATGAGTATAACCTTAGGGAACAGGGAACTGGACAAAATAAGGTAATCATGAATCAGGTGTCCCTTTCTTTAAGAAGATCCCTGAAACTGACCGGGTTTATATCTCTTTGGTCCAGGTTGTCGGCCTTTGCTTTTGATTCAAGGATCTCCAACTCTTCCGCTCTCCAGGGATCTCCTCCCCGGGAAGGGTGTACAACGAGCTCTGTTACCGCCGGAGCGGCATCATGGACCCTCATGGCGCCTTCCAAAAAGTGTGGGCAATACACTATGCCCTTGCGTCTGAGCATATCTTCCATACGTGCATAGGTTTCATCATCATAGGGTATATCTTTGCGCGTAGGTAGGAGGTATCCGTGCCTGCTGAACCTCAGTGCCGGAATACCGTATTCCCTCAAGAGATCGACAAGTATCTGGAAGATGGGAAAGAACCCGTGCACATGATGGTGGGTGTCCATGTGTGTGGGTATAAGGCCAAAAGATAAAAAGATCTCAATCTGATCCCTGGCCTCACGTGTGCACTCCTGCAGAAAACCCTGGTCATTCAGCATATTCATAAGTACAGGTCTGGCTATACGCTCAATGCCGCCCGGTCTCCAGCCAAACACCTCATCAAGGTTAATATGTATACCGACATGTCTGACATCTAATGCTTTAAGGCCTATCACTGCTTCATCAACAGAGACGGCCTTTACCAGAAGGGATGCATCACTTACAAAACCGCGCTCAAAACACCATAATATTCCGTCATTTATCTCTTTGCTCAGTCCAAGGTCATCGGCATTGATAATCAGGAGCTTTTTCATCGGTCCTTAGAATTTACTCCCCGGTGAATTCCGGTTTACGCCTCTCCAGGATGGCAGCAATCCCTTCGCGGGCGTCATGAGCCCTGCCGGCCTTCATGATGCCTATGCGTTCCTGCTCAAGTTGAGACTCCAGCATTGAGAGCATGGCCCGGTTCAGGTTATCCTTGGCAATGGCATAGGCCGTCAGCGGCCCTTTGGCCATGCGTCCGGCCTTTTCCATGGTCTTGGCCTCAAGTTCCGCATCGTCCACCACCTCGGTAACCAGGCCGATCTCGCAGGCCCTCTTGGCATCTATCATGGGGTCTGTGAAGATAAGCTCACTTGCGTGCCCGAACCCGATGAGCAGCGGTACATGCAGGCCCCATGCACCATCGGGCGTGAGGCCCACCGATGTGTAGGCCTGGCGGAACACGGCCGATGCCGCGCAGATGCGCAGGTCGCAGGCAGCGGCAAGTGACAGGCCGGCACCCATGCAAATCCCGTTGATCATGGCGATGACAGGCTTATGTATTCTTCTGATGCCCGAGATAAGCGGGTCGAAGTCCTTGGTCATCTGCCGGGTGGCGTCACCCATGTCTGCGGCGTCCTTGAAGGCAACCACATCACCACCCGCGCAGAAGGCCTTCCCGCTTCCCGTGATGACGACCACTTTTGTTGCTGCATCGTCCCAGCACACCTCCAATGCCTTGAGGATGTCCTTTGTAAGCCCGAAGTTCAGGGTGTTCATCTCCTTGGGCCGGTTCATCCGGATCGTGGAAATGCCGTTTGATCGATCGAGAATAATGGTTTCAAAGTCCATAGATCCTCCCTAGTTGTCATTATCAAACCGGGCATATGAGAAAGGGATGCCCGGAATCACCCTCCCAGCATACACCTTCTTCACTGTGTCAAACAAGTCTGCTTCACTCTGAGAGACCATTGCACAGCTTTAATAACTTTTTGAGATTCAGACAAGGATCGGGCCGTTCAGAATGCAGAAGTCTTTCTTGATTGTATGAGTCCTGTCAGACAGGACTCATCCTGCGATATGAGAAATACTATGATGACTCTAGGTCTCCTATTCTGTTATTTTATTGTTTTTACGTAAGTTTATTATATTGTCACTCTTGGTACGGGAATTGTATATACCAGACCCTTATCAATATCATTCCCCATGGGTGAGGAGGCTACATATGTATAAGAAGAATTATAAAAGCATTGACTCAAAAACAGCACAAGCCGGTACGATAGACCCCTTGTTCGATGTCATCGATATCATGGGTGACCATCTTATCCGTGTTTATGAGTATAGGAACAAAACAAGAGGCCAGACATGCAGCTTCAACGAGCCCTTCCAGGATCGACTGATAGTCGAAGCAATAGCGGGATTCTTCATGACCGGGACATTCCCGTTCAGGTGCCCCATGGATGAATTGAAAAAGTTCAGTGTTTGACGAATAGGTTCCTCAGGAGGCTTTATGAGCAGGGTTGTCTATCTTGTGGAAGAAGAATGCATCGGATGCGGGGTATGTCACGATACCTGCCCGGAGGTGTTCATTCTGAACGAAGAAAAGAATGTTGCCGAGGTAGTCAAGCCTGATGGAGGGCCTGAAGATCTTATCCAGGAGGCCATCGACTCATGCCCTGTGGAATGCATCCACTGGAAGGAATGACTAAATCCGCAAGCAGGGTTTATGTGTCCGTGATCCGTCGTAGTTCTTTTGAACCAA
>CAYMDG010000018.1:0-13056 GCA_964388905.1 uncultured Bacteriovoracaceae bacterium
GTCTCTGCCTCCCATGGAGATGGGGGCGAGGAAGATCATTGCCCGAAGGGCAGCCCTTGAGCTTAAGGGCAACAGCATCATCAACCTCGGTATCGGCATGCCCGAGGGTGTCTCACAGGTGGCCAACGAAGAAAAGATTCTTGAATATATCACGCTGACCACCGAGCCCGGCACTATCGGTGGAATGCCGGCCGGCGGACTGAGCTTCGGTGCCTCCACGAACCCTGATTGTGTCATTGACCAACCCTACCAGTTCGATTTCTATGACGGCGGCGGGCTCGATTGCTGTTTCCTGGGGCTTGCCCAGGCAGACAGTCAAGGGAATACGAATGTGAGCAAGTTCGGCACCAGGCTTGCCGGTTGCGGCGGATTCATAAACATCAGCCAGAACGCAAGGAAGGTAGTCTTTGTCGGTACCTTTACAGCAGAAGGACTCAAGGTCTCAGTCAGAGACGGAAGACTTGTCATTGACCAGGAGGGAATAGAAAAGAAGTTTCTGGAAAAGGTGGAACAGGTAACCTTCAGTGGACAATATGCCATCATGAAGGGTCAGCCTGTTTATTACATCACCGAACGGTGTGTGTTCGCGCTGACAAAAGAGGGTATGGAACTTATGGAGGTGGCCCCGGGTATCGATATTGAAAAAGATATCCTTTGCTTCATGAATTTCATGCCCATCATGAAAAACAAACCACGCCTGATGGATGAGAGGATTTTTACTCCAGTGGCAATGGGCCTGCTGAATGACCTCACAGAACTACCGCTTGAAGAACGCCTGACTTATGATGCGGATGAGAACCTTTTCTTTGTCAATTTTGAAGGGCATAAGATAAGAAATAGCAAAGACATCCATGATATAGAAGAAATGGTCACCAAGATCTGTTTACCCCTAGGAAAAAAGGTGTACACAATTGTCAATTACGATCATTTCGATATCATGCCTGAGCTGGTAGACGAGTACACCGACATGGTGAAAAGAGTGGTAAAGAAATACTATTCAGGTGTTACGCGCTACACGACCAATACATTCTTGCGGATGAAGCTTGGGGATGCACTTAAAAAACGCAAATTGGCCCCTCATATCTATGAAACCAGAGATGAGGCCAGGAAGGCGCTTGCGAGTGACTAGCGGCCGGATGCTTAAGAAAGCAGTTTCATTTCGGTAAGAACATCGCGAATGGGAGCAAATGAGAAATCCTGTAGCAGTGAAGAGAATTTCTGAAAAGAGGTACCTATTCCCACATAGGTCCTGAAACGGGAGCGGGCATCCATACCCGCTACCCTTGGGGTATCCGGGTTCAACTCCCAGGGATGAATGTAAAAAACGAAGGGATTATTGCTGTGCATCAGGGCCTTCAAAGCGATTTTTGTAAAAAAATAGGGGAGCAAGCGGAAATAACCGCCTCCTGATATGGGGATATTTATCGGTCCCACCTTGTGTGTGGATATTGGGAACTCTACGAGGGTGCTGTCAGGCAATAGGTAGGGAAACCGGGGGGCATTGGGCATACCATAGTTATCATGGTAGATGGGGAATATGCTTGAATCATATCTGAAGCCGAGTTCCTCAAGGATGGACAGGGCCCATAAGGTCTTTTCCGTGATGGAATAGGTAGGGGCACGATACCCTATGACAGGATCCCCTGTTATATCCTCAAGGATATCCTTGGCCCTTGAGACGTCATCACGGAATACCACTTTATCTTGTTGGTAGATGACTTGGTGGGCAAATCCATGACAAGCAATCTCATGGCCCTGGCTGTGAATACGCCTGATGAGTCCCTTGTGATGTTCGGCGATCCAACCCAGGCAGAAAAAGGTAGTCCTGATGCGGAACTCCTCGAGCAGGTCCAGGATTCTCACCGTATTATCTTCGATTGAAGAAGGGAAGTCAGGCCACATGTCAGGCTGAATCAATCCTGCAAGGGCGTGAATCTGAAAATATTCTTCAAGATCTATGCTTAAGGCATTTGTCATCTCCGGTACTATAGTCAATTTCAAAACCTCTGGCAACCTTTCTCCGGGATAGGAATTTACTGCGTTAAATAATGGTTGATCTATGAAAAATATTATATAAACATCACCTCATACATCAAGAGAATTTGGGTGCACCTTAAGAGATACAAAGGAGGATATCATGGGTTATTCTGAAAAAAACATGGCCGGCATCTTCCACAACAGGGCCGATCGTTATCAGTACGAGACATTCGTGAGGTACAAAAAAGACGGAAGATATACTCCCATCAGCTGGAACGAGATGAGGAATATGGTTGGCAAGGTTGGGCTGGGCCTCATTTCCCTGGGGGTAAATCCGGGAGATAAAGTAGGCATCTTTTCTGAGAACTGTTGGCAGTGGGTTGTGGCAGACCTTGCATCGTTGTCCATTGGGGCCACAGATGTTCCCATCTATGCTACAAACTCCAGCTCAGAGGCTGCTTACATTATAAACGACTCCGGGGCCAAGGTGGCCTTTGTGTCGGACAAAGAGCACCTGGATAAAATCCTATCCATAAAAAGCAAGATTCCTCATCTTGAATATATTATTACCTTCGATCCATTCAAAATACCTGGTGAAAATATCATCAGTTTCGAAGAACTTATGATTAGAGGTGATGCGGTAAAAGACAAATCGACCTTCGAGGATCGTATGAACGCCATCAATACGGATAGCCTCGCCACTCTCATCTATACATCCGGAACAACCGGACAACCCAAAGGGGTTATGCTCACCCACGGCAACTTCCACGCCAATGTGCTTCAGGCCTATGCATCACACCCCATGATCAACCACCAGGACGAGTCGCTTGCCTTGCTTCCCTTGAGCCATTCCCTTGGCAGGACCGTATCCCTCTATCTCATGATTCACATAGGTGCGGTCATCAATCTTGCAGAGAGCTTTGCCACTGTGCTTGAGAACATGCAGGAAACCAGGCCTACCTTGATGGTGAGTGTTCCCAGGCTATTTGAAAAACTCTACTCAGGGATAAAGACGAAAGCCGACAAGTCAACCCCTGTGAAAAAGAAGCTCTTTGAGTGGGCAATTAATGTCTCAGATCGTGCTGTGGATTACATGGTACAACACAAGCCAATGCCTCCTGCCATTAAAATACAGTATGACCTAGCCGAGGCAGTAGTCTTTTCAAAAATGCGCTTAACGCTTGGTCTGGACCGTATAAAATTATTCATAAGCGGGGGAGGCGCCCTTGCCACCGAGATCGACAGATTTTTCAACGGTATAGGCGTATCGGTGCACAATGGCTATGGACTCACAGAAACGTCACCTGTCACCAATGTGAACCGGTTTGATGTTTTTGAATTCGGTTCGGTCGGTCCCGCATTGCCTGATACCAGGGTCATGATCGCTCAGGATGGTGAGATCCTGATCAAAGGGCCCCAGGTGATGAAGGGATACTACAACAAACCCGACGATACCAGGTCGGTCTTTACGCAAGACGGTTGGTTCATGACCGGGGATATAGGAAAAATTGATGCACGCGGGTGTCTGTATATTACTGACCGCAAGAAAGACATCATCGTGACGGCTGGAGGAAAAAACATCGCCCCACAGAATATCGAGAACACCCTTGTTTCGGATCTGTTTATCGAGCAGTCAGTTGTAATTGGTGAAGGCAAGAAGTACCTGAGCGCATTGATTGTACCGAACTTCATTGAGTTGAACAACTATGCTAATAAACATGGTATTTCTTTCGATTCACCTGAGGACCTCGTTAAAAAGCCGGAGATCGTTTCTTTTTATCATGATAAGCTAAAGATGCTCATGAAGGATTATGCCAGAGTGGAACAGATCCGCAGGTTCACAATTCTTCCGAAGGAATTCAGCATTGAGACCGGAGAACTCACTCCCACTCTCAAGATCAAACGAAATGTAGTCTCTGCGAACTTTGCTCATGAGATCGAGAGAATGTACAAAGATGGTGATTAATTTTCCCCTTGCATTTTCATACTAATGCCCTATATATAGTACGGTGATAGGTTGAGTACACTATATATAGTATTAAGAGATGAAACAGCTTGATGCAATCAGATGAGAGCAATGCCGGCGTCAGCAAGAGAATTTTTATAAGGCAGAGGGGAAATTAAGGCGGAATTTGTCATTAGCATAGGCAATTTTATGAGTTTTACACTCCAAGGGGGAGAATGATATGTTCATCACCATCAAGAAAAGAAATGGCCGGGTAGTAACCTTTGATGCTTCCAAGATCACAGCAGCCATAGCCAAGGCCGGCAGTGCCACCGGAGAGTTTGATGATGCCACGGCTCACAAGCTTATGGTCAAGGTTCTGTCCATTGCAGAGCAGACCATAACAGACATACCCACCGTAGAGGAGATACAGGACATCGTGGAGGAAGTGCTCCTCCAGTCGATGCTCAAAAAGACAGCAAAGGCATATATAATCTACCGCGATCAGCACGCAAAAATCCGCGAGATCAAGGACGGTATGGGGGTTGATCTTATCGACCAGTATCTCGATAAGCTGGACTGGCAGGTGAACGAAAACAGCAACATGGCGTTTTCTCTCCAGGGTCTCAACAACTACCTGTCATCCGAGATCAGCAAGATTTACTGGCTTAACAAGATCTATCCTCCTGAAGTAAGAAATGCCCACTCCGGCGGGGATTTCCATATACACGACCTCAACATCATCAGCGTCTATTGCGTCGGATGGGACCTTTACGATCTCCTCGTCCAGGGTTTCAAGGGCGCAGCTGGCAAGGTTGAAAGCAAACCGGCCAAGCATTTTCGCACCGCCTTAGGGCAGATCGTAAACTTTTTCTACACCCTTCAGGGCGAGGCTGCCGGAGCCCAGGCATTTTCCAATTTTGACACCCTGCTGGCGCCCTTTATCAGATTCGATGGACTCGATTATGTTCAGGTCAAGCAGGCCCTCCAGGAATTCATCTTTAACATCAACGTACCCACAAGGGTAGGGTTCCAGACCCCGTTCACGAACGTGACACTGGACCTCGATGTACCGGCACACTACAAGGACCAGGGTGTGGTAATAGGCGGCATGATCCAGGAAGCAACATACGGAGAATTCCAGCAGG
Organism: uncultured Bacteriovoracaceae bacterium; assembly: GCA_964388905.1. Taxonomy (GTDB): domain Bacteria; phylum Desulfobacterota; class Desulfomonilia; order UBA1062; family UBA1062; genus MWEI01. Next base: position 5,071 of record CAYMDG010000018.1, read on the forward strand.
AAATGGACATGTTCAACCGCGCCTTTGTCGAGGTAATGGCTTCCGGTGATGCCAAGGGCAGGGTGTTCACATTCCCTATTCCCACTTATAATATTACTTCCGACTTCAACTGGGATAATCCGAACATTGCCGGTCTGTGGGAGATGACTGCAAAATACGGGGTTCCCTATTTCTCCAACTTCATCAATTCCGACATGGACCCGGGCGATGCAAGGAGCATGTGCTGCAGGCTCAGGATCGACAATCGGGAACTGGTCAAGAGGGGAGGAGGTCTTTTCGGATCAAACCCGCTCACCGGCTCCATAGGGGTTGTAACTATCAACCTGCCGAGACTAGGATATCTGAGTACGAACGAAACGGATTTCATGAGCAGACTCGAGGCGCTTATCGATATCGCCAGCTCTAGCCTTGAAATCAAGCGAAAGGTATTGGAGAGTTTTACCCAGAGCAATCTATACCCATATACAAAATATTATCTTATAGGAATGAAAGAGAAATTTGGCGAGTACTGGAAAAACCACTTCTCGACAATCGGCATTCTGGGCATGAACGAGGCCTGTTTGAACCTTTTCGGAGAAGATATCGGCACCGATCAGGGCAGAACCTTTGCGCTGAGGGTTTCTGATTTTATCAGGCACAAGCTGCTCCTCCTCCAGGAGATGACCGGCAACAATTACAACTTTGAGGCAACACCGGCTGAAGGCACATCTTATCGAATGGCCCGGATCGACAAGAAGACCTTTCCAGACATCATCTGCGCCAATGAAGATGCATATAGACAGGGCCATGAGCCATACTATACGAACTCTTCGCAGCTCCCGGTGAATTACACCGACGACATATTCGAAGCCCTGGATCTCCAGGATGAGATCCAGACCAAGTATACCGGCGGGACAGTCATGCATCTTTTCGCAGGCGAACGAGTGGATGATCCTGAGGTGATCAAACGCCTTGTAAAGAAGATCTGTCTTGGTTACAAGATTCCTTACTTCACCTTCAGTCCGACCTTCAGCGTCTGTCCTGGCCATGGATACCTTACAGGCAACCACACTCAATGTCCTGACTGCGGTGAGACTACCGAAGTTTATTCACGTGTTGTGGGGTACCTGAGGCCTGTGGCCCAGTGGAATAACGGCAAGATAGAAGAGTTTCTCCAAAGGAAGTCTTTCCAGGTCCATAAAGCTATCCATACTGAAGAGTTGACGGCAAGCCAGGTATATAAGATACAGGCAGTCCAGCCTAATATTGCACGCGAAGCTTTGAGGCTTCTTCCTGAAAACGAAAAGGATATTTTAAGACAGGTATAAAGGATAGTCACCAGGCCTTAGGCCCTCGGTTATGCATGTAAATGTATTACGAAAACCTTACGCCTGAGGCTTGGTGATTTAAATTCAGGTCATCCTTAATTATTTAGGGTTTGTGCGATGACTTCGCTGAGATCTTCCATCTTGAACGGCTTCTTGATGACACCCTTGAAGCCATATTCTTTACAGTTTGACATGATCGGGTCATTGGAGTATCCGCTCGAAACAATTGCCCTCACCGCAGGGTCAAGTTTAATGAGATCCTGGATCACATCCTTGCCTCCGCGGCTTCCAGGTATGGTGAGATCCATAATTACGGCGTCAAATGGGTTTCCACCCTGCATTGCGGCACTGTATTTTTCAATAGCCTCCTGCCCGTTCCTTGAAAGGTCTACCTCATATCCCAGGTATTCAAGCATGCTGCTCACAACATCAAGAATAAGATCTTCATCATCCATTATTAATATGCGTGCCTTTGCCATGATAATAAAATCGTCCTTATGAAAGGATATCTTGAATGATCAATTTATATTTATTTGCTAAAACATGCAAGGCATTGGTTTTATATACATCCCTCTTGTATCATAATTAACGGTTTTATCGATAAATAATTTATTGTGAGTATCATATGAAGATTGGCTATGTACAAAAGACATCATTTATAGACTATCCAGGGAAGATCAGCGCTGTGGTCTTTACCCAAGGCTGTAATTTCCGGTGCCCCTACTGTCACAATCCTGAGCTTGTTGACAAGAGACGTTACGGTGATACTACCTTCATGGGGGATGTTTACACCTTTCTAGAAAAGAGGCGGGAAAAGCTTGATGCTGTCGTGATATCAGGAGGAGAGCCGACTTTGCAACCTGATCTTATCCCATTCATGAAGAAGGTGAAATCCATGGGTTACCTGGTAAAACTTGACACCAACGGCTCAAGACCGAAAGTGCTTCAAGATGCTTTTCGAGGAAACGTTCTTGATTATGTAGCAATGGATATCAAGGCCCCTTGGGACAAGTATTCTCTTGTTGCGGGGTCTCTTGTAAACATAACTCATATAAAGGAAAGCATTGCTTTGCTCATGGCTTCAGGTATTGCTTACGAGTTCCGCACAACCATTGTTAATTCCCTGCTCCGCCCTGAAGATATAATGAACATGGCAAAGATGATTCAAGGAGCGCAATTGTACATACTCCAGAAATTTGTCGCTTCAAAGCATGTGGACCAGACATACATAAAGGAGTCTTCATTTACCGAGAGAGAAATAGAAAATCTGATCTTGGAACTTAGCCACCAGGTTAAAAGATGCACTGTTCGTTAATTTAATCCATGAAATACTTCGCTGACCTTATCAATGAGGTCCTGTGGCAGGAAAGGCTTTGAGAGAAATACATTCCCTTTGAGGTCGCTATCACTGATCACATCGCCACCGTAACCGGACATGAACATTATCTTGATGTGCGGCCAAATTGACCGTATCTTCCGGGAGAGCATTTTCCCATCAATTCTGCGCATGACCATGTCTGTGATGAGGAGGTCGATATGGCCTTCATACTGACGTGCAAGTTGTAGAGCGTCCCCACCGTTGCGGGCAGTCAATATTACATGACCTTGCTGTTTGAGGATCTCGCATACGAGGTCGCGAACCGTGTCATCATCTTCGACAATAAGGATAGTCTTGAATTCTGAAGGGAGCACTTCAGGCTTTGTCGGATTCGTCTTCATATGAACGACCTTTTCGGCCTCATGGGAAGAAAAGGGGAACAGTATTGAAAAGGTTGTTCCTGATCCGGGCTCTGTGTCAACAACAATAAAACCCCGTGCTGCATTGACAATGTTGTGGACTGTCCACAGACCAATGCCCTTGCCGCCCTCCCGGGTTGAGAAGAAGGGGTCGAAGATCTGACGTCTGACCTCTTCTGTCATACCTTCTCCCGTGTCCCTGACTCTCAGCAGCAGGTAATCACCATGGGGTACCTGGGTGTACGCATTCTCATTGGCGGCATTGACCGTTATGTCCTCGGTCCCGATGGTTATTTCCCCGCCCTTTGTCATGGCTTCCTTCGCATTTACGGCCAGGTTGATGAGGAGGTTGGTGAATGTGGAAGGTTCTATGGTTATCGGGGGAAGATCTGGCGATTTTTCAAAAATTACCGTTATGTTTTGACCAATCACATGTTTAATAATGCTTTCCTGGTTGGCAATTTCTGTATTGACATCAAGGGGTTTTGCCTCAGCTTTATTCCTCCTGCTGAAATCCAGCATCCTGTTGGTAAGGACCGATGCCTGTTTTCCGGCTAGGCATATCTGGTTGATTTTGTGGTGCAAAGGACTCTGTTCTTCAATGGACATTTTTAGAATCTCGGAATACCCATTTATTACCGTGAGCAGGTTGTTAAAGTCATGTGCAAATCCACCTGCAAGCTGAGTAAGGATTTCAGCACTTGCAGAGTGCAGCATATTCTGCTCCTGGACCTTTTGATCGATCATATTAAGGGCCTGGTAATGGAACATGACAATCTTGCCATTTCTTATAATGGGCCTGCCGCTGATAAGGAAATACATTACATGACCTTCACTTGAGGTCATGCGAAGCTCATACCTGACTTCCTTTTTTTCCAATATGCTCTGTTTCCAGAGTTCTATTACCTTCGGCCTGTCATCCTTGTGGATGAAATCCAGGATGTTTCTTCCAATCACAGAATTCTTATCTTGAACCTGACCGAAAAACATCTCAAGAGATCTCTTATTCACTTTCTTGAGTATGCCGTTTTCATCAGTAACAGCCGATATGGCTGTTGAGTTCTCAAACAGGTCCTCGAAGAATGCATCGCCAAATTCACTGTTGTTTACCATGTGCATGTGCCCCCGAATTAGTTAATTGAGTCTTGGGCAGAACATCTTATATCTAGGTCTAATGATAGTATCGGCAGGGGTCAATGGGAAGATAAGGCATTATAAAAGTGATAAGTGATGACATTGTCAATAAGTATCACTGTTCACTGATTACGGATCAATCTAAGAAAGGGCTTCATCGAGGATCTGTGAAAGTTCGTTTAAGTTAAAGGGTTTATTCAGTTTGGCTACAATCAAGGGATTTGAGAAAAAATCTTGTTTCTCGTGCTCAAAAGAGAAACCTGATGAGATGACAACCCTTGTATCTATCTTGAGCTTCTCCATTTCCACAAGGGTGTGATAACCATCCAACCCGGGCATAATCATATCAAGGATGATGAGGTCAAATCCATTGGTGTCATTTTTAAGGATCTCCATGCATTCATGCCCATTGCATGCAGTCTCAACAGAATGACCTAGCAGATTAAGCATTTCTTTTCCAATGTCTCTGAGCATTTCCTCATCATCCACAATGAGAATCCTCGCTTGGTGTTTGGAAATGCACTGGGAAATTTTATCCTCGGAAGGTAAGTCCTTTTCTTTGAGCTTGGATACCGGCAACAAAACGCTGAAGGTTGACCCCTTGCCCTCAGAGGAGCTCACTTGGATTCCCCCGCCTGAATTTTTAATAATATTATAAGCGATGGAAAGGCCGAGCCCGGTTCCTTTGTCAGGACCTTTCTGTTTAGTACTGAAAAAAGGATCAAAGATTTTGGACAGGGTTTGGTTATTCATGCCGATCCCGTTATCTTTAACTTCTATGTGTGCATACTTGCCGATGGAACCCAGGAGAAATTGTCTTTTGGAATCTTTATCAACTAGGATCTGGCTCATAGATATGGCAATCAGGCCGTCCTGATCATCGCCGATGGCATCCTTGGCATTCACAATCAGGTTCAGCAACACCTGAGTAAGGTGTGTATGGTCGATAAATACCGCATAATCTTTTCCATTTGTATTGCAATCGATTTTGATGTTCTTGGGTATTGATTTTATTGACATATCAATGACTTCTCGGATCACCTGGTTCAGAGAGATATGTTCGGGTTTGCCTTCATTCCTCTTGGTGAAGACAAGCATCTGCTGGGTGAGATCACGGGCGCGCTCGGCAATATTCTCCAGGGTATTGATGTATTGGAACCTCTTCTTTTCATCAGTAGTGTATTTCAGCATGGAGATATTGCCGGTAATCCCTGTCAGGATATTGTTGAAGTCATGAGCTACACCACCTGCCAGTTCGCCGATAGTCTCCATCTTCTGTGCATGGATGAGCTGAAGTTCCATGTGTTTTTTTTCGCTGATATCTACAGCCGTAAAGACAACGCCACCCAGGGAAGGATTAGTCAGAGGATATATATTTACATCAAACACATTATTAGAATTTTCTGAAAGTGTTTTCTCGTGTATAAACTGCGGGGTTCGTTCCTTCTGAACCTCATGGATAACCTTCTGAAAAGAGTTCATCGCAGGGCTCAGGGAAGATAGGCTTTTACCGATCATGGATGAGACCGGTTTATGGAAGATCCTTTCCGTAATGGGGTTGGCCATCTGGATCTTTCCAGTGCAGTCAAGGCAAATAATCATGTTCGGGCTTGATTCAAAAATGCTGCTCAGGTGATTTTTGAGGTCTTCTATGGTTTGTTGGGCATTTTTAAGAGAAGAAATCTCTTGTGCATTATACTGCACCTCTTCGATTTTTCCACCTCTTCGCAACACACTTCCACTTGCGAGGAGATATACAGTCATGCCATCTTTCGTAAGCGCCCTGAGCTCGAATCTCGGGGTCTGACCCTCCAGAAGATGTTGCCAGAATTGTATATAGGTAAGCCGATCATCGGGGTGTGCTATGACCAGAATGCTCTTGCCGATGAGTTCGTTCCTTGGATAACCTGAAATCTCTTCAACCTTTTTATTAAGCCTCTTGATATAACCAAAGGCATCCGTAGTCAGTATAAGCTCGTTTGCGTTCTCAAATAGGGCCTCGAACCGCTCCCTGTTCTGGCGGAGCTGCTCTTCAAGCCTTTTCCGTTTGGTGATGTCGTTCACCAATCCGCAGAAACCAATAATATTAAGATCATTGTCACGGAGAAGGCTGATGGTATTCTCAATGACCTTTCTGGTATTGTTTTTTAAAAGGATCTCGTATTCTATCCTTTGAGGGATCCCTGTCTGATAAACCTTGCTGAAGGTCTTATAGACACGCTTTGAAGTGGCCTTGGTGGTATAATCCATGTAATTCACACCGAGGATTTGATCTTCTGGCAGTTCAGCAATCTTGCAGACGATTTTATTTACAAATTTGAAGGTTCCTGTCAGGTCAATTTCGTAGTAACCTTCCTCCATGTCCTCGAGGATCTGCCTATAACGCATGTCAGCCATGATGTTACCTTCGTGGTGAGTATCGGAGATTTCTGAATTAAACTTTACATATCAGATCCCTTATCAATATACTACACCCTTTTTTATATCATTGGTTTCATTGTTTTTTATAACCAAGGGCTTGACTCAGTCATAACCGGCCTTAACTTATAAAACAGCAAAGGAGGTTGACATGATAACACTTGAAGTTACGAAGGAAGATCTACTATTGCTCAAGATGCTCCTGAATCGGGAAGAGGTAACTGTTCGTATTGAGATCCATCACGCAAGGGCTTCGTTCGAATATAGGGACTACTTGAAGGAACGCCAGAAAGAGATCAGTGAGCTTCTCGCGAAGATCAAAAAGCATCTTCCCGATGAAGTCTAGATGATGACGGCAATAGTTCACACTGTTGTCGGTTTCTCATCTTCTGAGATCGCCTAAGAATTTTCTCATAAATAATTATGTGCCTCTTGTCATTGTATACCTCAATTGATCGGATCAATAATGTCTACACCTTCCTTTCATTATGCCCCTAATATTTGATTTTCGATTTATTACCGGATATGTTACATGCCGATAGAAAGCCATGGGATTATCATTACAACACATGAACAGCCGGGGGCTCATCCAAAAGATCTTTCAGCACATGCATGGTGTCTTTCTTGGCCAGGACACGGTCTTGACCTGCGTCCTGTGCGCGCTTCTTTCAAAGGGGCATGTGCTCCTGGAAGGTGTGCCGGGGGTTGGCAAGACACTCATTGCCATATCGCTATCACAGCTTCTCCATCTGAGCTTTAAACGCATTCAATTTACCAATGACATGCTCCCCTCTGATGTCACGGGATTTCATATGTTCAGGAGCAGTGCAGAGGGTCTCGATATGGTAAAGGGCCCCATATTTGCCAGCATTGTCCTTGCTGATGAAATCAACAGAACTTCCCCAAAGACACAGTCGGCACTCCTGGAGGCGATGCAGGAATCGCAGGTGACCATTGATGGTATGACCTACAAGCTTCCTGATCCGTTCATGGTAATAGCAACACAGAATCCTGCTGAAGTGGTCGGCACATTTCCTTTGCCAGAAAGCCAACTGGACAGGTTTCTCATCAAGGCTAATGTGGGATATCCCCCCATGGAGTCTGAGACAGAGATCCTTAAGAAAGATATTGATCACGCAGATGCATTGAAGTTGAGTCCCATAATGGATAAGCCGGAAATAATGGCCATGATTGAAGCCGCTTCTCAGGTAAAGGTTCATGCAGATATCTTATCTTACATCACTAAATTGGTACGCGCCACCAGGATACACCCTGATGTGGAACTCGGGGTCTCCCCCCGGGGTGGCCTGGCACTGAAGCGTGCATCTCAGGCCTGGGCGTTTATCGATGGCAGAGACTATGTAACTCCCGGTGATATCAGGAGTATTGC
>CAYMDG010000018.1:13156-16540 GCA_964388905.1 uncultured Bacteriovoracaceae bacterium
GGGCGTTTATCGATGGCAGAGACTATGTAACTCCCGGTGATATCAGGAGTATTGCCCCTCATGTCCTTCAGCACCGGATCATCTCAAAAAACGGTACAGCAGAAAACATTATAGAGAACGTACTCGATGAGGTTAAGATCCCTGTTTAAATACCTGAAGCCTCCCAGGGGCTTCAGGCTCACGAAGCCGGGTAAGATCTTTTTCGGCTTCCTTTTCAGCCTTATCGTCATTGCCATGATAACCGGAAACAACCTCCTCTATCTCGTGCTTGCCGGGATGATGGCGTTTATGATCGTCTCGGGCATTGAGTCGGAGATGAACCTCCGCTATCTTGAAATAAACAGGGTGCTGCCCTCTGAGATCTTTGCGGGTATTCCTTTTAAAATGGGATACCTGATAAGAAACCCAAGAAATGATTCGGACCGTCTTGTTTTGAAAGATTTTTCCCTGGTCAGGGTCGAAAAGCTCGGGCGCCAGGAGACACAGGTTTTGTATACGGACTTAACACTACCCATGAGGGGCAAGGTTCACCTGGGAACTATAACGATATTTACCACATACCCCTATGGTCTCTTTGAAAAATCCATCACATTCCCGGTACGAAAGGAGATATTGGTCTTTCCTGAACCCCTGTTATACAACCCTTCCTTAACATCCGGAACATTCGACTCCGGGGGCGGCAAGGCCAAGGATTCCATCTCGCATGTACGTCCCTATGTGCCTGGTGATCCGCTCTCAATGGTAGTATGGAAGAAGCAGCACCATGGGCTTATTTCACGGGTATTTGAGGGAGGCGCGGGTATGAGCGGCGTCGTAGTTCTGATGCCCGGGCCTGACCTGGAACAGAAATTATCTTGGGCCACCTACTTAATATCCGAACTGCACCGCATGGGTAATCCTTTTGGGCTTGTCCTGAATGGATTGTACAGCGGAATAGGCTCTTCGCGCGCCCACAAAATCGATCTTTTCATGCACCTTGCCCTTGCCCAGGCAATACATCAGACGTCCCCGGAGGTCATACCATCCGATGCCCGGATCATATACATCTGAGAAGATCAAGATCCTCACCGTTGGAATTTCTGTGGCCGGGATGTTCTGCCTGGGCCTTTCCGAACTTCTACCTTGGCCTGTTTTTATTATCCTTGCACTCGTGCATGTCATAATCCTGCTAAGGTATTTCGACCATGAGCTGATCGGTCCCTGGAGCGCGTTAGCAATCATTGCCGGCGTATTCGCCTTTGAAATATTCCAGATTAACAACATGGGAAGATCTGCTGTTGTTTCCGCAGTCAGGGATTTGATCCTTGTACTTGCACTCATTAGACTCCTCATGAAAAAGACACCACGCGAGATCTATCAGATCGTCGGGATCTCCTTCGCCCAGTGTCTGCTGGCGACAATCTTCACCGTCAGCCCGTTGTTCCTGGTCGGCCTTGCGCTCATGATATTCCTTATCCCCATGACCCTGTTCGCCCTGGATGCCGAGTCCTTTTCCTTTAGCCGGGCACTCCGGATTGAAAAGCCTCTGCACTGGCTCAAGGTCTCTATGGGTATCATCCTCACTTCATGCCTTTTGTTCTATCTCCTTCCGAGGCCTGCATCATCTTTAATCAAACAGAGCCTTTCACAGCGGGGAAAGATATCTTTTGCTGAAAATGTTGACCTGAAGGATTCCGGACGATCCGGCCAAGACCGGACGGTTGTGCTGAGGGTGGTATGGTCATCAGGAAAGCCCCTGAAGCAGTTCTATCTTTCAGGCGCAAGGCTTGAAGGTATCTCTTCTGACGGTTTCTTCAGGCAGGAATCCCGTGGTTCAGTAGCGCCGGTTTCCAGCAGCTTCACTGATAGGCTGACCATATACCCTACAGCCCTCAACTCGGAAAATGTATTTTTTCCATTCTGGGTACATGCAGTTCTGCCAAGACTGTGTTTGTTCCGGGGTACGAACCTTTACTGGGGCAGCGAACCACCTTCTGTGTATGATGTTTGGGTAAACCGTGTGACCGGGCTGGGATATCCCGGCAGTATTGAGATACCCCATGAGCTCTCACATGTCCGTGATCTTGCGATTCGCGTTGCAGGACTGGGAGATCCGGCTTTGCGGGTTCATCGAATTGAGCGTTTCCTGATGAAAACATGTACGTATACACTCGATAAACAGAAGATACCACCTGGTAGAAAGGGGATAGAGTGGTTTGTGTTGACTCACAGGAAAGGGAGCTGCGAACATTTCGCATCGGCACTTGCTGCCATGATACGTTCATGCGGTATACCTGCCAGGGTGGTCACAGGTTTTCTTGTGACGGAATACAATGAAAGCGGTGATTATTTCATTGTCCGGGCCTCTGATGCCCATGCATGGGTAGAATACTTTGACAAAACCTGGATCGTGATCGATGCAACCCCTTCAGCACGTCAAGCCCCAGGTATACGATTCCATATTATCGATGAGTTACGGTTCCGCTGGATCAGGTGGGTGATCCAGTACTCACTTGAGGACCAGATAAACTTCGCCACCGGTCTCTTCAGCACGGCACCCCGAATAACAACACAGGTAGAATCCATGGCAAAATATGCTTTCTTCCTGTTTGTTACTGGTCTGTGCAGCTGGGCCCTGTACAAGATCATCAGGGGCAGAAACGTTCCTCCATACGAAAAGATTCTCAAGCTTATGGCCAGAAAAGGCCTTGTTCTGCCCGAGAACAGAACACATGAAGAACACCTCAGGGTTATATCGGAGAACTGGCCTTCCTTAACACCCCACTTCACGCACTACCTAACCATATATCTGCCCTGGAGATTTGGTGATAATGGGATAGATATTCAGGGGCACACAAGACTGATGCTCAAGAGGATCAGGAATACCCCGATGCCTTAAGAATTAGGGTGTAATAATGATCTCCACCCTTCGGTTCATGGCCTTGCCTTCCTCAGAATCGGGTTCAGCTATTGGCCGGGTATCTCCATAGGAAATAACTGAAAGCTTGTCTTTTTTAACGCCCAGACTCTCAAGCACCAGGAGAACTGAAACAGCCCGGGCATGTGAAAGGTCCCATGGTGTGGGATACGTCTTTAATGACTGCTTCGGTATGGCAGTTTTGTCCGTGTGACCTGCAACATCGACATACATAGGTTTGAATTCATCGAGCCCTTTAGCGATCTTCTTAATAATTGATACCCCCCTGGGCATCAGCCAAGCGCTGAAAGGAGTAGGAAAGAGGACTTTCTGGGGAATGATAATTTTCACTGCATCTTCTGCCTTTACAATATAGAGCTGGTCATTCATGCGCTCTGCTGCAAAAAAACTTGTAAGATAATTATTTGCGCTTTCCAGCCTCCCCTGGGCATCCTTCTTTTCCTGAAGCAGGATCTTTAACCGTGAAA